>JAEWOQ010000194.1 GCA_023460875.1 Pseudomonadota bacterium
GGCTCCTTCTGGGCGGGGGCAGCGCCAGCCGGTTGCGCAGGGGCCGGGGCCTTCGTCGCCGGGGCCGTGGCACCTTCCGCCTGACCCGATGGGCCCTGAGCGCCGGGCGAAGCCGCGAGCACCTGGATCTGCACCGCGTCGTCCTGGAACAGCGGGATCAGCAGCGCGTTGCGCTTGCTGTCGTAGCCGAGGGCGGCCGGGGCCTTCACGTCTTGAGCGATGGGCGTGAAGGTGCCACCGGGAGCGCCCCGGTAGACGACCGAGCCGTCCCAGCTCGACACCAACAGGGAGCCATCCGAGGTCCGGACCAGCCCGTCGAGCCCGCCGCTCGGCAGCTTCTGGGCCTTCTCCTTCTTGCCCTCGTTGCCCTCCACGGTCACCCGGTAGAGCTCATCGCCGCGGAAGCTGACGACCCACACGCCCTCGTTGTCCGCCACGAGCCCGTTGGGCCCGTTGAGCTCGGCCCCGCGAATCACGGGATCCGCGGTGCCGCGCGTGCCGATCCGGTAGATCGCGTCCGTACCGCTCGGCTCGAGGCCCTCCTTACCCGCCTTGAGGCCGCTGTCGGAGACGTAGATCGTCCCGTCGGGAGCCGCCGCGACGTCGTTGAGGAAGGACGCACCGACCGCGCCGATCTTCCCGAGGGGCTTGCCCGACTTGCGATCGAACACGCGCACGAACGTGATGTCCGCGACGTAGAGCTTGTCGTTGGCGATGGCCATGCCCTTCGGCGCGTTCAGGGTCACGTCGGCCTGGAGCCCATCGATCCACTTGAGCTCGATGACCTTGCCGTCGTGACCGACCTTCGAGATGAAGCCGTTCCCGTCCGCCGCCGCCGGGCTGCCGTTGATGTTGCTGACGAAGTAGACGTCCTGCTCTTCGTCGTACAGGACCGCCTCGGGGGTCGCGAAGCCGACCTCCTTGACGACGACGGGCGACGGCGTCTGCGGCGCGGGCCGCGCCTGGTCCACCGGGGCCGCCTGCTCTGCCGTCGGCTGCTGAGCTACTGCCGGAGCGGGCTCGGCGGGCGGCGGCGCCGCGGCCGCCTGGGGTTGTGCACTCGAACGCTGACAGCCCGTCGCGACGAGCACCAACAACGCTCCGCCCGCGAGGGTCCCGAGCCGTGAACGCGAGAACGCGCGAATTCGTAGAACGCTCATTTTTTCCACCTCCCAATGGAAATCGTTGAGGCCGTCGCGCGTTACGCCACGACCGCGGTCTTCAGGCGACCCTATCCAACGCCTCCGAGCGTGGCAACGTTCGCCACCGCGAAATCCCAGGGAAGCTCGCGTGCCGAGGGTGCCCCCGCGGCACATCGACGCTTCCCTGATCGCTTCCAGACCCGAGCTCGTGTTGGAGCTCGCCTCTCTGATGAACTCGGCGCCCTGACGAACTCGCGGAGCGCTCAGTCGCGCGAGGCGCGGCGCTCCGCGAGGATCCGCTCCACGGTCCGGGTCGTCATCTTGCCCGCTTTCACTTCCCAGTCAGCGAGCAGCTGCTTCTGGAGCGGGATGTTCGTGCGGATGCCCCCGATGATGTACTCGTCCAGGGCGCGCTGCATGCGCGCGATGGCCTGCTCCCGCGTCGGCGCGTGCACGATGACCTTCGCCAGGAGCGAGTCGTAGGCGCTCGGCACCTTCCAGCCCCCGAACACCCCCGAATCGACCCGCACTCCAGCGCCTCCCGGGGGGTGATACTCCGTGATGGCTCCAGGCCAGGGCGCGAAGGTCTCCGGATCCTCCGCCATGATCCTGCACTCGATGGCGTGGCCGCGGAAGCGCCAGGGCCGGGTGTCGGGCAGGTCGATCTTCTCGCCGGCTGCCGCGCGGATCTGTTCGACCACGAGATCCACCCCCGTCACCATCTCCGTGACCGGGTGCTCCACCTGGACCCGCGTGTTCATCTCCATGAAGTAGAGTGAGCCGTCCGTGTCCATCAGGAACTCCAAGGTCCCGAGGCCCACGTAGCCGGTCTCCCGCAGGGCCCGCCGGATGGACTCTCCGAGGGAGCTCCTGAGCTCGTCGGTCATGGCGGGGCTCGGCGCCTCCTCCACCAGCTTCTGGTTTCGTCGCTGCAGAGAGCACTCACGCTCACCGAGGGTCCACACCTGTCCGTGGGAGTCGGCCAAGGCCTGGAACTCCACGTGGCGCGGGCTCTCCAGGAGGCGCTCGAGGTACAGCTCGGGGTTGCGAAACGCCGCCGACGCCTCTGCCGTCGCGGACTCGAAGGCGCGCCGCACCTCGCTCTCCTCGCGGACCATGCGCATGCCGCGCCCACCGCCGCCGCCGCGGGCCTTGATCATCACCGGGAAGCCGACGCGCTTGGCCTCTTCCACCGCGTGGTCAGCGTCCTCCAGGGCGTCGCTGCCGGGCAACAGCGGTAAGCCGAACTTGGCGGCCGCCTCGCGAGCCCGCAGCTTGTCGCCCCACAAACGCATCACGTCCGACGAAGGGCCGATGAACGCGAGGCCGCACTTCTCGACGACCTGCGCGAAATGCGGGTTCTCGGAGAGGAAGCCGTAGCCCGGATGGATCGCGTCGGCGGCGGACACCTCCGCCGCGCTGATCAGGGCCGGGATGTTCAGGTAGCTCTGCGCAGCGGGCGCGGGCCCGATGCAGATCGCCTGGTCCGCGAAGCGCACGTGGAGCGCCCCGGCGTCCGCTTCCGAATGCACCGCCACCGCCTCGATCCCGAGCTCTCGACAGGCTCGGATGATTCGGATGGCGATCTCGCCTCGGTTGGCAATGAGGATTTTCTTGAACATGGAGTGTCTGAGGAAGGAGCGGACACCGCTCGTCGTGCCAAAGGCGGAGCGCTGCGCGGGCGAGGTTCGTTCAGCTCTTCTTGATCTTGAAGAGCTTCTGCCCGAACTCGACGCTGGTTCCGTTGGTCACGAGCACCTCGAGGATGGTCCCGGCGAACTCCGACTCGATCTCGTTCATGAGCTTCATCGCCTCGACGATGCAGAGGGTCTGGCCGGGGCGGACAGTCTGACCGACCTCCGTGAACGGCTCCGCCTCGGGCGACGGCGACCGATAGAAGGTGCCGACGAAGGGCGAGGTGACGTAGCCGATGCTGGCGTCGTCCTGCTCGGCTACCGCCGCCGCAGCCTGGCCGCTCGGCGCCGGCGCGAGCACCGGTTGCGGCGCGACGACCGCCTGGACCGCGGGCGCGCCGAAGGACAGGCGCAGGCGGCTCTTGTCGTCCTCGTACTCGAACTCGTGAACGCCGCTCTCTTCGAGGGTGGCGATCAAATTCTTGAGGGCTTCGAGGGGGATATCCATCGTGTCTTCTTCTAATTCTCGTTGAACCTGGCCTGGCTGCTCGGCACGCGTTCCTCGACGTGAGCGCTCGCGTAGCCTCCGCGACGTCGCCCTTGCGGCCCGATCGCCGCGGCCGCCGGCGGTGCCGAGCCAGGGCCGGCGAAAGCTAGCCCAGAGCTCGGATCTCGTAAACGCCGCTCGCCGTGAGTGAGTCGGCGAGGCCGTCGAGGGCCAGGACGTAGGATCGGGCTCCGAAGCCGGCCACGCGCCCCAGGCAGGCGGGTGCCACCTTGGATTCGCGGCGGAACGGCTCGCGCGCGTCCGGGTTGGAGATGTGCACCTCGACGACCGGGAGCCCGCCGCCTCGGATCGCGTCGTAGAGGGCGTAGGAGGTGTGCGTGTAGGCGCCGGGATTGAACAGGACGCCGGCGAACCCCTCGTCGGCTGCGGCGCCGATCCAGTCGATGAGCTCGCCCTCGTAATTACTCTGGCGGCACGTCACCTCGATGTTGCGCAGGGCTGCCCGCTCGGCGACCCAGCGGTGCACGTCCTCGAGGGTCGCAGAGCCGTAAATCTCAGGCTCGCGCTTCCCGAGTCGATGCAAGTTCGGTCCACTGAGGACCAGCACGCGAGCCTGAGCCCGGGGACTCGTGGTCATGGGTCAGCCACCCTCCCCCTCAGGAGAGCTCGTCTCGCAGCTGAGGCGCAAGGACCCGCAACAGATAGCGGCCTTTGCCGTAGTTCGCGTCCGGGGCGAGGGTCATGGCAATGAAGTAGTTCTCGTTGATCACCCGGATCAACGTCACCATCCGCTCGCTCTTGAAGGCGACCTCGCGGGTGTCGCCGGCCTCGAGCATCTCCGTCGCCCGCTGGATCTGCTTCACCAGCACACTGACCTCCGCGCCCACGACTTCAATATCGAACGGCGAGGTGTCGCTCACATAGCTCTCGACCGGGATCCCCTCGAAATCCATGAGCAATCCGGCATAACCACCGGCAGTACCCTCGACGACGCTGCGGAGCGCTTCCTTGAACATGGAGGAATGATAGGCGGGCCTAACCGCCTTGACCATCCGAATCCCATCCGGGTACCTTCGTCGAGCGCTGGGGAGCCCGTCAGAACCTGCCTGCTCGGCGGGGCACTGCCTTCGCCATGATCGAGTGTGGCGAGCTCCCGCAGGCCTCCAACGAAGAGCGGAACAGCGATGCGTGCCAAGGCGGGCGATCCACCCCGCACCATGACTCAGAAGATCCTCGCGGCGCACGCCGAGGACGTCCTCGGAGTTGCCGACTTGGTGCAGGTCAAGGTGGATCAGGTGGTGCTGGCCCGTGAGTCTCAGCGCTTGCTCGATCGGGCCCTGGACGCCGGCCTCCGCAAGGTGGCCGTCGAGGTCGCGGTCGCCTACCCGCAGCCCTGCATCGGGTGGCGTGGCGCCGCCGGGTCCGAGGGCTTCCCGACCCAGGCCTTGGAGCTCGGCCTGCAGGTGGCGCGCCCCGGGATCGGGTTCGCGCCGGCGGTCCACCTCGAGCGCTTCGGGAGCCCTGCGCGCCTCGTGCTCACGGACGAACCACGCCTCGCCACCGTGGGCGGGGCGGCCATGCTCAGCGTGCCCGCCTCCCCCACCCAGCTGCTCGAGGCGCTGACCACTGGATTCACCTGGCTGCGCCCCGCCCGCAGCGTGCAGGTGATGCTGACCGGGCGGCTGCGCCCCTTCGTCTGCTTCCGGGACGTCGCTCTGGAGCTGAGCCGGCGCGGCCTCGCCGAGACGATCCAACGCATCGACGCGGAGCACAACGCGCCCGTCGTGCTCGAGTTCGCAGGCCCGAGCGCCCGGCTCCTCTCCGTGGCCGAGCGCGCGGTGCTGTGCGCCGCCGCGCCTCGCCTCGGAGCCGCCGGCGCCCTCTTCGCGAGCGACGAGAAGACGGAGGTCTTCCTCCGGGATCAGCGGCGCTCGAAGGCTCACAGGGTAGCGAGCCCGGATCCCGGCGCCCCCGCGGACGACGTGATCACCATCGATCTCGGCGCGGTGGAGCCCCTGGTGCTGGACGGCAGCGGCAAGGTCCGACCGGTGCGTGACCTCGCAGGCGAGCGCGTGCGGCAGGTGCTCCTCGGGGGGGACTCCGGGGTCTCTCTGCGCGACCTCCTCGCCACCGCGGCATTGTTGAAGAGCAAGCGCGTGCCGGCGCACCTCGACTTCCTCCTCGCGCCGCCGTCACGCCAGAGCCTCGACGTGCTCGCCCGCACCGAGGCGCTCGTGGATCTGATCGCCACCGGCGCGCGGATCCTGGAGCCCGACCCCCGCGTGCTCACCGGCGAGCTCTATCCCGCGCCCCCCGATGGCGCCGCCCTGCGCACCTGCGATCCGGATCCCGCCGGTGACGACGTCGGCTACGTGGTCTCCGCCGAGACGCTCGCCTACGCGGTCGCCACTGGTGAGCTCGGCGATCCTCGCTCCTTCAAGCGGCCCGTGCGGCTGACGGTGCCGCGCAATCTGCCCACGGACGACGTGCTCCTGGTCCGCAAGGGACGCGCCAAAGGCGCTCCCAGCAAGAAGCCCGGCAAGAAGAACGTCAAAGCCCCCCCGTCGAGCCGGCGCAGCGCGACCGAGCCTCCTCCCAGCTGGCAGGCGGAGACGAGCCTCCCGCTCCTCGCGCAACGGCAGCCGCCGAGCGGGCCGAGCGCCGTCCTCGCGACGACCCTCGCGGACGTCCAGTGGGCCGCCCAGGAGGCGGGCAGCAGCGGCAGCCTCCGGGCCATCATCGCGCCCCACATCCCGTCCGCCACGGTCTGCGTGCTCACGGGGCTCGGCGTCCTGGCCCTGCGCGCGGACGAGGCCGCCCTCGAAGCTCTCGGCGCTCAACGGAGCGTGACGATCCCGGCTCCCAGCGGCTGGTCCGACGGGGAGATCCAGCTGCTCGCCGGAGCGCACCCGGTGCGCGTCACCTGGCTCGCGCGAGGGCTCGAGCGCGAGTGGATTGCAAACGCCTGAGCCGGAACTACCGTCGTCGCCGATGGCTCGTCACGAGAGTTCGCAGGTGTGGACGCGCCCCTGGTGGGCGTTCGGTCTTGGGCTCTTGCCAGCGCTGTGGGCCGCCCCTCTGAGCGCTGAGGAAGTCGACGACGGGGACCTCGCCGAGGAAGCGCTGGCGGACGGAGAGCTGGACGAGCCGGCGGACACGGCCGAGACGCAGCGAGGCGAGTCGCAACGAGGCGAGGCGCAGCGAGGCGAGACGGGGCGGGCCGAGAGCTCGGCCGCGGGGACCGGTCATGGCGGACAGTTCAGCCTGCGGCTGGGCGTCGTGGGCGGTTACCGCATGATGTTTCGGTACGCGGAGTCTCCCTTCTGCGGGCCGCCCGGCGCCACGGAGGACGAGTCCTGCTTCTATGGCGCTCCCTGGAACATGGACGTAGCCCTCGGCTTCGCCCCCTTCGACTCTTTGGAGGTGTTCGGCTGGGGACGCTTCGGCGTCGCCCGGGACGCAGAGACCGACACCGACGCCTTGCGCGCCTTCGGCGCGGGCGTGCGCATCTACACGATGAGCGACTCGGCGCTGAAGTTCTTCGTGCAGCCAGCCGTCGCGATGAGCTTCGAGGGCGGCGGACAGGATCCACAGTGGCGCTCTCGGGGGAGCACCCGGCCGGCGTACGGCTCCGATCTGCTGTTTCATTTCTCCGTCGGTCCCCAGTACGATTTCAATCGCTACTTCGGTGCTTACGCTGGCCTGGGCATGACGGTCGGGGCGCGGCGCGCGATGTCTGCGACGCTCGAGGGGACGTTCGGTCTGCAGGCTCGGTATCCATGAGGCCCTTCCGCGTCCTCGGCGTGCAACAGGTCGCCTTCGGCGCGCGAGACAAGCGGCAGCTGCTCCCCCTCTGGGTCGACCTCCTCGGCCTCGAGCGCGTCGGCAGCTTCCAGAGCGAGCAAGAGAACGTCGACGAAGAGCTGCTGCGCATCGGCTCGGGTCCACGCGCCGTCGAGATCGATCTCATGCAGCCCCTCGATGAGGCTCGCCGCCCGCGGCCCGACACGCCAGCGCTCAACCACGTGGGGCTCTGGGTGGACGACCTGGAGGCGGCCTTCCGTTGGCTCTCCGAGCGCGGGGTCCGCTTCACCCCCGGCGGTCTGCGGCCGGGCGCCTCCGGACACCTCGTCTGCTTCATCCACCCGCGGGCGAGCGACACCCACCCAGTCAGCGGGCAAGGCGCCCTCATCGAGCTGGTGCAGGCGCCCCCCGAGGTCATCGCCGTCTTCACCACGAAGGATGGCGCCACCGGTCTCTGATCGGGCACGAAGCGAACCCGGTCAGGGCCTGGGCTCGACTCTTCAGCCGCCGCACTTGGCGCTCAGCCGCCGCACTTGGCGCTCAGCGGCCGCACTTGGCGCTCAACGGCCGGTCCAGCTCAGCCCCTCGAGGACGGCGCGCACCGCCTCGGGCACGCTCAGCTCACCCTGCGCTGCGGCCTCCTCGAGGTGAGCCCAGCCCTCCTGGAGCCCGCCCTTCCCGTCGACCGTGCGCGTCAGCGCGGCGACCAACCCGTTGCGAAACCACGCGCGCCGCTGACGCGCCCTCCGCTCGGCGCGCGCGCCGCTCCGCCGCCGCTCGCCGAGCTGCTCCTCGATCACCTGCCACAGCTCCGCGATCCCCGTGCCCTCCTGGGCGCTGACGAGGGCGACGGAGGGCGCGGCGGGCCCCCGTAGTATCTGGAGCGCGCTCGCGAAGCGCCCCCGAGTTTCCTCCGCGACCCCGAGCAGGGGGCCGTCCGCCTTCGCGACGACGAGCACGTCGACGTGCTCCAACAGGCCGCGCTTCATCCCCTGCACCTCGTCGCCCGCCCCCGGCTGCAGGAGCAGGACGACCAGGTCGACGAGGTCGTCGATCTCCGTCTCGTTCTGGCCGACGCCCACCGTCTCGACCAGCACGGGCTCGAAGCCCGCCGCGGCGCACAGCATCGCCGCCTCCAAAGTGTACGCCCCCGCGCCGCCCAAGTGGCCCCGGGTGGGGCTCGGGCGGACGAACGCGTCGCCCCGGGCGAGGCGAGGCATACGGGTCTGGTCACCGAGCAGGCTGCCGCCCGTGCGACGGCTCGAGGGATCCACCGCGAGCACCGCCGGGCGGTGCCTCGCCCGTAAGAGGTGCTCGCCGAGCACGTCGAGCAGCGTGCTCTTGCCGACGCCCGCGGGCCCCGTGAACCCGATGCGGGGGATCGTCGCCAGCCGCGCCTCGGCTGCCGCCCGCGCTACGATCGCTTCGGCGCGCAGCCTGTGGTCGTCCCGGGTGCTCTCACAGAGGCTGATGGCGCGGGCGAGGGCGCGTCGATCTCCGGCGACGAGCCGTGACCACAGGTCGTCCTCGAGCTCAGGGCGCGCCATCGCGGCCCCTCGACGCGCCCAGGAGCTCGACGATCCGCGCCGCGATCGCCGGCACTGGGGCGCCGGGCTCGAAGAGCGCCGCCACCCCCGCCTCGATGAGCTGATCGTGATGCTCCCGGGGCAGGATGCCGCCACACACCACGAGCGGTCCTCCAGCGCCCGCCTCCTCTCGCAGGAGCCGGGTGAGCTCCGGCACGAGGGTCGTGTGCGCGCCGGCCTGGGTCGAGATGCCCACGACGTGCACGTCATTGTCGAGGGCGATGCGCGCCACCTCTTCGGGGGTCGAGAAGAGCGGCCCGAGATCCACGTCGAACCCCGCGTCGGCGAGCCCCGTGGCGATCAACTTCGCGCCTCGGTCGTGCCCGTCCTGGCCCAGCTTCGCGATAAGGATACGCGGCGGTCGCCCCTCCCGCTCGGCGAACACCTGCACCGCGCGCTGACACGTCGCCCAGCTCTGCTCGCCTTGCACGCTCCGACCATACACTCCCGTCAGACCCCGCAGCGCCTGCTCGTAGCGCCCGAACGCGCTCTCGAGCGCCGCCGACACCTCCCCCAGGGTCGCCCGAGCGCGCATCGCCTCGACGGACAGCGCCAGCAGGTTGTCGCGGCCTCGCGCGCCCGCCGCCAAGCGGACCAAGGCTCCCTGCACGGCCTCGTCATCCCGCGAGGCCCGCAGCGCCTCCAGGCGCGCGAGCTGTTCCCGACGCACCCGCTCGTCGTCCACCACCCTGGCCTCGAGGGGCGCTTCGCCGGCGGACGCGAAGCGGTTGACGCCGACGACGACCTCCTCGCCCCGATCCACGCGCGCCTGACGCTCGATCGCGGCTCGATCGATGAGCCCCTGGGGGAACCCCGCGGCGACCGCCTGCGTCATCCCCCCGCGCGACTCGATCTCGTCGATGAGCGCCCGCGCCTCCCCGGCCAGCTCCGCCGTGAGGGACTCCATGAAGTAAGAGCCTCCCCACGGATCGATCACGTCCGTCACCCCCGTCTCGTGCTGCAGGACCAGCTGGGTGGCGCGAGCGACCCGCGCGGCGGCGTCGGAGGGCAGCGCGATGGCTTCGTCCCAGGCGTTCGTGTGCAGGCTCTGCGTGCCCCCGAACACGGCCGCCAGGGCCTCGACCGTCGTCCGCACCACGTTGTTCAGCGGTTGCTGGGCCGTCAGGCTGACCCCCGACGTCTGGCAATGCACGCGGAGGAGGCATGAGCGGGGATCCTGCGGTTGGTAGCGCTCTGTGAGGAGCTCCGACCAGAGCAGCCGCGCCGCGCGGAGCTTCGCGATCTCCACGAAGAAGCTCATGCCGATGCCGAAGAAGAACGAGAGCCTCGGGGCGAAGCTGTCCACCGGGAGGCCACGATCCCGAGCGGCGCGCACGTACTCGAGGCCATCCGCCAGGGTGAAGGCGAGCTCTTGCACCGCCGTCGCGCCCGCCTCCTGCATGTGATAGCCGGAGATGGACACGGAGTTGAACCGCGGCATGTGCTCGCTGGCGTACTCGATCACGTCCGCGACGATGCGCATCGAGGGCGCGGGCGGATAGATGTACGTGTTGCGAACCATGAACTCCTTCAGGATGTCGTTCTGGATGGTTCCGCTCAGGCGTCCCTGCTCGACCCCCGCCTCCTCCGCGGCCACGATGAACGCGGCGAGCACGGGCAGCACGGCGCCGTTCATGGTCATCGACACGCTGACGGCCCCCAGATCGATGCCCTGGAAGAGCCGCTTCATGTCCTCGACGGAGTCGACCGCGCCCCCCGCCTTGCCGACGTCACCGGCCACCCGCGGGTGGTCGCTGTCGTAGCCCCGATGGGTGGCCAGATCGAAGGCCACCGACAGGCCGCGCTGCCCTTCGGCCAGGGCGCGCCGGAAGAACTCGTTGGACTCCTCCGCCGTGGAGAAGCCCGCGTACTGGCGTAGGGTCCACGGCCGCCCCCGATACATGCTGGCGCGCGGGCCGCGGACATAGGGCGGCTCCCCAGGGAGCGCCTCCAGGTGCCCGAGCCCCTCCAGATCCTCCGCCGTGTAGAGGGGCCGGATCGCTACCCCCTGACGCAGCCGCGGACCGAGAGCGTCGGCGCCCCTGACGCCCGCTCGCTCGAGCTCCTTCGAGGCCCGCTCGAGCCAGGCCCGTTGTTGCGCACGCTCACGCTCATTCATCGATCTTCAAGAGTGAAGGTTACGTCTGCGCCTGACAACGAGGAGCTCGAGGCTCCTGCCCGCGGCGACGGCGAGGCGCCCTCCATAGCGTGCGACGGCCGCTGGCTCCTGGCCAGCATCCATCAAGAAGACGAGCACAGGGTGCTCACGCACCAGGACCGGCGCGACGAACACGAGGCCCCCCGGGGCATGCCAGGGCGCGAAGGCTTGATGGGGACCGCACTCGAAGAGGGCCCCCCGATAGTCTCCCTCTGCGACGGCCAGGCCCAACACGGTGACCTCGGCGCGGGGGATCACGAGCCGCGTCGGCTCGGCGGGGTGCGCAGCGGCGAGCAGCTCGAAGCGGTCCGAGCGCACGGCGAACACCAACGTCCCCGGACCTCCCGCCCAGGTGATCGTCTCGGCGATCCCCTCCGCGGACGCACAGGCGACGAGCCGCCCCTCCACCTCGGCGGGGGTGGGACGCACTCGGGGGGTCGGCGCGCCGCTCGAAGGGGGGGCTGCGCCCGACCAGCCGAGCCCCGGCGTCGTGCTCACCCGCTTCTTGCCGGGGCGATCACTCCGCCGGACGAGGGGGATCGCCGCCTCGTTGGTGGGTGGTGAGCTCGTCGCGACCCGCACCGCGGGGCGCTCCGACCCCGGCTTCGTGCCCGCTCGGACACCGGCCGCCGCGAAGAGCGCTTCGAGGGAGGTCGGTCGGAGGCGGACTCGTCGCTCGAGCTGCGCCTCCAGCTCACTTCGGAGGTGGGGATCCGCCGCGTCGGCCACCGCTACCTCCACCTCGCCCTCAGGGGTCTCCCCGATGGGGAAGGCCAACAGGCGCTCGCAGAAGCCGGGGGGGAGCTCGCGGACCCAGCGCCGGTCGGGGTCGACGGTGGGGGCGACCGGGCCACGCCGCAGCATCCCCTCGAGGGCCGCACGTACGTACGGCGCCTGGGTCAGGAGCGCCTCGAGCAGGGACCCGCTGGTGCGGCTGCTCTCGTACAAGGCGCGGTGCACCGCCTCTGGTCGGATCGACGTCTGGGCCAGGAGGCGGCGAACGAGAGAGACCGACACCGCTTACTTCCTGAAATGGAACACGACGTCCGTCTGGCGGACGAGCCCGAGCTGGTCCCGAGCCACCCGCTCGACCTCATCGGGATCGGTCTTGATGGCGCGCACCCTGGCCCGCAGGAGCTCGACCCGCTTGGCGAGCCGGGAGACCTCGAGCTGCGCCGCCTCCTTCTCGGCTTCCAAGCGCTCCAACCTGGACAGACCGGACGACGACAGGAGCAGCACGGGCACCCCGATGATGGCCACTCCCAGCAGCAGCAGCGGGAGGGCACGTTGCACGAGCGCGCGGCGCTCGCGTCCCGCAGCGGACACCAGCAGGGCTCGGGAGATGCTTCGGACCTCGGGAGCGCGGAAGGACGTTGCCATTGGGTAGGACACCAACCTACCCGCTCCCTGCGGCTCGGCCAACTTCCAAGCGGCTGCTCTCTGGCCGCCATGCTCCTGCAGTCGTCACAAGAAAATTCTCTCCAGCTTGCGCGCCATCGATCACGGAGATGCTCGGAATTTCGTGCCTTTCACCGATCCCCCGCGCTATCGTCCGGCCACTTTCCGTCCGCTGACCCCTTCAGCCTTCGGCGAACTCAGAGCCTCGCCTCAACGAGCCTTCACCTACTCGCGAGCTTCGCGAGCCTCCTCAAGACACCATGATGGAACTCGATGTCCTCCGTGCCGAGCTGGAACGCCTGTTTGAGCTCGATGAGCTGATGGTCCTGAGCCACGACGTGCTCGGTTTCGATCCAGAGATCGTCGGAGGCACCTCCACGCTCGGCTCCTTCGCCGGGGCGCTGGTCGGCTACTGTCAGGATGTCGATGCCTTGGAGGCGCTGAGCGATG
The DNA here is from genome assembly GCA_023460875.1 of Pseudomonadota bacterium. Taxonomy (GTDB): domain Bacteria; phylum Myxococcota_A; class Polyangia; order Polyangiales; family Polyangiaceae; genus NIC37A-2. The sequence continues at coordinate 12,681 of JAEWOQ010000194.1, forward strand.
CCATTCTGGTGACGAAACCCCAGGTGGATCGCCGAGCGACTCAGCTGGCTCCCCTGCCCCCAGCGGAAGAGCTGGAGGTCGGACAGGCCGTCGGCCCCTACGAGATCGTGCGCAAGCTCGGGGCGGGGCGGCTGGGCTCCCTGTACCTGGCGCGCAGCGAAGGGCGCGAGCTGCGGCTGCGCGTGTTGCAGCCGGAGGCGACCCGAGATCGCCGGGGGCTCCACCGCTACCTGACCATCACCCGCTTGGCGGGCCGCATCGAGCACCCCCACCTCCCCACGTTCGTGGAGGCGGGCCTCGTGGAGGGCCGCCAGGTCGTCGCTCACGAGTACGTCGAGACGACATCTCTCGCGGCGCGGGTGGCTCGCACCGGGCCCATGCACCTCAACGAGGCGCGCCCCCTGCTCGAGGCGGTGGCGAACGCACTCGCCGGCCTCCACGCCCGCGGGCTCGCCCACGGCGACGTGTCCCTCGAGAACATCGAGGTGACGAGGGGAGCGGGCGGAGAGCAGGGCGTCCTGCTGTTCGAAGCGGGCTCCGACCGCTTGCGCGTGCGGGTGCAGAAGAGCCGCGTGGGCCTGAGCTCGACGGGCGCGTCCCCCAAGAGCGTGTCCCCCGAGCAGATCCAGGGCGCCGACCCCGATCCTCGGAGTGACGTCTACTCCTTCGGCGCTGTCCTCTACGAGCTACTCACGGGGCGCCCCCCCTTCAGTGGGGACGTGCTCGAGACCGCCTTCGGTCACCTGCGCGAGGAGCCCGCGGCGCCGAGCACCGTGGCCCCGCGCGGCTGGGTCACGGAAGACGTCGACGCCTTCGTCCTCCAACTCCTGTCCAAGGATCCGGGCCGCCGCCCCCGCGCCCGACAAGCGCTCCTCACCGAGTTCCTGAACCCCGCGCGCGCGGGGGCGCCGAGCGTCACGGAGGAGGAGCTCGGTGGGCTCGAGCGCACCCTCCTCACGGAGCCGGAGAACGCGGAGGCCGCCCTGCAGCTCGAAGCGGCGACGGAGCGCGGAGCGACCCCCGAGAGGGTGGCGGCCGCACTGCGCCGCGCGGCGAGCATGCTCGACGACGACCCATCCCGGAGCCGCAGCCTCTTGCTCCGGGCAGCGCGCCTGTTCGAGCGCAGCGAGGACACCCTCGCCCGCGCCGAGGAGACCTACGAAGAGCTGCTCTCCCTCGATCCCGAAGATCAGGTCGCCTTCGCGGGCTTGGAGGAGATCCGGCGGCGCGCGGGCAAGCACGAGGAGCTGGTTGAGATGCTCCTCGGTCGCGCCGAGGCCGTGGAGGATAGCGGCGAGAAGGCGCGCGCGATGGCCGAGATCGGTCGCATCTACACCCGCGAGCTGGGTGATCCCGAGCAGGCGATCGTCGCCCTCACCCAAGCCCTGTGCTTCGCCCCGGGTGAGAGCGCTTACGTACAGGAGATCGAGCGGCTCGCCGGGACGAACGAGGCCCTGTGGGCGGAGGTCTTGAGCTCCGTCGGCGAGAGCACGCAGGACGAGTCCCTCCCGCCGGACGCCCGCAGCTCGCTCCTCCTGCAGGCCGGCGACTGGTATCGCACGAAGCTGTCCCGGCTCGATCTGGCGCTGCCCTGCCTCCAGAGCGTGCTCGCCACGGATCCCGCCAACGAGCGAGCCCTGACGAGCCTTACGGATTTGTACCGTCGGGCGCAGCAGTGGTCCGAGCTCGGCATGATCCTCACGCGCCGCGCGGACGCCGCCGGGACCCCCGCCCTCGCACGAGATCTCCGCACCGAGTCCGCGGAGATCCTCGAGAAGCACCTCGGAGACGCGGCCAGCGCCCGAGCGATCTACGAGCACGTGCTCGCGGAGGATCCCGGGCACGTGGGCGCGAGCGACGCCTTGGCGCGCCTCTACGAGCGCTCGGAAGACTTCCAGGCCCTCGCCGCCCTCCTCGAGCGCCGCAGCGAGGCGCAGCGAGGAGCCGAGCAAATCCGCACCCTGTGCCGCATCGCCGAGCTCTTCGAGGATCGGCTAGACGATCCCGCCGAAGCCGTCCGCCGCTACCAGAGCGCGCTCCAGATCGATCCCGCCTCCCTCGACGCGTTGCGCGGCCTCGAGCGGGTGTACACCAGGACCAACCGCTACCAGGATCTGATCGAGAACCTCGAGCAGCAGATCGCGGTCGCCGCCACGCCCAAGCAGCGGATCGCGTTGCTCGAGCGCATCGCAGCGGTCTACGAGGAGGAGTTCCTGAACCACGAGGCCGCGGTGCAGGCCCTCGAGCGCGCGCTGTCGATCGACCCAGCTCGCTTGAGCGTCATGGCGACCCTGGGGCGCCAATACAAGGTCCTCGATCGCTGGGAAGAGGCCTCGAAGCTCTACGAGCGACAGCTGGAGCTCCTCGAAGATCCCAAGGAGCGGGTCTCGCTGGCCATGGGCTGGGGCCGCATCCTCGCCGATCAAATCGGTTCCCCCGAGCGCGCCGCCGTCGCTTACGAGCTCGCGCTGCAGATCGAGCCGGAGCACGCGGGCGCCCTCGAGGCGTTGGTGCGCCTCCGGGAGCGCTCAGGCGACGCCGACGCCGCGCTCGAGGCCATCTTGGCACTCGCCGATCAAGCGAACAGCCCCGAGGCGCGCGCGGAGCACTTGAACCGCGCCGCCAAGCTCCTCGAGGAGCGGGGCGACCGGGACGGCGCCATCGAGCAATACTCCCGTGCTCTGGAGGCGAACCCCAAGGACAAGGGGGCGTCGGCTGCCTTACGCGCCGCCTACGTGGCCCGGGGCGACATCAGCGCCGCCGTGGATCTCCTCCAGCAGGAAATGGGCCGCACGGACGGGGAGCGGGCCCAGGCGAAGCTGGCTGGTGAGCTCGCCCGCCTCCTGCACGATCGTCAGCGCGACGAGATCCGCGCCGAGCAGGCCGCGCGACGCGCCGTCCAGCTCGATCCGAGCAACATCGACGGCCTCCAGGTGCTGGGCGACATCGCCTTCGAGGCGAGGCGCTTCGTCGAGGCGAGCGCTCACTACGGTCGCTTGGCGGACCGCGCCGAGGTGTTGGGCCAGGACGAAGCCATCCGCGTGCTCATCCGTTACGTGGACGCCCTGAGCAGCTCGGGCTCGACCGACAAAGCGCTCACGGCGATGGACACCCTCCTGCGCCTCGCGCCGGACCACGAGGAGGCCTTGGCTCGGGTCGCCCAGGTCACCTTCGAGCACGGCTCCCCGGAGCGCGCCGCGGAGCTGCTCCAAGAGTACCTCGATCGCTTCGGCCACCGCTTCAAGGACGCGAAGCGCGCGCTCACCACCTACCGCCTCGGCGAAGCCCTGCGCAGGGCCGGGCAGGTGGACGCCGCGATCGACAGGCTGGAGGAGGCCTGCGAGCTCGATCCCTCCCTCACGCTGCCCCTGGTGGCGCTGGCCGCCGCCCACGCCGACGCCGAGAACTGGACCGCGGTGATGTGGGCGAAGTCACGGCACCTCGATCTCGCTCACGGCGACGCTCGGGCCGATCTCCTCATCGAGATGGGCGAGCTCGCCGCCACCAAGCTCGGCGACACGACCCAGGCCACGAAGAGCTACGTGGCCGCCCTCGAGCTGCGCCCGGACGATCGCAACCTCCTCACGAAGCTGATGCAGCTCTACAGCGAGGAGAAGGACTGGAACAAGCTCGTCGACGTGGTCGTCAAGCTGGCAGACTTCGTCGATGAGCCGGCTCAGAAGGTCAAGTACCTCCACACGGCCGCCATGGTGACGGCACGTCAGGTGCAGGATCCCGCGCAAGCCGCGACCTACTTCGACCAGGTCATCGAGCTAGATCCCAATAACACGAAGGCCCTCGCCGAGTACGTCGCCCTCCAGCGCGACGCCGGGAACCACGCCGCGGTGGCCGAGCTGCTGAGGAAGCGGATCGCCTACGCTCGGCGCCAGAACGACCGCGCGGCGCTGCTCCAGAGTTACGACGAGCTCGCGGCTGTGTGCGAGCACAAACTGGTGGAGTACCCGGCGGCCGTGGCGGCGCTCGAGGCCGCGATGGAGCTCGATCCAGAGAACCGCGAGCGCGCCGAGAAGCTCGCCTCCCTGTACGCGTCCGATACGGAGCGTTACCAGGATCAGGCGGTCGCGCTCCAGGAGAAGCTGCTGGCCCACAACCCGTTCCGACAGGAGTCCTACAAGGCCCTCCGGAAGATCTACACCGCGAACCGCAACGCGGACGCGAGCTGGTGCCTCTGTCAGACGCTCACCCTCTTGCAGCTCGCCGAGCCCGACGAGGAGCGCTTCTACAACCGCATGCGCGCCGAGACGGCCGCGCCGGCTCAAGACGCCTTCACCGAGGAGGACTGGGGCCTACGCATCATGCACCCGAGCGCCAACCCCCTCCTGACGGCGGTGTTCGCGATCATCGAGCCCGCGGTGGTCCAGGCGCGCGCTCAGGATCCGGGACAGTACGGGTTCACCCCCGAGCACCGGATCGACCCCACCACCCACTCCGCGCCGCTGGCGCAGACCCTGTACTACGCCGCTGGCGTGCTCGGCATCCCGCTACCAGTCGTGTACCAGAACCCGGCGGACCTGGGCGGTCTGTCGTTCCTGCACACCCCCGAGCCCTCCCTCGTCATCGGTCGGGTCGGTTTGAGCTCTCAGGTGCCTGCCCAGGTCGCCGCCTTCGTAGCGGCGCGCCAGCTCGCCTACTACCGCCCCGGCATGTACATGCGGCACTACATCACGACGGGCACGGCCCTCAAGAGCTGGCTCTTCGCGGCGATCAAGCTGACGGCGCCTCAGTTCCCCATCGCGGCGGATCTCGAAGGCCCCGTGACAGAGGCCCTCGCGGCCCTCAAGGCGTCTCTCCGCCACGACCTGAAGGATCAGCTCAACAGCGTGGTGTCGAAGCTCCTCCAGTCGGGCACCGCGCTGGATTTGAAGCGCTGGGTCGCAGGGGTGGATCTCTCCGCGGACCGGGCAGGCTTCGTCGTCGCCCACGACCTCGAGTCTGCCTCCCAGGTCATCCACGCGTCCGAGGAGGGCTCGGCGGCGCTCCCGAACCAGGAGCGCTTCAAGGAGCTCGTGCTCTACTCGGCGAGCGCCAAGTACTTCGACCTGCGCCGCCGCCTGGGCATCACGATCGACGCCTGAGCCGCAGCCCTACGCCGTCGGCAGCCCTGTTTCACCCGTCAGCCCCGTTCAGCTGGGCTGACGGACGGATCAGCCGAAGGGCGGACCAAGCGCGAGGGCGATAAAGCGAGCGGGTGGAGCGGCGTCGAGGCCGCTCCTCTCACTCTGCCGCCTCCGCCTCCGCCGTGCGCGCCGCGCGATTCGCGGCCCGCGCCGCTGGACGGAAGTTGAGCCGCGCCATCGGTCCGGCGATCTTCCAACGATAGTAGCCGTCATCCGCCTTGGAGCGCCGGATCTTCGGGTCCATGTCGAACAACCCCGGCACGCGAGACCCTGGCTCACCGAACAGGCTCTTGGTGATGTCGTTCCGGGTCATGTAGGCGTCGGTGAACTTGAAGCCCAGGTTGAGGTCCGCGAGGCTCACGTCGAAGGGCTCGCGCAGCCGCAGGTTCCCCTCCGATTGGAGCTCGAAATCGGGGCCTCGCGCGCTCAGCTCCTGGACGTTGAGGCGCCCCTCGATCGCCTGAGCCTTGAGCGTCAGAGCGCCCGCGTGGAGCTTCGGCAGAGCGATGGCGTCCCGGATCTTCGCCTTGCCATCGCCCCCCGAGAGGTCGGCGATGGCCAGCTCGACCTCGCCCTCCGCCTGGCTCATCTTGCCCTCGGGCAGGAGGAGCCGCAGCGATCCGCTGAGCTCTCCACCGAGCGGCAGCTCGACCAGATCCTCCAGCACGCTGAGCCCGGCGACGCCCACGTCCTTCGCTCTCGCGACGATCTCGGCCCGCTCGGAGTTCTGGAAGAAGGTCCCCTCGATGACGCCGCCCCCGAGCTCCGCCTCGTAGGAGACGGCCCAGGCCCCGAAGAGGCGCTTCACCAGCCCTACGCTCAGCGCGAGCGAGTCGACGGCCATCACCTTGGGGCTCGGAGCCTCTCCGTCCGCGGCGCCGAGCTTGGGCGGCGGCTCGGTGATCAAGCGCACGCCCTCCGCCTTCACGCCGAACAGCCAGTGCCCTCTGAGCTCGTCGATCTCCAAGCGCTTGCCGGGCTGCTTCTGAGATGCTTCGAACTCGGCCACTACCCGGTCCCGCACGCTCTCGTACGGGAACGTGCAGCGCGTGAACAGCGCGAAGACCACCAGGTAGAACACCGGATAGCCCACCCAGGGGAGGAACTTCTGGAGTCGATCCTTCATTCTTCCTCGTTCTCCTCGCCGTCCGCCGCCTCCTCGCGTGGCGCGGGCGCCTTCTGATCGAAGGCGCTGATGATCATCTCCGCGTCGTACTCGTCCGGGCGATTGGCCCGTGTACGAACATTGAGCCGCGTGATGGTCACCGCGTAGCCGGAGTTCTCGACCTTTTCCATGAACGTCGCGAGGTTGAGCATACCCACCTGCCGAAAGCGCACCTGGGTCCCCCGCTCCTCGAAGTGCTTGCCGTGGGGCACCATCGCCCGGTCCTGCGTCTCTGGAGTGTCGAGGCCAGACTGATTGGCCGTCTGAGCCACGAAGGTCGGCAAGCTCGGCGCCTTGCGCGCGTAACGCGCCTCGATGCGATCACGCTCCGCGGCTCGCTTCTCCAGCGCTGCGCGGTTCTCACGCAAGCTCGTGATGGCCTCCTGGATGGCGCGGTTCTCCTCCCGCTCCGAGCTCAGCATGAAGCTGAGCCCCATCGGCACCACGAGCACCACCATCGCGCCGACGACCGCCATGAGCAGCACCAGCAGCTTCTTCTCGCGCTCTTCGAGCTGACCCCATCGTTCCTGCAAGTTCACGGTGTCCCCTACTTCTGGGCTTTCTTCTTCTCGCCCGCGTCTTCGGGGCAGCTGACGGTCGCCTCGAGCACGTACTTCTCGCGGTCGCTGTTCACCACCTGGGTGATCTTAGAGATGTTCGCCCCTTCGAGGCAGCGGTGCTCTTCCAGGGCCTTGGAGATCCGCTGCGCCTCGTCGGTGCTGTTGACGATGCCCCGCAAGGTGAGCTTCCCCTTCTGGAGATCCAGCTCCTCGATGTCGTGAACGATGTCCGGGGACACGGCCTCGGACACCGCGACCGCAACGGCGAGGCCCCCGAAGTGCGGCATTGGATCGTCGGCGCGTTGCTGCATGGCCTGGAGCAGGAGCGCCTCCACCTCCGCCGGATCCGACGTGGGAGAGCCGAACACGGCCTGGCTCTCGGCCTCCAGGCGTTGGACGAGGAGCTCCCGCTCCTGTGCCAGCGCGCGGGTCTCCGCCCAGCTGGCGAAGACGAAGGAGATCAGGACCGCCGCGCCCAACCCGAGCAGCACCGGCGCCCTCTCCTTCAAGAAACCATAACCCCGCTGGAAGGCCAGCTCCCCCTGCCGCAGGTTGATGCCCTTGCCGCGCGCCGCGTGCTGAGCCGCCCCCAACGCCCGCGCGAACCGGGGCAGCAAGCGCTCCTGGGCGGGAGTGACCCCCTCGAGCGTGCTCTTGGAGAGCAGCTCGAAGGGCACGCTCAGCCGATCGCTGAAGAAGGCCTGCACCCCCTCGACGCTCGCCCCCGATCCGACCAAACAGACCCTGCTCACTTCTCGCCCGCTCAAGAGCGCGTAGCTCCCAAAGCTCTGCCGCAGCTGCGCCACCAGCTGATCCGCCGCGTCCGGGAAGCCTCCCGTGCCCAGCGACAAAGACCGCGTCGCCGCCACTCGGTCGTCTTCGACGACGCAGACGTCCGTGACCTCCTCCCCCAGATCGACGATCGCCAGGGCTCCAGGGCCCGCGAGATCCGGGAACAGCGTGGCCAGCTGCGCCAGCTCGATCGGGCCGCATCCCACGCGGTCGGGCTCCCGCCCCAGGGCTTCTCGCACCAACGCGATGCGCTCCTCGACGTGCTCGACCCGGGCCGCGACCGTCAGCACGCTGAGCGTCGCGTCGTTCGCGTTTTGTGGCGCGATCTCGTAGTCGAACACGAGCTCGTCGATGTCGATGGGCACCTGCGCCTCGATCTCGAAGGGCAGGAGCTCGTCGAGCTGCTTCCGCGCCGTCGCCGGGACAGCGAGGTGGTGCACGAACACGCGGCGCCCATCGAGCACGACGCCCACGGCGTCCATGCGCCCCCCCGTCCCCGGCGCCGCTCCTGCGGGCCCTTCGCCGAGCCCCTGGGTACAGGCGCTGATCGCTTGCGCCAGCGACTCGAAGTCAGAGCGCTCCACCTCCCGAAGATCTGCGAGCAAGGTCTTGCGATAGGCCACGCGCAGCAGAGCCGCGCGGACGTGGCGGGGGGTGACGTCGATACCGACGACTCGACTCATGAGCTGGAGGTTCCTTTGGACACGCTGGGTCAGTCAACGCGGTAATAGAGAATGTTGCCCGCAGGGTTCGGGAGAAACGCCCCGGCGATGCCGCCCTGCTCGAAGGTCGTCGGCACGGACGGCTGCTGGGCCCCCTCGGGCAACGGCAAACCTTGCCCCATGGCCTGCAGCGCCTGGTACTGCATCGCCGTGCCGGGGGGCGGCGCGCCCCTGAAGTCCACCACCGCATGGATGCGGCTGCGGGTCTCGTGCTTTCCGGAGCGCACGTAGCCGGTGGCGTAGATGCTGAAGGATTTGCTCTCGAGGGTCACGGCGTCCTGGAGCTGCTTCTCCGAGAGAAGGGGGATGGGTTGGAACCCTTGCGCGAGCAGCATCTGACCGATCATGCCCTGGCCCTTGACCGCGTCGATGAAGGCTTTCGGGCTGTTGAAGGCCGGCGCGCCCATCATCATGCCCTTCATCAGCTCCACCGTCTGCACGAACATGAGCCGCTGCTGCACGTCGGTCGTGCAGATGGGCGTGTTGGGGACGGCCCCGCTGCACACGAGGGCGAGCAAGGTGTCGGCGTTGGCCGTGTTCACGTTCAGGCTGCCGCCCCCCCAGACCGTGATCTTCCGCTTGTCTGGGCGATCGGGGTCCGGCTCGACGAAGCGCGTCCAGAAGTCGTCGCTGACGCCCCGCACCATGCGGAGCTCCTCGAGGCTGTCCAGCGCCGCGTTCTTTCGTCGGTAGGGGCGCGGGAGCATCTGGTAAAAGCTGTCCTCGGGGGCCGTCTGCTGACGCACCTCCACCCGCGGATCGCACGCCTCGAAGGCCTCGTCTGGATCGATCCAGTCGATGATGGCCCCGCAGATCGTCTGCCGATCCGCGAGGTTCCCACGCTCGTCCAGCCCCTGGAAGAACTCCTCGTGCTGCGCTCCCGCCATGAGGGCCAGCAGCTGCTCGGCGATCTTCTTCTTCGAGAAGGCGTCGGGGCGCGCCGCGATGTTCACGTTGATCTTTGAGTCCTCGTCCACCACCTCGATCCGAAAGCCCGCCCCCTCCATGCCGAGGTTCTCCCCTTCGGCGAGGTTCAGCCCGGAGAGCCCCTGGAACATCTCCTTGCCTTCGTCGTCGTTGAAGGCGCCCAGGATCAGATCCGAGTACTTCCAGATCGGGATCTGCGGGGGCTTCCCCCCGCCGCTGAGGAGGGCGAGCATCATCCCCGCCGAGCTGCGGATCGTCGGCTCCGACGCCAGCAGCAGCCGCGTCAGGTTCACCGCGCTGCGCGCCGCGTACTCTGCCCGCACGCTGTCGCGCGCGCTCACGGAGCTCCCCAACTCCGCGGAGGCCTCGTCCTGAAACTCGGTCAGCATGACCGTGAGCAGCGTCAAGGTGCCCAGCACCATGACCAAGGCAACCCCGCGCTGGCGGCGGCGCGCCCGGAGCCGTGAGAGCCGCGCGCCTAGGTCTACGGCGGCCGGATCGCTCCCTGGGCGCGTGACCGCGCGGGGCGAAGAGCCGGAGGGGGGGCGAGACAGGAGCATCGGCCTACTTGATCGCGAAATTGAGGGGGCCGCTGATGTGCAGGGGGACCTTGGCGGTGAGCCGGATGGTGCCGCGGCTCCTGGTCGAGCCCGCGCGCATGCCCTCGTTGAGCACGAGGGTGATGTGCACCTGAAGGGGGAGGCGGCCGGCTTCGCGCATCGCCGAGGTACTGTCCCACTCGTCGCGCCACATGCCAGTCATCGGGTCGAGGTACTTCAAGTCGAACAGATCGATGTCCGTCGCCAGCACCTCCACCCGCCCCCCCTGCTCGGGCTTGTCGTCGAGCAGCGGGGACACGCGCCGCACCAAATCGACGACACCGCGGCGGTTCGGATCGCGAGACCCGAAATAGGACACCTCCATCTGGTCGGACTCCTTCGAGTCCCGATCGAGCCGCTGATAGGCCAGCGAGTTGAAGTCGAGCCGATCCGTGGGGCTCCCCGGATCCGCGATGAACGCCGTCCTCGTCGCTTGTAGGGCCGGCGAGAGCGGGAGGTGCTCGGAGAGATAGGCGCTCTGCAGCTCCCGGGTCATGCGGTTCATGGCGATGCGGCCCTCGCGGTAGCGATCCGTGATGCGCTGCACCCCTTCCCGGCTCCGCCGCATGCCGTCGATGGAGCTGTAAATGAGCACGCTCAGCAGGGCGAGCACGGACATGGCCACGAGCAGCTCCACCAAGGTGAGCCCGCGCTCTGATCGACGGCGTCTCCTCCAGCGCAGCGACGTCATCGGCGGCCTCCCCCCGGCGGGCTGCTCGCCCCCGTGCCCCGCCCGGTGGGGCCCGTGGTGCCCTGCCCGGTGGTGCCGGGCATGCCCGGGATCCCGCCCGCGCTGTCGAGGAGGTCGTTCATCATGTTGGCGGTGTTGGGGTTGAGGCCGCCCTCGAGGGGATTCGTCACGAACTGCACCGCCGTGAGCTCCTGCTCGCGCCGCCCCTCCCGCCAGTACACGCGCACCGTCACCTTGCGGATGCTCGCCTCGAGCATGGGCTTGAGGCTCGGATAGACCATGCCGACCGCCATCTGGAGCAAGCCGCCCCCGCCGCCGGGCATGGACGCGCTCATGGCTTCGGTCACGTCGCTCAAGGACGCGGGCTGGCCGCTCTGCCCGATGCTCCCCAACCCGCTGCCTCCCAACATGCCAGCGAGCGGCCCCAGGGCGTCTAGACCCGCGCCCCCAGAGGTCGAGCTGCTCGACGTGCTGGAGGTGCTGGAGGCGCTGGAGGCGGAGTCGCCCTGTTCGCCGAAGGTCGCCGGCTGGGGCATCTCGATGGTCTGGATGGTCCACTCACAGGTGTAGGGGCCGCCGGGTTCGTCTCCACAGCAGGGCCCCCGCTCCGTCTTCTCGAGCAAGGGGAACCCCAGCTGCATGAGCTCCAGCTCCACCTCGCTCATCTTGCAGCGCAGCAGGTTCGCGCTCTGAGTGAGGTGCTCCACCCGCTGGGTGCTCGCGAACAGCCCCGCCTGGGAGCTCAGGATCACCGTCAACCCGAGGCCGAGGATGCTGACGGCCACGAGGACCTCGAGCAGGGTGAACCCCCGCACCTGCGCAGCGCGACGCTGGACCATCAGAGCTCGTCCCTCTCGGAGTACTCGCCATCGAGCCTCGGCTCGGGCAGGCCCACGCGACCGCGCGCCACGGAGGCGCGCCCCGTCAGCGCGCTCACGCTCACCGTCAGCCCCTCCTCCGACGGGGAGCCCCAATAGACCTGGATCACCGCGTGCTCTGTGACACCGCCCGGCCAAAAATGCAGGTACGCCTTGCCCGTGGTGACGGGGTCCGGGTCACGATCCGTCTGCACGAGACGAAACTTCACGCCGACGCCCAGCTCCCGACCCGCATCGGAGCCCTCCTCTCCCAGCAACAGGACTGGCCTGAAGCCGCTCGTCACGCCGACGTCGCCGTCGAGCGCCCTCTCCGCCTCCTCACGGACCTCACGCTCCAGGCGCTTCGCTCGCGCCCGCAGATCCACTGTCTTGGGGTTGTCACGCACCATCTTCGAGGAGCTCGACTCCTCGAGGTGCACGCGCTGCTGCTCCAGGTCCATCACCAGGCGAACAGGGCGCCCCGTGGCGTTGGCGTGCGCGATCCCCTTGCGCGTGGCCGTGATCAGGAGTGCGGTCGCGCCTCGCTCTCGCGCACCGCCCATCAGCCCGCCTCCAAAGAGGATCGATCCGGCGAGCAGCCCCATCAGCGCCACGACGATGAGCACCTCGACGAGGGTCACGCCCCGAGACGGCCCCCGCGCGCACCGCCCCCTCGCCCCGAGCTGGGGATGCCCCACGAGGGGCCCGGCCGAGCCCAAGCTCGGTGGAGGGAGACAAGAGGTGCGCATCGAGAGTTCCCACTACTGGTCGCGGCCCGTACGGCGGTCGCCCGCCTCAGCGGCCGCTGACCGCGGCGCCCTTCGGGATCACGATGTCGTCGTTCGTACCCGGCTTCTTGTCGGGCCCGTTCGACGCCACCACGACCTCGTCGTCGGTGCAGGAGATGGTGAACGGCTGGCCCCACGGATCGTCCGTGCTCTGGCCGGAGTCCAGCTGCCTGTCCTGCACGAGCTGGCTGATCGTGGGGCAGGTCCCGTACTCGTTGTTGGACAGCTGCCACTGCTGGACGGCGGTCCGCACGACGCGGGCGGCCGTTCCGGCAGAGGTGATCTGGCTCTCCTTGTACCTAGGCAGGGCGAAGACCGTCACGCTGCCCGCCACCATGGCGATGATGGCCACGACGATGAGCACCTCGACGAGGGTCACGCCGCGAGCCAAGCGGCGGCTCTTGCGAGCAGCGAGGCGCTGCTGCAGCAGCGCGCGGAAGGGCGACGGGGCGAGATGAGTTCGTGCCATGGTTTCCTCTTTATTGAATCCGGTCCAGACCACCCGGCTTTCTATCCGGGCCGTCGCTCATGAGTTCGTAAGTGAGTCCTGGAACGTCCGTCGGACAGACGAGCCGGAAGTCTTGTCCCCAGGCGTCGCGGGGGAGATCCTGCCGTTTGGTGTAGGCGAGCACCTGCTCGAGCTTCTCGGGGCACCCGCCGTCGTGATCGGCAAGGTAAGCGTCCACGGCACGCCTCAAGTCCAACAACGTCGCACGTGTTTGACGTATTCCCGTCGCTCGGCGCTCTCGCACACCAACCCACCCCACGAACGCGAGGAGCAGGCCGACGGCCACGAAGGGACGCAGACGCCCGAACGCGAAGTATCGCAGCAGCCCTCCCCTCCGCTCCCAGGGGAAGAAGATGCGCCGATCTCCGAGCCGACGCCTACGCACGCGCGCCTCCTCGCCTCGGGTCCAGCGCGGCCCGCCCATGCCGGTGCCCTGCGCCCGTGCGGTGAGGGCTGGCTCCGACGGGCGCTCCTGCGTCGCGGCGCCCCCACCGGCTCTCTGAGCGCGCGTCGTCCCCGTTCATTGCACCATCGTGTTCATCTGCATGAGCGGCATGAGGATGGCCATCACGATGAAGCCCACCGCGCCGCCCAGCGCCAAAATCATCAATGGCTCGAGCAAGCTCGTGAGCCCAGCGACCTTCGTGTCCACGTCCGCCTCGTAGGCGCGGCTGACGTTCTCGAGCATCTCCTCCAGGCGCCCTGACTTCTCTCCAACGGCGATCATGTGGGTCACCATGGGAGGGAACGCGCCGCTGCGCTTCAGAGGCTCGGCGATGCTCTCACCTTCGCGGATCGAGCCGATGGCCTCGGTCACGACCCCCTCCAGCTTCGCGTTCTCGAGCACGTTCCTACCGATCTCCATCGCCTGGAGCAGCTGGACTCCGCTCGCCAGCAGCGTGGCCAGGGTGCGGGAGAAGCGCGCCACCGACACGAGCAAGATCAACCGCCCGAAGATGGGAAACTGCAGGCGCAGCGTGTCCCAGCGCAGCCGTCCAGCGGGCTTCGCCTTCCACCTCCGGAACCACACCCCGCCCCCCACCGCCATGCCGATGACGAGCCACCAGAAGCCAGAGACGAAATCCGACGTAAAGATGAGCAGGCGCGTGTACCAGGGCAGCGCGTGCCCCAGGTTGTCGAAGATGCTCGTCACCTTCGGCACCACGGTGACCATGAGCACCCCCACGATCACCGTGCCGATGATGGACATCAGCACCGGGTAAGCGAGGGCCGCCATCACCTTGCCCTTGAGGCGCGCCTGCCCCTCCATGAAGTCTGCCAGGCGCTCGAGCACCGCCTCCAACATGCCCGACGCTTCCCCGGCGGCGACCATGTTCACGTACAGCGGTGGGAACACCCGCGGGTGCTGCTCGAGGCACTTGGCGAAGCTGGTCCCCGCCTTCAGGCTCGCCTGCACCTCCGACATCACCCGGACGAACTGCTCTTTCTCCAGCTGCTCCGTCAGCGCGGCGATGGACTCCACCAGGGGGATTCCCGCGCGCACGAGCGTCGCCAGCTGCCGCGTCATCACGGCGACGTCGGCCGTGCTCACCCGCCGCAAGGGCGCGAGCAGGTCGATGTCCTTCCGCTTCGCGGCGGTCTTCTTCCCAGAGTCCTCCTGCGCGGAGGTGAGCAGGACGCCGTCCTTGCGCAGGACGAGGCGGAGCGCGCGCGGATTCTCGGCGTCACGGTACCCCTTCACGGGTTTACCGCTGCTGACTTGAATCCCCTTGTACTCGAATACGGCCATCGCTCTCGTCCGGGTGCCAGGCCCCGCTTACTGACACGTCATTCGTCGACGATCACGTCCTCTTGCGTCGCGGCGACGACCTCTTCCACGGTCGTGCGACCCTGGAGCACCTTCCGCGCGCCATCATCGCGCATCGTGTCCATCCCGGAGTTTTGGGCTGCCCGCTTGATGGTCTGGGCGTCCGCGTTCTTGAGCACGAGGGCGCCCACCACGTCGTCGACGACCATGAGCTCGTAGATGCCCCGGCGCCCGGTGAAGCCCTTGTTGTCGCACTGCTCGCAGCCGCCCGGCTTGTAGAAGGTCGGCATGGCCTCCTCGCGCCAGCCCACCGGGTGGTACTCCACCCCTGGCATCTGGTAGCGGGGAGAGATGGTGCGGTTGTCGCGCCAGCGCGTGCGCTCCGGATCGATGCCGAGCTGCTGCAGCTCGTATGGGGTGGCCTCGTAAGGGACCCGGCAGTGCTCGCAGAGCACCCGCACGAGGCGCTGGGCGAGGATACCAATGACCGTCGAGCGCACGAGGAAGGGCTCGATGTCCATTTCGACGAGCCGGGTCACCGCGCCCGCCGAGTCGTTGGTGTGCAGGGTGCTGAGCACCAGGTGGCCGGTCATCGACGCGTGCATCGCGATGTCGGCCGTCTCCTTGTCGCGGATCTCGCCGACCATGATGACGTCCGGGTCCTGGCGCAAGAACGCGCGCAGGGCGCTCGCGAAGGTGAGCCCGATCTTCGGCTGCACCGCGATCTGGTGGATGCCGCCGATCTCGTACTCCACCGGATCCTCGGCGGTGAGGATGTTGATGTTGGGTCGGTTGATCTTGTTGAGGCAGGCGTAGAGCGTCGTGGTCTTACCGCTGCCGGTGGGACCCGTGACCAGGATGATGCCGTTCGGGCGCCTGATCAGATAATCCATGACCGTGTAGTCGCGCGCCGCGAAGCCGAGGTCGCTCAGATCGAGCAGGACGTTCGTCTTCTGGAGCAAGCGCATCACGATCCGCTCGTAGTCGCGGCTCGTCGGGACGGTGGACACACGCACGTCGATGCCGCGGCCGGCGATGCGCAGCGAGATGCGGCCGTCCTGGGGCAAGCGCTTCTCCGCGATGTTCAGCCCCGCCATGATCTTCACGCGCGCGATCACCGCGCCCATGAACTGGCGGCTGGCCCGGCGCGCCACATAGAGCTGGCCATCGATGCGATAGCGCACGATGACCTCCTTCTCCTCAGGCTCGATGTGAATGTCGCTGGCCCGCTCCTTCACCGCCTGGGAGAAGAGCGCGTTCACCCAGCGGATGATGGGGGCGTCGTCGTCGGAGTCGAGCAGGTCGACCTGGTCGTCGTCGGCCACCTGCTTGTCCGACTCGAGCTCGCTCATCGTGTCCTGGCGCTCGTAGACACGGTTGATCGCGTCCACCAGCACGCCAGGAGCCGCCACGCTCGCGGAGACGTCCTTGTCCATCAGCGCGCGCACGTCGTCGATCGCCGAGACGTTCAGCGGATCGGCGCAGACGAGCTCGACGTGGTGCTCGTGGTCGGCGACGAGCAGGATCTTCTGGTTCTTGGCGTAGGAGATGGGCAGGCGCGTCGCGACCTCGAGGGGGACCGCGGCGATGTCGATCTTCTCGATGAAGGGGAGCCCGCACTCGGCCGCCAGGGCGCGGGCCACGTCGGCCTCGCTCGCGGCGCGCGCCTGGACCACGAGCTCGAGCAGCGGGGTCCCTTTCTCCCGCTGCTGACCGTACAGGCCCTCGAGCACCTCGGCGTTCACCACGCCGTGGCGGGCCAGGATGTTCCCCAGGGCTCGCTGCTCCTCCATCCTCACTCCACCCGCTGCACGTCCACGCTGCGCGCCACCGGCGCGATGCGGAGCGGTTGAGAGGCGACCCCTTGAGCCGGGATCACAGGGTCGACGCTGCTCCTCGTCCTCGCTGGGGCGGCCCGCTGACGACGCTGGCGCTGCTGCGCCGGGGGAGACGCAGGGGCCGACTGGCCACCCTCCGTACGGACCCCCGCGGGGAGGTCGATCGGCTCACTGGGCACGTGCTCGTGGAGCTCCCGCGGACGTAGCTCCTCCTCGAGCCTCTGGATCTCGTCGATCTCGAAGTACGCCTGGCGGATATCCTCGACGAGGCCGTTGGCGCGCGAGTAATCGATCGGCGGCTTCCACCCATCGGTCGCGAACACGAAGTACCGATCCAGGAACTCCTGCCGCTCGCGCATCTTGCGCTCGAAGATGCGGCGGAGATCGGCCTGCTCGCGGATCACGTGGGGCGTGAGGATCAGCAGCAGGTTGCTCTGCTTCTTCTCCCGCCTGGTCGAGCTGAACAAGAACCCAAGCACCGGGACGTCACCGAGCACCGGCACCTTGTCACGAGACGTGACGTACTCGTCACGCATCAGCCCGCCGATGACGATGGTCTGTTGGTCCCGCACCACCGCGGTGGTCGTGGTCGTACGGCGCGTGATGGGCACCGCGCCCAGGGCGCCGACGGGGGTGCCCGGCGCGCTGCTCTCCAGCTCGATCTCGAGCCGCACCTGATCGGACTCGTTGATGTGCGGGGTGACGCGGATGCGGTTACCGACGTCCTGACGGGGGGCGGCGAACCCGCCCATCATGCCCATCATGCCGAGGCCGCCCATCATGCCCTGCTGCCCGCCGGCCCCAGCGAGGCCGCCGAGGCTGCTGAGCCCGCCGAGGTTGGTCTGCAGCGGGATGTTCTCGCCCACGTTGATCTCCGCGGCGACGTTGTCGGTGGCGATGACGTGCGGCGTCGACAGCACGTTGCCTCGGCCCGAGCTGGCCATGGCCTGGATCACCACGCCGAAGGCCGGGATGCTGAGGCCGTTCTGGAAGAGGTTGCTCGTCCCGGGGAGCTCCGCGCCGCGCACGCCAGCGGCGAGGCCCTGCAGCATGTTCGGATCCGTGGGGAACAACACCGAGTTGCGCGCGTTGAAGCCGCCGAGCACGAGAGAGTCGCCGGGGCCCCCCAAGTCCGTTTGGGCGCCACCGTGCCAAGAGAAGCCGAGGTTCTGTGTGTCGCTCACCCCGGCGTCCATGATGACCGCCTCGATGAACACCTGCCGGCGCGGCTGATCCAGCTTGTCGACGACGAGCCGCAGCTGGGCGAAGTCGCGGGCCGACGACGTGATCACCAGCGAGTTCGTGGCGACGTCCGGCGTGACCTGCACCTCGCTCTCGAACATGCCTGCGCCGCCAGGCGACGCAGGCGCCTGCTGAGCCTGGTTGCCTCGCCCGCCCGCCTGGCCCCCGCGCTGTCCCGTCAACATCTGCTGCAGGGTCTGGGCCAGCTCCTCGGCGATCGCGTGCTGGAGCGGCAGGACCTGGACCTTGCCTCCTTCGCCGGGCCGATTGTCGAGGCGCTTCATCACCTCGAGCAGCTTGACGTAGGACTCCTCGTTGCCGACCACCACGAGGGAGTTCGTCTGTTCGTCGGCGACGACCTTGCTGAGGCCGCTGCCGCCGCCCTGACCGACCTCGAACAGCTCGTTGATGCGCTCGGCCATGTCCGCCGCCGCGCCGTGGTTCACCGGCTCGATCCACATCTGTTGCCCGGCGCCGCCCACGTCGACTTCCTCGAGGATGCGGATCATGCGCTGGACCTGGGCCCCGGTGTCCGTGAGCACCAAGAGCTGCCCGGGCGCGTACACGGAGACGTCACCCTCCTTGCTCTTGAACTTCGTGAGCAGCGCCGCCGCCTCCTCCGCGTCCACGTGCCGCAGCCGGTAGAGGCGCGTGAGGAAGCGATCCGTGTTCGGGACGGGGGCCCCGCGGGAGTAGACCGGCGTCGCCTGGTTCATCACGCCCGAGCTGTCGACGATCTTCAGGAAGCGGCCGTGGGGCACCACCGTCATGCCGTTCACCTCGAGGATCGAGAGGAACGCTTGGTAGGCTTCGTCCAGGGTCACCGGCTCCGGCGCGACCACCGTCGCCTTGATCTGCCGCACCTTGGCGCCGTAGATGAAGCGCCGCCCGGTCATGCCGCTGATGTGGTTGACCAGCTCGGCGAGATCCGCGTCCTGGAGATTGAACTTCACCCGATGCCCGCCGGGCTTGGGGCGGAACTCGACGTCCGTGGCCTGGGCGATCTTCTCCATGGTGCTGGGCAGCTCGCCCTGCGCGCCCGGCGGCTCTCGTTCCGCCGGAGCCTGCGGGGCCGCCTGGCCCTGGGCCGGGCGGGGCGCCTGGCGGGTACGCCCGGCCTGTGCGCTCGCGACGCCGTGGACGAAGAGGGAGGACAGCGCCAGGAGCGCGACGCGGCCCTTCAGCCCTCGGCGCGAGGGGGCGCGCGCCGAAGGACGGTGAGGCGATGAGGGGGAGGTGGGGGATGCGCTCACGAAAGACTCACTTGATCTTGTACTCGATGGACATGGACTGACCGCGTCGGTTGACCTTCACGCTCATGTTGCTCGCGGTACGCAGGCGCGCGTAGGCCTCGAGCGCCTTCTCCGGGCTGCCCATGTCGAAACCGTTGATGGACTCGAGACGATCGCCGTTCTGCAACCCCAAGGTGCCGAGCAGCGTGTCCGGCCGCACACCGAAGAGGCGGATGCCGACCACCTGCCCGTCCTTCTGCTCGGGGACGATGCGCGCCGACTTCATCAGCTCCGCTTGGTTCTCGAGGATCTTGTCGAGGACCCCGCGATCCACGTTGAACTCCGTGTCGCTGACCTTCTGGATGCGGCTCTTGATGTCCGGGTCGACGGTGCTCGGGCCGCCCTTCGCGGCGGGGGCGTCGTCCGCCTGCGCGGGCTTCTTCTCGGCCGGGCGCGCCGTGGGCTGCTCCACGAACATCAAGCTCTGACAAAGCGGGCCCCCTTCGAGCCACACCGCGGGGCTCGCCTCGAGGGGGTTGAAGCCGATGTAGGCGACCTTGCGATCGCCGACCGCGTCTCCGACCCGCCGCAGCGTGGGGTGGCTATCGCCAGGGCCCTGAATGGCCGCGAAGGACCACAAGGGATCGGTGGACTCCGTGACGATGTGCACCTTCACGCCGTCACAGGCGGGCGCCGTCAGGGGCTCATGGATCTCGTCGACCTGCGCCGCCGCCTCCGACTGAGGAAACTCGATGTCGATCTCACCGACCAGGGGCCCCGTGACCGAGTCGAACGGGTTGCGCTCGAGGATCGCCGTCGCCTTCGGCCGCTCGAACGCGGGCAAGCGCGCCCCCAACGGGCTCGGCTGCGCTCCCTCCGTCCCCTGAGGCGCCAGAGCGCTGCCCACCAGCTGGCTCAACCCCGCGGCCTGGAAGTAAGCGGCGAGCGCCAACAGCCCGAGCACCACGGCGGGAAAGTACTTCTTGAGCAGAGCGTCGAGTGACACGGGCATGAGCCTGACAGATCGGGAACGGACGATCAGCCCGAAGGGTGGGACGAAATCGCGCCGCCCCCCTTAAAGCGAGAGCCGTGCCAGCGGTCAATGGGCGCGCCCAGCTGATTTTCCGATGATTTTCTCACCAGATGCGCGAACCCCGTCGCCAGCTTGGCACTGGGACGGGGTTCAGAGGGCGCTGGAGTGACAATTTGTCAACGGCGGCGTGGAACGCTCAACAGTCGGTGACGTCGGAGTAGGGGTACTGACCGCCCTGGCACCAGGCCGCCCCGCTTCGGTCGGGCGGGCAGTCCCCGTTCACGTAGGTCATCGGTACGTCTCCGTCGTACCGGTACACACCGCCTTCGTAAGTGAAGAGCTGCCCCGGTGGGTAGTTGACGCTGTGCTGTTCGGCCACCCATTGCACGGCGTCCTCGCACTCGAGCATCGTGCCTCCCCCCGAGCCGCCAGTGCCTCCGCTCGGCGCCCCGCCCGACGCCGCGCCACCGGTCGCCGTGTCA
This sequence comes from Pseudomonadota bacterium, assembly GCA_023460875.1. Classification (GTDB taxonomy): domain Bacteria; phylum Myxococcota_A; class Polyangia; order Polyangiales; family Polyangiaceae; genus NIC37A-2. The sequence goes on from JAEWOQ010000194.1 coordinate 33,023, forward strand.
CCGCCGGTCGACATCGTGCCGCCCGTCGCGGCGCCACCCTGTCCGAGTCCCCCCGTGCTCCCGTCGAAACCACCGGTCGAAGGGCCGGCGTCGCCCCCGGTCCCCGGGTTGGCACCTCCCGTGCTCCCACCGCCCCACGTCCCGTCGTCGGGGGCATCGGTCGCGGTGGCGCAAGCGACGGTGATACAGCTCAAGAGACCAAGAAAAAGCACGGAACGCATGATGTAGGTGTCTCGCCGGTCAGGAAGGATGACTATGGCGAAGTATAGGGTCACCGGAGCAGCCCTTCCATGTTTTTTCGCCGTCGTCGAAAGCGCACCCCCACCCCGACTCAGTGGCCAGGGGCTCGAAGCAGCCCTCGCGCTCCCAGCACCCGTCCCGCGGGAAGGGCCCGGTAGGAGCTTAGAAGGATAGCCCGCGACGAGGCATGCCCCCGGGAAATGACCCCTCTGCGGGCGAGCACCCCGCCCGCTGAACGGCGGGACGTCACGGGACACGGCCGCTGGACCGGCGTCTCCTGCCGAGAGCGCCAGCGGGAGGGCGCGAGCTACTCCTTTCCGGCGGCTCGCTTTCGAAGCTCCCGGGGCTCCTCGTAGTCATCCGAACTCAGCACGAGACGCTCGACCCGTCTCCCCTCGACGAGCCCGTCGATGATCTCGTCGACGTCCTCGAGGCTCACGCGCCCGTACATGAAATGATCGGGCTCCACGGCGATCGCCGGCCCTACCCAGCACACGTCGAGGCAGCTCGAGGTGCACGCGCGCACCTCCGTCGCCGCCAGGCCCCGCTCCTTGAGGCGCTCCTTCAGCTGCGCGTGGAGCTCGACGGCCCCCCGAGCCGCACAGGAACCCTTGGGGGTCCCGTCGGGACGCCGGTTGACGCACACGAACAGATAGCGCTTACGCTGAGCCATGGGTCTGGTTGTCGTGCCGCTCTCCCGCGGATCCGTCAAGGGCCGCCGCCGCGGAGCCCTTCGCCGAGCCCATCGCCGAGCCCATCGCCGAACCCGTCGCGGAGTACCAATCGCCGAGCCCGTCGCCGAGCCCGTCGCGGAGTACCAATCGCGGAGACCAATCACGGAGTACGCCGCGGCCCGGCGCAACTCGGGGGTCCGATGGCGAACCGAGCGGTGATCTAGCCCGCCACCTCCCGCACGCAGTCGGCGAGGATCGCCAGGAGCTCGTCTAGGTCCTCCAGCGGGATGTTCAGAGGAGGCACGACGTACACGACGTTGCCGAGGGGTCGCAAATAAGCGCCCCGCGCTCGAGCGCGCTCGTACACCTCCCAGCCGCCTCGTTCGAGGTAACCGGTCCCCCCGGCCAGATCCAGGGCGCCCACCATGCCGAGACTGCGTGCGTCAGCCACTCCACCCACGGACGCGAGCTCCTCGAAGGTCCTGCGGATCCGCTCGGCGCGCTCCGGCACTCCCTCCAGGACCCGCTCGTCCTCGTACACCGCCAGCACCTCCCGCGACACGGCGGCACCCAGAGGGTTCCCGCAGAAGGTGTGCCCGTAATAGAACGCGCGCTCCGGCCCTCCGAGGAACCCCTCGAAGATCCGGTCCGTGGTGACGGTCACCGCGAAGGGCAGGAGCCCGCCGCTGAGCCCCTTGGCGGAGCAGAGCACGTCCGGCGTGATCCCAGCGCGATCGCAGGCCCAGAAGGTCCCTGTCCGCCCGTAGCCGGTGAACACCTCGTCGGCGACGAGCAGCACGTCGTGCTCGGCGGTGAGCTCTCGGGCGCCCCTCAGGTACTCGGGATCGTAGATGCGCATCCCGCCGGCGCCCTGCACCAGCGGCTCGACCACCAGCGCGGCGATCTCGTCGGCGCCCTGGGCGAGGGCGGTGGACAGGGCGGTGAGCGCGCGGTCGAGCCCCTGCGCGGGGGACGGCAAGTGGGTGACGGGCATGGTGAGGGCCGCGAAGGGACGTCGGAACGCCTCGACGCCGCCGAGGGCGGTGGCGCCCAGGGTCTCGCCGTGGAACGCGCCCTCGAGGGACAGGAACCGCGTGCGCTGAGGTCGGCCGTTCTGTTGCCAGTACTGGGCGCAGAGCTTCACCGCCGACTCCACGGCGGTCGACCCGTTGTCCGTGAAGAACACGTGGTGGAGCCCCGGCGGGCAGCGCCCAGCCACCGCCTCCGCGAACCGCGCCGCGGGCTCGTGGGTCACGCCCGCCAGGGACGTGTGACAGAGGCGCTCCGCCTGGTCCCGCAGCGCACGGACCAGGCGCGGGTGATTGTGCCCGAGCAGCGCGGTCCACCAGGAGGCGTTCCCGTCCACGTAGCTCTTGCCGTCGGTGTCGAACAGGCGGGAGCCCTGGGCCCGCTCGATGACGAGGGGATCGCCGCCCTGCAGGTAGGACTGCATGGGCGTGTAGGGATGCCACACGTAGCGTTTGTCGAGGGCGATGAGGTGCTTGCGTCGATCAGCCAAGGGGCTCCTCGTTGACGGTCAGCTCGACCGGGATTCTGGGTTCGTGGGCGCCTCCCCCTACCGGGACGCTGCGGGGGATGCGTAGGGTGGCCGTGGTCCCGGACCCTAGGTGGCTCGTGAGGCACAGGTCGCCACCGTGCGCCTCGACGAAGCGCTGCACGATGGGCAAGCCGAGCCCCGTGCCGCTCGGGCGCGTCGTGAAGAACGGATGCAGGGCCCGCTGGAGCACGGGGGTGTCCATGCCGTGCCCCTGATCGACCACTTCGATGACGGTGGCGTCGCGCCCATCCTCGAAGGTGCCCTGGCGCACCTTGATGCCCACCGCTCCGCCGGGGGACATGGACTGGCAGGCGTTTCCCACCAGGTTGTCGAGCACCACCCGGAAGAGGGTCGGATCCACCCAGATGGTCTCGATGGTAGGGTCGTCGGGGATCTCTGCGGTCACTTCGTGCCCCGGAGGCGCGTTCTTGCGGACGTCCTCGCAGAGCTCCACGAGGGAGACCGCCGAGCGCCGCGCGGAGACCGGACGCGCGAAGCGCAAGAGCTCCTCCACCAGCCGGTTCAGCCGCTCCGTCTCCTCGTCGATGATCGAGAGCAGCGTCTCGCGATCCTCCGTGTTCAGCGTGCCCCGGCGGAGCCCCGCGTTGGCGTTGACGATCACCGCAAGAGGGTTCCGCACCTCGTGGGCGATGGAGGCGGCGAGCTCGCCCACCGCCGCCAGCTGCTCCTTGCGCACCAGCTCGCTCTGTACCTTCTCGAGCTCCGCGTGGGAGCGCCTGAGCTCCTCGGTGCGGGCGCGCAGGCTCGAGGCGGCCTCCGCCAGGCGGCCCTCCGCGCCCCGATAATGGAGCAACAGCGTCGCCGCCATCGCCACCACGTAGACCCACAGCACGTGGGGCGACACAAACTCGCTGGCCCGGCGCAGGCGCGTGTGGAGCACGAAGACGTCGTGCACACACGCGGCCCCCACGAGCCCCACTGCGACGAGCAGGAGCACCGCCTCGAGCTTGCCCCGCCGGTAGGTGTCGAGCAGGAGCACGGCGCTGAGGACCACCCCGGTCAGGACGAAGGTGCTGAAGGCCGTGCCGAGGTTCGGGTGCAGCCGCATCAAGAGCACGTTCGGCTCCTGCGGCGTCGCGCTCACGTGCCAGGAGACGCTCCAGGTCCACACGAGCATGCCGAGCGCCACGACGAAGGGAGGCCAGACGTACCACGGCCGAGAGCGGGCGCTGTAACGCAGGGCGAACTGCAGCTGAAACGAGACGGCGAGGAGAGCGCCCGTCATCGCGACGCGGTTGCCGAGCAGGTGGGGAGGAGCACCCTGCGGCTGAAAGATCAGCGCGATCCCTGCGCTCATCACCGCCAGGGCGAAGAGGAGCAACCCGAAGAGGAGGTACTCGCGCTGCTGGCGCGCCCAGAAGTGGGCGAGCAGGAAGAACAACGCCACGGAGCTGTAAGCGACCGCCCAGGCCGCCAGCGCCCCCGACAGGAAGTCGAGGTTCATCGCTCCTCCGGCGGCGACGCGTCCCGGTTCACCGTGATGACCCGCGAGACCACGTCCCAGGGCCCCTCGTCGTCTCGAGGGGCGTCGTCTCGAGGGGCGTCGCCCCGCGGCGCGATCCTGCGGACTTCGACGCGATGATCGCCGCTGCCGAGCCGCAGCAGCGCCAGGGGCTCCCCTTGGGTCGTCCCAGCGAGGGAGCCCTCGGGGCCCTCCACCTGCGCCCGGAGGATCGCGCCCTGGTCGATCGGGCTCGCCGCTGACGTGCGACGAAACGGCGCGAGCGCGAAGGCGTCGATCTGCACGGCGTCCGCCGCCTGCGGCCCGTTGTAGGTGCCCCGGGGAGCGACGAGCACGACGCCAGCGCGGGGAGGCGCCTCGGGGACGCTCGCCTCGTCCTCCGCGCCCTCGTGAACCCAGAACCAGGTCGCAGTTACCAAACGCCCTGCGGGTTCGTCCCGCAGCGCCACGAGGCGATGAGGCCCCGGGGCGAGCTCCTCGTCCTCGAGCAGCAAATCTCCGAGAGTCACGCGATCTCGCGACGGGCGAAATGCGTGGCCGTCGAGCGCCAGGCGCACGCCCTCGCGGGGACCCTCCAGGACCACCTCGAGCTGACTCGCCTCGGCGAGGGGCACCGGCTGTGCCGGCCCCGGTGAGGTGATCCGGAAGGTCGCCGGTAGGTAGGTCGGGGCCTCGAGGGAGCGGAGCCCCCACCCCGCCGGACCCTCCGGAGCGGGAGCGGCGGGAGCGGGCGCCTGAGGTGCCGTGGCTGGCGCCGGCGCCGCCTCGCCGCGGTTCGTCACGGACCGCGACGAACACCCGACGTGCCCCAGCGCCATCGCGAGAGCCAGGAAAGCAGGCGCCGTAGGGGAGGCCGCACACCGCACGTCGCGCACGCTAGCGGACGCGGCGCGGGTCCGGAAGGCGGCCCGTCGGTGACTAGCCTGCTCCCCGGCCCCGGAATCGGCCCCGGCGCTAGAGCCGAGGGTCTCGATCTGCTAGCTGCACCCTCGATGAGTTACGTGGTGCTCGCCCGCAAGTGGCGCCCGATGCGCTTCGAGGATCTGGTCGGCCAAGACCACGTGGCGCGCACCCTGGGCAACGCCATCGAGTCGGGACGCGTGGCGCACGCGTTCCTCTTCACGGGGGTGCGCGGGGTCGGCAAGACGACGAGCGCACGCATCCTCGCCAAGGCCCTCAACTGCATGGGGAAACCTGGCTCCGTCCCGCCCGGCGAGGATCCAGGGCCCACCGTGACCCCCTGCTTGGAGTGCCCCGCGTGCCAAGAGATCGCCCTGGGCACCGACATGGACGTGCGGGAGATCGACGGCGCGAGCTACAACGGCGTCGACGAGGTCCGCAAGCTCCAGGACAGCTTGCCGTATCGGCCGACCCGCGACCGCTTCAAGATCTTCATCGTCGACGAGGTCCACATGCTCTCGGCGGCCGCCTGGAACGCGTTCTTGAAGACGCTCGAGGAGCCGCCCCCCCACGTGAAGTTCATCTTCGCGACGACGGAGGTGCACAAGGTCCCCGTCACGATCCTCAGCCGGGTGCAGCGCTTCGATTTCAAGATGATCTCGACGCGCGCCATCGCCGAGCGGCTCCGCTACGTGCTCTCCCAGGAGGGCATCGAGGCGGACGACGCGGGGGTGAACATCATCGCGCGGGAGGCGGCGGGCAGCATGCGCGACGCGATGAGCCTGCTCGATCAGGTGATCGCCTTCTGCGGCTCGAAGCTCACCGCCGACGACGTCGCGCACACCCTGGGCGTCGCCAGCCGGCAGGCGCTGCACGATCTCACCGACGGGTTGGTCCGCGGGGACGCAGCGCGCTGCCTGGAGGTGGTGGACAGCGTGGCGGAGCAGGGCTTCGACATCCCCCACGTGGCGCGCGATCTCCTCGCGCTCCTGCGGGATCTCGTCGTCGTGAAGGTGGTCCCGGACCCAGGGCGCCTACTCGATCTCGCCGACGAGGAGCGGACGCACGTGGCCGAGCTCGCCCAGGGCGCGGACCCGGACGACCTCCTGCGACTGCACCAGGGGTTCTCGCGGGGCTACGACGAGGTCGTGCGCAGCGCGGAACCCCGCGCATCCCTCGAGATGCTCCTCGTGCGCCTCGCCCGCAGGCCGCCCCTGGTCCCCCTCGACGATCTGATCGGGCGACTCGGCCAGCTGGAGCGCCGCCTCGCCCAGGCTGGGGCGCGCCCCCGCGGTCGCGAAGGGGTGAGCCGCTCGGCCAGCTCGTGGCGGGCGCCCCCCGGCCGCGGCGAGCCGCCCACCG
>JAEWOQ010000195.1 GCA_023460875.1 Pseudomonadota bacterium
CCTCCACGTCGCAGTGGAGGAGGGCGACGCGCTGGGCGGCGCTCCCCGCGAACAGCTCCCTGATCAAATCATGGGCTGCGCTCTCGTAGGCGCTCACGTAGGTCGGTGAGAGGCTCAAGGCCGAGCCGACCGTCGTGAACCCCCCCGCCATCCCGTCGGAGGGGAAGCCGTCCGCCGGTCTGAGGGCGGTGCCGAGCAGGTCGCGCACCGTGTTGTTGTATTCCAGCCGATTCAAGCGACCGACGACGATCGGCTGCACGGTGAGGGGCTGTCCGCCGTCGTCGACGGGGACGGCACCCGGGCCGTCTTGCTGATTCGGGTCGCCGTCCACTGCGTCCGAGCCGCCGAGCTGTCCCGTGCAAGCGGCCGCCAGGATCGCGAGCGTGCTCCCGCCGAGTCGGGCGACGGTTCTCAGTGATGCCATACGATGGGCTCCTGTCCGTCTTGTCCGAAGGACGTGGTCTTGACGTCGAAGAGGTCGAGTAAGGTGATGAAGAAGTCGCCGTACGTCTTCACCCCCGTGAAGTCGTTGTGGGTGCCGGGCGGGAACCGCACGTGGCGATCCGTCGTGACGAGCCCGCCTAGCTTGCCCGCCAGCAAAATGGGTTTGTCCCGGTGGTCGTGGGAGTTGCCGTCTGCGATCTCGCTGCTGATCCAGACCAGCGTGTTGTCGAGCAGAGGCTGGCCGTCGAAATCGGTGAGGCCCTTCAGGTAGCGGAGGAAGCCCGCGATCTTCTCCATCTTCCAGAGCACGGACGCGCGGAACTGAGACACGACCGCCGCGTCGCCCGAGTGGTGCGAGATGTCGTGGTCGCCCGTGGTGTTCGTGACCCCGCCCACGCCTGGGACGAACGACAAGTTCCTGTTGCTCAGGGCGTCCGTCATCATGAACGTGATGACTCGTGTGATGTCGCACTGCAGCGCGACGCCCATGATGCGATGCATCAAGTCGAGCTGATTCTCGAACTGAGCCGCGGCGGTCAACCCCTCTGGCGGGCGCTCTGGCGGAGCGCAGGAGTCAGGCAGCGTGGCGTCGATCTCTCGCTCGAGTGAGCGGATGCCCGTGAAGAGCTCGTCCACCTTGGCGCGATCCTCGGAGTTGAGCTGGTTGCGCAGGGCGTCGCCGTGGGGCACGACCGCGTCGAGCACGCTCTTGCGCATGGCGCGGCGCATGGCGATCTCCGCGGCGGTCGCCTCTGGGTCGATGCCTTCGAAGAGCCGGTCGAAGGCGCGTCGCGGGTCGATCTCCTTGTAGAGCGGGGTCGCCGCTCCGGCGGGGAACGACACGGTCCCATCGTCGTGTTGGACGACCGGACCGCGCCAAGAGATGTTTCTGGTGTAGTAGTCTCCGAACTGATCGTGGAAGCCCGCGTTGTGGCAGCCCAGCTGCAGAGAGTGCAGGCCGGGCTGGCAGATCTGCATCGCGTCGGCGATGGCCTGATCGACGGACATGTTCGTGTAGGGCTCGTTGGCCTTCGGCTTGCGGGCGGTGAGCAGTGAGCCGCAGCCGATGGCGTGATCGCCGAACTCTCGGCGTCGGTGCTGATTCTCGAGCCCGCTGACGAACACGAGATCGGACTTGAGCTCTTGCATGGCCTCGAGCATCGGGGGCAGGGCCCACTCGTCGCCGCTGACATTGAGGCTCGTCCGGGCCCCGCTGCCTGGCGGGAGGGGGGGGAGGTGCTCCCGCATGTGGTGGCCGTTACCGAACATGTAGGCCACGAAGCGCTTCATGGGCTCGCAGGAGTCCGCTCGGATACTCCGGGTGTAGAGGAGGGACGGCAACATGGGGAGGGTGAGGGTCACCCCCGCCGTGGCAATGAACCGTCGACGTGACGTACGCATGCTCATCGTTTCCTTTCGTGAGGTCAGTGGGGCTCACGAAAGGAAACGGGCGTAAGTTTCGCTGTGGCGGCAAGGTTGTACGGCGGCGGGCCGCTGGGTGCTCATCGCCGACACCCCGAGCGCGGGCGTGTGGGTCTGTCGAGGTGTCCCCAGGGGCCGGGCGCCCGAGGGCTCAGAAGCCCGCGGCGCCGCCCTGACCTTCGCCGATCGTGCCTGTGGCGATACCCAAAGCCGCGCGCGCGAAGCGGCGGTTGTAGGAGGCGCGCACCGCGGCCGACAACGCGGAGATGTAGACCCCCTGCGCGTCGGTGAGCTCGAGCAGGGTGGCGAGCCCCGTGCGGTAACGGCCCTCGGAGGTGTCCAGCGCGATCTTCGCCGCGTCGACGGCCTTCTGCGCCGCCTTGGCCGCCTCGTCCGCGGAGCGCACCCGTGCCAGCGCCCGCTTCACCTCCAAAACGACCGCTTGGCGTACCGCCTCGCGCCCGCTCTCGATCGCATGGATCTCCGCTTGCACGGCGTTGGCCTGCTCCTTGACGAGGTAGCCCTGGAAGATGGGCAGGTGGGCGATTACCGCCACGTTCCAGTTGTTCGCCGCGAAGTCGTACTCCTCACCGCCGAGGAACTGGCCGCGCGACTGGACCGCGCCGATGGCTTCGAGCCGCGGATAGTGACCGGCGTTCACGCTGCGCTTCCGCTCGGTCAGCGCGCGGCGCTGGAGCTCGAGGGTCCTGAGCTCTGGCCGATTCTGCAGCGCCAGGGCGACCGCCTCGGGTTCCTTCGCGTGGGCGGGAGGCTCCGGTTCTCCACCAGCGGGGCGGAACGCGGCATCGGCGAGCCCCAGGGCGTTGACGAACTCGGCGCGGGCCACGTCCAGCGACGCGAGGGCCTCGATCCTGACGACCTCCGCCGTGGCGACGTCTGCCTCCGCGCGAGCCTTCTCGCTCGGTTGTCGCAGGCCCGCCTCTTGACCGGCGGTCGCGAGCTCCAAAACGCGTTGGGCGCGGGTCAAGGCCTCCTCCGCGACGCGCACGACCTCTTCCCCGGCCAAGGCTTCGTAGTAGGTTCGGGTTACGCGGAAGGTGACCTCCTGCTCCACCAGGCGCTCGTTCATCTTGGAGGCTTCGACGAGCGTCTTCTGAGCAGCGACCGCACCTTGGGTGCGACCGAAGTCGTGGAGCAGCTGATGGACCGTGAGCGCCGCGTGATAGTTGTTCTTCGAGTCGAAGGGGCCGACGATGTCCCGTCGTGAGCCGCCGACACGGCTCGAACCGGGCACCGAGTGGAAGATCGCGAGGTTTCCGTTCTCCGTGCCTCGCAGGTACTGCACCCAGAGGTTGACCTGCGGGTAGTACCGCGACTGGGCGACACCGACCTGGGCCTCCGCGGCCGTGACCTGGTGTTTGGCGGCGACCACGCGGGGGTGGCGGCTGAGCGCGAGCGTTACGGCCTGCTCGAGGTTGAGGGGCTTCGCGACCGTCGTGTCGCCGCCGGGCAGCGGTTCGTCAGCCAGCCGCGTGGCGGGGTTCGCCGTCGGGGGAAGCGGCGTCGAGCCAGGAGGGAGCTGTCCCGATGGGTCCTGGCGGTGCGGGGCCTGAACGGAGGCGCTCAGGCCGGGGTCGTCGCGCAGGAGCCGGGGCGGGTCGGCGGGGGCTTGCGGCGGCGGCCCTTCGTCAGCGCTGGCGGCGACCGTCAAAAAGGCTCCCGCCAGGATCCAGGGGGCAATCCAATAGGCAGAACGCATTTTGAACATCGAGCAAGTTCCTCGCGGCGATTCGACTCAGGCCGCGTCGATGAGGGCCTCTTCGGCTTTGCGCCGGGCCATGTCGGTGGGGAAGCGTCGCTCTACGATGATGTAGAGGGCTGGGATGACGAACAGGGTGAGTCCCGTGGACACGAAGAGACCACCCATCACTGCGCGGGCGAGGGGAGCGTAGGTCTCGGAGCCAGGCCCGCCCATGGCCATCGGGATGAGCCCGAAGATGACCGCCAGAGAGGTCATGAGGATGGGCCGCAGCCGCACTTTGCCGGCGGCGAGGGCCGCCTCCTCGGGGGAGGCCCCCTCCTCTCGCTTCAGGTTGGCATAGTTCACGAGGAGAATGCCGTTCGCCACGACGATGCCGACCATCATGATGATGCCCATCATCGATGTGGACGAGAACGACGTCCCCGTGACGAACAAGGCCACGAACACGCCGATCATCCCGAGGGGCACCGTGAACATGATGATGAGCGGGTGCAGCAAGGAGCGGAACTGCGCTGCCATGACCATGTAGACGATGCCGAGGGCCAGCAGCAGGGCGATGGCGAGGCTCTTGTTCGTCTCCGCTTGCTCTTCGCTCTGCCCCTTCAGTTCGACCGTGAACCCTGACGGGATCTCCACGTCCGCCAGGCGAGCGCGGATGTCCTCGGCGATGCTGCCGACGTCATAGCCGGGGAGCACGTTGGCGATCACCTCGGCGATGCGCTGCTGGTCGCGGCGCTCCACTGCCACCGGGCCGACGGAGCGCCGAATATTCGCGATTGAACGCAGCAGCACGGGCTTCTCGTTGTGCTGCAGGGTGATCTCGCTGAGATCGTTCATGTCCCGGTACGACTCACCGAGGCGGGTGATGATGTCGTAGTTGAACCCGGTCTGCGGATCCGTCATGAACGGCGGACGCGACGTGTTGCCGAACACGCTGCCGAGGAGCACCCGCGCCACGTCGTGCTGGGTGATGTCGAAGCGCGCGGCCCGCTGACGATCCACGTCGATCTTGAGGCTGGGGTAGTCGTCTTGGCGGACGGACTTGACGTCCGTGAGCCCGGGCACGGTGTGGAGGACGCTCTTGATCTTCGCGGCGAGCTTGGAGCCTTCGGCGAGCTCATAGCCCCGCGCCTCGACAACGATGGGGGCCTGATAGCCGAAGTTGATGATCTGCCGAACGCTGCCGCGGGGATCGAAGCTGATCGACAAGCCCGAGAACTCCTCCTTCGCCCGGGCGCGCACGAGGGCGATGTAGTGCTCCACGTCGTGCTTGCGTTCCTGGGCGGGGGACAGCTCGACGCGGACCTTGGCCTCGTGGGGGCCGGCGTTGCTGGCCAACATCGCCCGGAGTCCCTGCTTGGCCGCGCCGATGGAGGTGTTGATGCTGCGGATGTCCTCGGCAGGGAGGACATCGTGCACCATTGCCTCGATGCGATTGACGATCTTCTCGGTCTCGTCGACCCGCGTGCCGATGGGCGCGCGGAGGGCGATCTGAAACTCCCCCTCGTCCACGGGCGGGAAGAAGTCCTGGCCGATATGCGTGGCCAAGCCCAAGGAGGCGAAGAAGGCGACGCCGACTCCGATGAGCAGGGCCTTCTTTCGCTTCAAGGTCGCCTCGAGGGCGGCTGCGTAGCGCGTGTCCGTCCGGTCGAGCAGGCGCTGGACGCGGGCGAGGGCCTCGTTCGAGAGGCGCGCCACTGGCGAGGTGGGCGCGGGCTTCGTGCCCTGCTTCTCTGCGAAGCGCCGGGCCAGCACCGGGATGACCGTCAGGGACACCGCGTAGGAGGCGAACATCGCCACGCCGATCGCGAGACCCATGGGCGTGAAAAGGTACTTGGAGATGCCGGTCAGGAACCAGACCGGCATGAAGACGATGACTGTCGTCAGCGTGGCGGCGAAGACGGGCGCCGCCACCTCGCGAGTGCCATCGATCGCCGCCTCCAGGGGGTTCTTGCCCATGTGCTGGTGGCGATGGATGTTCTCGAGGACGATGATCGCGTTGTCGACGAGACGCCCTACGGCCAGGGCGAGGCCGCCGAGGGTGAAGACGTTGAGCGTCTCGCCGGTGAGATACAGCACGGCGAGGGTGACGAGCACCGAGAGCGGCAAGGAGAGGCCGACGATGATGGTCCCCGAGAAGCTCGCGAGGAACAGCAGCACCACGAGCATCGCCAGGGAGGTGCCGAGGATGGCCTCGTAGCGGAGGGAGTCGATGGCGTTCTTGATGTAGTTCGACTGATCGAAGCTGACATCGAGCTGGATCCCCGGGGGGATCCCGTGGAGGCCCGGGAGCGCTTCGCGCAGGGCCGCGACGGTCGCGATCGTGTTGGAGCCTGGCTGTTTGTAGACGGGCATGTAGACGGCCCGCTCGCCATCCACGTGCACGACTTGGTTCTGCTCGGCGTGGGAGTCGCTGACGTGGCCGAGATCCTTGATCCGCACCGCGACCTGGCTGGAGCCGCCGCCGTTGGGAGCGCCCTCGACCATCTTGACGACGACGTCCTCGAGCTCGGCGACGTTCCGGATCTGGGTGTTGGAGAACACGTCGTAAGCCATTTGGCCCGACATGAGGTTCCCCGAGGGGACCACCACGTTGGCCTTGCGGATCGTGTCCTCTACGTCGAGGAGGGACAGCCCTGTCTGGCGGAGCTTGTTGGGATCGAGATCGACGTTGATCTGGCGGCGACGGCCGCCGGAGACGGTCGCGGCGGCGACGCCCGGCACCGATGACAGCTGCGGCGTGATGACGTTCCGGGCTACGTCGTACAGGGCGCGTTCGTCGAACCCGCCTCCCTTCACGGAGACATACGCGATCGGCAGGGACGACAGATCGAATTTCACGATCATGGGGCGTCGCGCGTGCTCGGGTAACGAATCGCCGATCGCTTGGACTTGCTGCTGGACGTCGAGGAGGGCCGCGTCGATGTCGCTGCCCCAACGAAACCAGGCGTACACGATGGACAGGCCCTGACGCGTCGACGAGGTGACCTTGTCGATGTTCCAAGCCTGAGCCACCGCCTGCTCGACGGGGAAGGTGATGCTCTGCTCGACCGTCTCCGGGGGAGCGCCGGGAAAGCTCGTGCCGATGATGACGACCGGCACGGACAGCTTGGGGAAGAGGTCGACGGGCAGCCGCTGGAGGGACACCACTCCGAGGAGGAGCAGGCCCAGCGAACACATGAGCACGGCGACCGGGTTGCGCAGCGCGGCTTTGATCATGGCGTCGCGCTACCTGCTGGGCCGGCGCCCGCGGAGGGCCCGCTGGAAGGGGTGGCGCTGGTCGGCTCTGCCTTGGTCGGCGGGGCTGCGTTGGTCGACGGGGGCGCCGGTTTGGTCGGCTCTGCCTTGGTCGGCTCTGCCTTGGTCGGCTCTGCTTTGGTCGGCGGGGCTGCGTTGGTCGACGGGGGCGCCGGTTTGGTCGGCTCTGCCTTGGT
>JAEWOQ010000196.1 GCA_023460875.1 Pseudomonadota bacterium
CCGCGTCTCGAGCGCTCTTCGCCTCCTGCGCCTCGGCCTCGAGCAGGGCCTTGCGCGTCTTGGCGCGGGTGATCAGCTCCTCGGTGTCGTCTGGCCCGCCCCGGACGCCGCGCTCGCGATAGGCCTCGAGATGCTCGATGGCCTTGTTGGTGGCCTGGATCGGGGTCATGCCCGGGATGGATTTGCTGAGCAGGTACAACAGTCCGAGATTGTAGTGCACCTCGGCGCGATCGGGTGCGGCCTTCGCGACCCACTCGAGCTCCCGCCGTGCGTCGGCGGAGCGCTCTGCCAACCGATACGCGTCGCCCAGGTTGAGCCGAGCCAGGACGTTCCTGCGATCGTAGCGGACCGCTGCCTCTAGATGAGGCAGCGCCCCCTGGGCGTTGCCCGCCTCGAGCATGTAGGTGGCGAGCTGCAGGCGCGCCTCCACCAGATCGGGACGAAGCTCGACGGCCTTGGTCAGCTCGTCGATGGCCAACCCGCGTTGATTCCGCTCTCGATAGATGAGCCCGCGCAGGAGCCGCGCCTCTGCGTTGTTCCGGTCCCGCGGTGGGTTCTCTGGCCCGTAGCCGTCGAGGATCCCCTGGAGCGTATAGAGCGCCAGATCGAGCCGCCGCCGACGGAAGTGATCGCGCGCCAGGGTCACCATCGCCGGACGATAGTCGGGGTCCTTCTTCAGGGCCTCCTGAGCGAGGCGCTGCGCCTCCCCGGATTCGCCCTGCATCGACTTCACCTCCGCGAGGGCGCCGGTGAGGATCGCGCTCTTGGGGAGGCGTGACAGCCGCGCCCGCAGGTCCCGAGCAGCGCTCTCGTGATCGCCTCCCTTCGCCATCAAGAGCGCCTGGGCAGCGGCCGCCTGCTCGTAGTCAGGGACCACGTCGAGGGCCTTCCGATAGGCCGACGCGGCGGCGGACGGCGCCCCGAGGCGCTCCTCCACCACGCCCAGGGAATAGTGAGCCTGGTAAGCCTTACCATCCGCGGCGATGGCAGCCTGAAGTTGCGTCTTGGCGCCGTTCAGGTCCCCCACCGCGAAGGCGCGCAAGCCGGCCTGATACGCCTCTTTGGCCCGGGCGGACATCTCCGGGCGAGGGCCCGTCCCCTCCGCGGCGCTCTCGTCTACGGCGAACTGATACCCGGCGTCATCCGCTCCCGTTCCATCCGTGGGCGCCGGCGCCCCAGGATCGAGCTCGGAGGGGCTCGTCGCCCCGGAGCTCGACCCACCCTTGGAGCACCCGCTCACGGCGAGCATCATCCCGAGACCGAGCGCTCCCAGAGATATCCGAGGCAGAGCCAGCGCAGACGAGGCACGTCGGATCATCGCACGCTCACAGGCAAGGGTTCAGGCAAACCATCTGGCTCGGGCGCCGTCACCACGCCAGGTCTCATGCGCTGGAACATCCCCGGGGTGTACTCCAGCTCGGGTTTACCCGCGGTGAACTGCGCCATCTTCGCCTCCCCCACCACGTCCGTGAGGAACGCGAGGCGCCGAATCGCGCGGGTGACGGCGGCGTTCGACAGGTTGTAACGCCGCGCGAGGAGCACCGCCGTCGCGTACCGATCCACCGCCACTTGGTCAGCGCTGTCGAGCTCCTGATCGCGCTTCTCCCGCCACGCGCTCTGCACGCTCAAGCGGATCTCGTCGGCCTTGTCCTGGAGATCGAGGTTGTCGCTCTCCTCCGCCGCGCGCAGCGCCCGCTCCTGAGCGTCGGTGAACATCTTCAGCTCAGGCGGGCGCGTGTTGTACAGGCCCGTGCGCAGGGAGTCGTACACCGAGCCTTGCCGCGCGATGGCGACCGTCGCCCACTCCTGCGAGAGATAGGCGTCCACCACGTGCTGGAGCCGATCGTACCAGCGCTTCGCCTCGATCGCGTCGTTCTGGTACTCCTTCACCACCTCCACGACGGTGCCCTTGTAGCGGTGGAAGCCGCTCTCATAGTCGAACTTCGCCTTCAGCTCCGCGTCGAGCATCGTGTAGTCGGCCTCCGCGGCCATGCTCGCCTCCGGCGAGCCGAGCGCCACGCTGCGACCATCCTGGCGCGGCGCCACCTGGCGGTAGCGCTCGAAGCTCTCGATGGTCCGTTTCCACCAGGTGTTCGTGGTCGGCGAGCGAACGGCGCGCTTGGCCCGCGCCATGTGGTAGGCGGCTCGCACCACGAATTTGGCTGCGGCCGGCTGCGCCCGGTGGCGGTCGTAATAGCCTTCCATGGCCGCCTCCGCCGCGAGCCGCGCCTGCCGGTTGGCTCCCTCTTGCGGGCTGCGCTCGTCCCATTTCCCGAGGGGCGCGCTCGCGATGGTGAAGTCAGCCTCCGCCAGCTCCTCGGCGGTCGCGCCGAGCGTAGGCAGGCGTCTCCGGACCCGCTGCATGCCGGAGGTGTCGTCGAGGTTCGCGTAGAGACCGAGGGCCTGCTGAGCGGCGGCCTTACGGTTCGCAGGCGCGAAATGGTCGTTGCCGCTGATGTGATCGAAGGTCTCTGCGGCCTTGGGGTAATCGAAGAACAACACGTAGGCACCTGCGAGCGCCTCGTAGGCGCCGCTCAAGAAGCCGACGCGCTCCTCGTACTTCGCAGGGTCCGCCGCCTGCGGCGGCTGCGCCTTCGGATCCCCGCGCTGCAGCCTGCGCAGGGTCGCGTCGTCACCGTAGCGCTCGATGAAGAGGCGATACATGGCGATCGCGCGGTCATACTCCCCCACCTGCTTGTAGGCGTAGGCGCCGTTCATGGCCGCCTCGGGGGCCTCATCGCGATCCGGAGCCGCGTCGAGGGCGACCTTGTAGGCCGCCGCCGCCGCCCGCCACTTCCCGTCCCGCTCGGGGCCGTCGGGCATTTGCTCGGCTTCCTCGTACAGGCGCCGCGCGTCCAGGTACGCCACGCCCTGCTTGACGGGTTTACGGATCGACTCTTCGGCGCGCCGTGACTCCTCGTCGTAAGCGCAGCTCCTCCCTTCGGCCAGCCGCCGGCTGTCGTCCGCGCGGCCCTCGAAGTTGCTCATGCTGATGAGCTTCTCCCAAGCCCGATAGCCCCACTCGTTCTTCCCGCAGTGCTCCTCGTAGAGGGGTCGGAACCGACGGGTCGCCTCTTCGAACTGCCCGTACAGGAAGAAATAGTCGGCTGCCTGGAAGGCGTAGAGCAGGCCGTTCTTCTCCGGATCTTCCGCGAGGGGGATGCGCACGTTGTATTCATCGCGGGCGCAGACGGCCAGCTGCACCTGAGGCTCGAGCTCCTGCCGCAGCACCTCGCGCTCGGCTCCTTCGCCGTCGAAGCTCACCTCCGAGCGCTGCCGGATCCCCTGCGCGCCGCCGGTCTCTTCGTACTTGCGATACTCGTCCTCGAGGATCTGCTCGGCCAACGTGACGACGTAGTACGCCGCCGGCTGCCGGTACCTGTCGTCTTCGTTCGAGTCGCGCACGGCCACCGCCGCCTCACGGGCGAGCCGGGCCTCCTCCGCGCTAGGCGAACGGCCCAACGGCACCTGCAGCACGGTGGACCAGAAGCGCGCGTCAGCCAGCCAGAACCGGCTCTCGTATGCGTCGCTCGCCGTGGGCTCCTGGTGCAGGTACGCGTGCCAACCGTGAGCTGCCAGGCGATACTCCTCGATGGCCTTGTCGAGTAGGCGCGTCTGCTCCTGCGGATCGCTCAACTGGAAGGCGCGATCCTTGTACGCCCGGGCGTAGTTCGTGTGATCGGCGGCCGCCCGCCGCAGCCCTACGCGCACGAGCTCTTCGGCCGCGGCCAGCGCCTCGGGATCGTCACGGTTCGCGTCCGTCCAGACCGTCGCTCCGACGTAGTTGGCGAGCTGCATCCGCGCAGACAGGGCGCGGCCGGCGTACTCGGCGCGGGCCGGGGAGCCGTCGGGGGCGTAGCGCGAGAGCTGGTCGTAGAGCTCTGCGATGCGGTTGACGATGGCCGGCGCGTCGCGATCCAGGGGGAACTTGTTCGCCGTGATCTCCAGGGCACGGATCGCGTTGCGATGTTGGCTGATCTCGACGAACTCCTGGGCGAGCGCCTTGTAGATCGCGGACGTCCACGTCTGGTCCTGGGGCACCAGCGCCGGATCTTGGACGCGATCGATGGCGACGCTCATGCGCTCCTCGGCGATGAGCGGATCGAGCTCGACGTCGAGCACGTCGCTGCGCGGGATGTTGGGGTCGTCGGCGGGGGGTCCGTCGAAGTCGACGTAGGTGAGCGAGCCGGCGATGTAGGTGTATGCCTCAGAGCGGAAGTCGGCGCCCGCGTCGCCGGTCTTCTGCTCCTGCTCGTCTGCGTACCGCAGCAGATCGACGAACGCCCGCACAGCGGTCTCGTAGCGCTGCTGTTTGAAGTAGGCCCAGGCCTGCTTGTAGAGGGCGACGCCGTACAGCGGCGGCTTCCGGTACTGGAGCGCGTGATCGTAGGCGCTGACCGCGCGGTTGAGGGCGTAGGGACCGCCGTGGCCCAGGGCGTCGAAATGGAAGTTGCCGATCTGCCACCAGATCTCGGCGAGGTAGCGGGGCTCGTCGCCGGGCGCGAGGTTCTGCGGCAGCGACTCGCAGCCAGCGTACGGATCGACGAAGAGCAGCTCTTCTTCCTTCACGCCGAGCTGGCTGGAGCTCGCCCGTGGTCCGCCCAGCTGATCGAGAGGCACCGGGTTCTTGTTGTACCACTCATTCCAGAACCGTCGGTCGTGGTCCTGAGGGAGGCGCTGCACGAGGACGGTTCCCTGTTTCGTGCCCTGCTGACCCGCGCCCTGCTGAGCCGCGCTCTGCTGCCCCGCGGGCTCGGCCGTGACCTGGTAGCGGTTGGCGCACACCAGAGAGCGCCAGGCTTGTTGCCCCTCCTCGAGCCGCCCCGCGTCCGTGAGCGCGTGGCCCAGGTAGTAGTGCACCGCGGCGGTCTCCTGATAGGCGGGGTACTCCTCGACGATGCTCCGGTAGATGTCGATCGCGGGCCGCAAGCCCTCGGTGAGATCCGCGTCGAAGTCGTCGCGAGCCCGCTCCTCATAGAGCGCCGCGAGGCGGAACATGGCATCGGGGGTCGCTTGCGGATCAGCGTTGCCCCCGCCGTAGCGCGCCACGAAGTCCTCCAATCGACGAATCGCCTCCGCGCGAGCCTCCAGCAGCTCCTTGCGCTCCATGCCGATCTCTCGGTCGAGCGTGGACAGCACACGACGGCGGCGCTCCTCGTAGTGGTGGCGCACGATCGTCGTGAGCGTGCCCTGAAATTGTCTGGCGTCCGCGACGTACCCTTCGGCCTCCTCCTCGAGCAGGCGCAGCGCGCGCACTTGCTCCGGCGTCGGAGGCGCCAGCGGTGGCGCGTCGACCACCCGCAGGGCCGTCGCCGCGCCGCACTGGAGCGGGTACGCAGGTTCCGCGCTCGTCTTCGCGCCGTCTCCTGGCGGGATCGCGGGGCTCGACGTGCCCTCCGCCGCCCAGG
Organism: Pseudomonadota bacterium; assembly: GCA_023460875.1. Classification (GTDB taxonomy): domain Bacteria; phylum Myxococcota_A; class Polyangia; order Polyangiales; family Polyangiaceae; genus NIC37A-2. Next base: position 5,409 of record JAEWOQ010000196.1, read on the forward strand.
CGGCCTGCACGGAAACTGCCAGCCCGGCGCACAATCCCATGACGAGACACCTGCGCCAGCCCCGCGTACCGCCACCTCGATGGCCCGTCGGTCGGCGCGACCGGCTCTCGGAGGCGCCCTCTGGTGCGTCCCGACGAATGTCCGTCATGGCAGCTCCTCCGCGTCGTCGAGCACCTCACGGAGCTCGTCGTTGAGAAAACTCTCCTCCCTGGCGCGCTCCCGCTGGAGCTGCCGGAGTCGATGCATCTGATCTTCTCGCAGCTCCCAAGCCTGCTGCACGATCCCTACGTCCGCGCGCTGCACCACGTTCTTCAGTCTCTTGCGGACGAGCTCGAGGTTTTCCATGGCCATTTCGCCGAGCAGCACCCGAGCGCTCTGGTCCAGCTCGTCGAGGTGCGACACGTACCCATTCATCAAGTCACGTTCCTGGGCGACGGTGGCGGCCACGTCTCGACTTCGTGCTTCGCCCGCCGCCTCGAGCGCTGCGCGAGCGCGCTCGAGGCCGTCCTCGGCAGCGTCCGCCCTCTGGAGCAGCGGCTGAATCGTTCGAGCGTAGTCGGCGGCGTCTCGATCCGTCCCACTCGCGACGAGCGCCACCTCCTGCGCGAACAGCGCCCGGAAACGGCGGCGCACGTCGTCATCGTGCCGGAAGCGCTCGTCGCCGAGCCCGATCTGCACCCGCCCGATATCGACGTGCTGCCGGAGCTCCTCGATGCGCAGGCGGTGTGCCACGAGCTCCTGCTCACCCGCCCTCAGCTCCTCCTCGAAGCGCGCCCGCGACGAGGAAGAGCTCGTCGCCTGGGAGCCGTCGACCAGGACCCGCCTCAAACCATTCACCATCGCCTGCAGATAGTCGGCGCGGAGCGTCAACCGTTGCAGCTCCTGAGATACGACGTTGAAGCCCGCCTCGGCCTCGCTCTGGCGTCGGTTGAAGTCTGCGGGGTAAGCGGGCACCTCGCCGAGGCGAGCCATCAAGCGGCGTCGCTCGGCGCGCACCTGCCCAAGCTCCCCCGCCCCTTTGCTCCCCCGATCCGTGTCCCCCGCTTCGTCGTCCATGCCGAGGGCGAGCTGCCGCCGCGCCAGCGCTACCTGGTTCAGTAACCCGAGGCTCTTCTCGACCTCCCCGTAGAGCTCCGGGAACATCTTCGCCCGGGAGCTCGATGCCAACGTCGCCTCCAGCTGCTGGATGAGCTGCCGCGAACGCTTCACGAGGCGCCTCGAGCGCGCGACGTCATCGGTGACCGCGAACATGCGATCCTCCGCGGCCTCTTCGCGCGCCCACTCGACGGCCACCGCGGGGAGTTCCCCGCCGAGCTCCAATCCGTCCGCGGTGAGCACGTCGTAGTAGTCCGCCGGGTCCGTGTGGGTGCTCAAGAACGCGGCGACCTGCTTCTGGAGCGGGTCGTACTCGTCGCGCGCCTGGTGATAAGCCGCGAGCGCCTGCTCGAACCGCCCGGAGCGCAGGAGGAGATCAGCCCTCAACAACGCCCCGTCCGCCGCGTCCACGCGCCCCGGATCGAGCACGCTCAGCAGCTCGAGGGCCCGCTGCCCGCGATCGTAGTCCCCCAAGCGGACATGGGCCCACCCCAGCTCGTACAAGGCCGTCGTGAACTCCGGCGAGGTGCGCGGCACCTTTGCGTAGGCCTCCGCGGCCTCCAGGAAGGCGCCCTCCTCGTAGAGCAGGCGCCCGACGGCCATCCAGGAGAGGTGCACGACGTGCTCCTGTTCCGGATCCTTCGTTGGGAGCTCCGCCGCACGGCGGAACGCCGCGAGGGCCTGCTGGAGCTCCGGTGACGAACCCGCTGGCCCCTCTGACGTCGCGGCGCCGGGCTGCGCGCCTCGAGCCGTGCTCCGCAGCCGGCCCGCCTCCTTCGCCAAGGTCACGCCGATGAGATAGGTCGCCCGATGCGCATACTCCGATCCCCCGGGCACGGCGCCAGCGGCGCTGCGGGCACCGCTCAGGTCGTCCTTCGCGAAGAGGATCTTCGCACGTGCATACTGCAATGAACCCGTGGGATCCGCCGCAGCGAGGCGCTCGATCTGCGCTAGGATTCCATCGAGACCATCGGTGCGGCGCGTGCGCAGGGCGACGTCCACGAGCCGGCTCGCCGCGCGCCCCGCAAACCCGCGGTACGCCGTCCGCTCCGCCCGGTCCGCGATGCGTTCGTAGTGACGTCCAGCTGAGTACAGCTGCCCGTCGGCGAAGTACGCCTCTGCCAAGAGGAAGGTCGCGTCCGCGGCCACGGCCTCGGGGACGCGCCCCTGGTGGTCGAGCTCGATCACCTTGTTCAGCTGCTCGATGGCTCGTTCGTAGTCCTTCGTCCGAAGGTGAAGCTCCCCGGCGGTGACCAGCCGGCTGGGATCGAGCCGGCGGGTCTCCGCGGTCACCTGACGCAGGGAGGCGGCCTGCGTCTCGACCGCGGCGATCGACTTCGACGCGTTGGCGCGAGCCTCGTCTGCGGTCAGAGCCGCTGCGGACGTGGGGAACACCCCGAAGGCCACCGCCAGGAGCGCGCCGCGTACCGCGGCGTGTGAGCGCGGCGCGACGTATGAGCACCGCGCGGTGTTCAAGCACAGCGCAGCGTGCGAGCGGCCCCCCCGGGGAGGCGCGAGGCGCCCACTCACCGTCAGTTTCCTCCGCCCACGGACACGCTGCCGCCTGCTCTCCCCGCCTTGGTGCCCCCCGAGCTCCCGGGGGGCTCCTTCGAGCCGCTCCTCGCGGGCGCGGCGGGGGCCTCTCCCAGGCTCCGCAGGTTGCTCGTGTAACGCATGGCGGGCCGCTCCTCGACGGGCGTGGTCGCACCACCGCGCTCCCAAGCGGTCGCCTTGACCTCGATGAGCTTGCCGTCCGTCACCGTGAACGAGTGCGCGTCCCGGAGCTCGAACTGGTAACCGCGCAGGTAGGAGAACACGCCGTAGCCATGACCGCGCAGCTTGATGAGCACCTGCAGCGTGTGATCTCCCGACGGGATCGAGCCACTGAAGATCGGGATCGTCTCCTGGGCCGCGAGGGTCCCCGTCTCGTCCTGTTTGCGGTACTGCACCGCGCCGTCGAGGACGAAGACCGCCTCCGTCAACCGGAAGGCGTTGCTCAGCTCGTTGTGGAAGACGATCTCCGCCCGCGCTCCGCCGACCCCGCCGGCCAGGATGGTATCGCTCAGGAGGCTGAGCCGGGTATGGCTCCGTCGAATCTGCTCCTTGAGTTCGTCCACGCGCTGTTCGAGATCCCGCAGACGAATTTGATAGGTCGCCCCATCCAGGTCCTGAGGCGCCGCGGGCTCTGAGCTCGTCGAGGGGACATCGCGCTGGCTGGGCGACGCGCCGCCGCCAGCTTCCGCTTGTGCGACGGCCTCCTCCCGCTCACCGGCCTTCGGAGCCTCGGAGTCGGTGGTCCAACCCGAGTCCTGTGCGGCGACCACCTCGCCAGAGCGCGCCTGCGACGCCCCCTCCGCTGCCTCCTCTTGGGCGAGCCCCAAGGCGGGGCAGCCGACCACGGCCAGCGCCACTGCGATCATCCGAGTCGAGCTACTGAATCGAGACATGGTTCCTCTCCGGAGCAACCCGCGGCGGCACGGGGGCGGGCTGCTCGCCCGCATCTTAGGGGGCCAAGCCGGGGTCTCGGCAAGCACGGATGATCGCTCCGCATTCCACCGCTGCCAAGGCTCGGTTTCTCCCGAGACGATCTCGGGCCATTCGGGCGCGTGGGCCCCGCGGCCCGCGAGAGACCCCTCCCCAGTTCGAGTCAGCCCAGCGCGAAGCCCGCATCAGGCAGCCTCGAAGGTCTCGAAGAGCGCGGGATCTGGCGCGATTTTCCCCGCCGAGGGCCGCTTGCACGGGGCCGGGGCAAGGGACTAGCGTCGGCGTACTCTGACAGGATCCAGGGTGGGCCACTAGGAGAGCGTACCGTTCTTCGCACCGGCCCCAGCTCCCCTTCTTCCAGATCGAACCACGTGCTGGAACGTCGAACCCATAGCCGCCCCTTCGGGAGGCAAGCGTCGGCCAGGTGCCGCCGCCGGGACCTGTTCGCCGCCAGGCCCCGTCCTACCATCCTTCCATCGGGAGCGAATCCATGACAGCGGCGCACGGGGAGACGAGCGATGAAGTGCTCATGGTCCGCTATCAGAGGGGCGACCGCGAAGCGTTCGCCGAGTTGCTGCGTCGCTACGAGCGGCCCGTCTACAACTTTGCGCTCCGGTATCTGCGCCACGCGTCATGGGCCGAGGACGTGACCCAAGAGGCATTCCTGCGGCTCGTCCAGCGCGCGGGCGAGTTCAAGCACGAGTCCCGCTTCTCGACGTGGCTCTACACGATCACTCGAAATCTCTGCGTCGACCACCTGCGCCGACAGAAGCACCGCCGACATGCGTCCCTCGACGGCGGCGCCGACGACGATGACGGACGCCCGGCGCCTGCCGATCGGCTCGCAGATCCACACCCCGCCGCGAGCACCGAGCGGGTCGTCGTCGCGAGCGAGATCCGAGAGCGCGTCGCTCTGGCGGTGGAGGAGCTCCCCGAGGAACAAAAGGAGGTGTTTCTGCTGCGGCACATCGGGGAGGTGCCTTTCCAGGAGATCGCCGTCATCACTGGAGTCGGAGAGAACACCGTCAAGAGCCGCATGCGCTACGCGCTGGAGCGCCTCCAGAAGGCGTTGTGTGAGTTCGAGGAGTATGCCCGTGCGCTGCGCTGAGTCGTGCGCTGCGCTGCAGCCCGTCACCCCCCCGACGAGCCCGGCCGAGCACGGTGCGGCCGAGCACGGTGCGGCCGAGCACGGTGCGGCCGAGCACGGTGCGGCCGAGCAC
>JAEWOQ010000197.1 GCA_023460875.1 Pseudomonadota bacterium
GCCGATGACTCCGGCGCGGGCGCCTCCCGCTCCTCGGCGAGCGGCCCTCCGCCGCGCGGCTCGTCGCCCTGCGCCCCTGCGTCGAGCCCCGCCGCCGGCGGCTTGCTGGCTTTGCCGAGCCGGCGGCTGCGCCCCACGTCGAAGAACCCCTCGACGAGCTTCGGGGCCACCTCCTCGACGCCGTCGGGGTGGAAGAGCTCCACGCGCACCTTCTCGTCGATCGCCCCCTCGAGCTCGAACTCGACCAAGGCCTCCTCCTGGTTCGGGGGCACGGACACGTGGCCGTCCACGCGGGACGCCGGGGGGCCCACGTCGAGCAGGGTGACGCTGATGTTCGGGCGCCCCGGGACCCGCAAGGCGAGCCGAATGGTCTTGGGGCTCGCGAAGCTCAGCGCCGCGTTCTCGCGGCTCTGCAGGCGCACGGCCACCTGCAAGCGTTGCCTGCCGAGGTGCGCAGGGATCGCCCGCGCCGCCACCTCGTACTTGGAGGCGCTCCGACCGCGCTCTCCCTGGGGTTCCAGCACGAGCACGGGGATGACCCGCTCCTGCAGGCTGTTGCCGCCGTGGACGAAGGGCGTGATCTTGTCCTTCGTCTGCCAAAGGGCCGTGTCGGGCCGCAGCACGAGGTATAAATCCTCGTCTACCTCGTAACCTTCTACCTCGTAACCCAGTGCGGAGAGCTTCACCTCGAGCACGTCCGGCATCCCCGAGGGCTCCGCCAGCAACGCGTGCCGCCGCTTGGGCACCCGCTTGCTCACGCCGAAGGGCACGTTGTCCGTCGTGGGGTCTTGCAGGAGAAACCCGTGATCGGAGGTGATCACGAAGCGATCCACGCCCGCCTTGCGCAGCCGTGAGATGGCGGACTTCAGCTGCGTGAGCGTCTGCTCGAAGGTGCCGAGGTGCAGGGCGTGCTCCCCCGCGGTGTCGAGCTCCAGGCTGCGCACCACGACCAGGGGCCTCCCCTTCAACCGTTGCGTGAGCTGCTTCCCGTCGAGCTCGAGGAAATCCGCGAGCTCCATGTCGAGCGCACCCTCGCCGAGGCTGCGCTGTTCGATGGCCCGCACACGATCCGCGGGCTTCTTCACGGCGAACTCCCCCGCCGCGAAGCCCGCCGGGCTGCCCTGGTCGAGGAGCAGGCGCAGGCGCCCGTCGCGCTCGACGGGCGCCAGGGCGTTCATGCCCACCGCGGTGATGGTGGGGAGCTCCGCCAGGCGCGCCGTCAGGCTCACCCGCACCTTCTCCTTGCTCAGCTCCTCGGCGAGCCCTTGGGCCATCTCGAAGCGCAGGGCGTCGACGAGCACGAAGGCGGTGCGCCCGGCCTGCTCGACCAGCGGCTGCACGACCTCTTCGTAGAGGGTGCGCTGCTGAAAGCCACGGCTCGGCAGCGCGCCCCCCTTCACGCACAGGTCGAAGAAGGCGCGGTTCGTCTCGTCGGCCCAGCGCCGGTAAGCCCGCCTGAGGGCGCCGCGCACCTCCAGCAGGGCGTCGTAGTCCTCGATGTCCGACGGCAGGGCGTGCGCCCGCTGCTCGAACACGCGGTGCTGCCGGTCGACGGGCGCGAGCTTGGCCACGTAGCGCTCGACTGCCTCCTCCAACGACGCGCAGCGCTGCAGCGCCCGCCGACTCTCTTCGATGGCCCGGCCCGTGCTCGCGGCGAGGCGCACGAGCTCCCAGGTCCGCTGCAGGGAGGGCGAGCGCTGCACCCAGAACGACTGCTCCGGGGTGCGCTCCCGGGCGAAGGCACCCGCGGCGTCCCACTCCCCGCGTCGCAGGGCGTTCAGGGCGGCCTCGCGGATGGTGGTCTCCTCGAAGCGGAAGGTGTCCGTCGCCCCCAGCGCGTCCGCCCCGTGCGCGTCGCGCTCGGCCTGGAGACGGTCCTGGAGCTGCGCCGCGAAGTACTCGTAGTCCTCGGGCATACGCTCGCGCAGCCGGGCCACGAGACGCCGGCACTCCTTCGCGGAGGGGCCGAGCTCCCGCAAAGCGCGCAGCTCCTCGGTCACCGGCGCGGCGCGCAGGTCGTGCACGAACTCCACGGCCATGAGCCAGCTGGCGACGAGCCTCGCCGCCTTCTCCTGATCGAGGCGCTCGTCTCCAGCGACGAACCGGCGGAAGCTCGACGTCACCCCGAGGTTCTTCTCCAAGTACGCGAGCAGCTCCGCGTGCCCCTCCTGGAGGCGCGCCGCGAAGCCCTCCTTACCCTCGATGAGCCGCATCACGACGCCCTCGACGCCGAGGCTCTCGAGCTCCAGGGTGAGCCAGTCCCGGGGCTGCGTCTGCAGGGACGCCAACCACGCGTCCGCCGCCTCCAGGGTCACGCCACCGCTCCCGAGGAACGTCTCCACCTCGTCGGGCCGCGCGCGCCCCACTGACGCCTCCCGCACGAGGGTGCCGAGGCTCTTCTCGAAGACGGTGCCCGCCCGATACAGCTCGAGCACGGGGGTCTCCTTCACGCTCTCCTTGGTGAGGCCCCCGAGGTGCACGAGCACGTGCTCCCGCCGCAGCCCGTTCCCATAGGATTTCAACGCGAGCATGAGCTCGAGGAAGCTCCCCCGGAACGGCACGACCGGGTACGGGAACTCCACGGCGCCCGCGCCGAGCCCCTCGACGAAGCGGCTGTACCTCTCGTCCCCATCGACCCACAGCACGATGCCCCGCTCGCGCACCTTGGTCGCCAGCTCCGCCGCCAGGGCCCGGCTGACGACGGCGCCGCTCACGTCCGCCTGGCTCGCGCCGCTCGCGGCGCCATCAGCGGCGCCATTCACGGCGTTGGCGCCGACGACGGCGTCGGCGGATTCCGTCGCAGGGGCGTTCATGGGGCACCGAGGTTCATGGAAACGAGCCGTAGTATATCGAAAAGCGGGGAAAACCCGAGCTCCGACGCGGACGCCTCGACGCGCCTCGGGCAGCCGTGTCCGGGGAACCTTGACCACAGAAGCAGAGCCTGGAGAACCCCCAGTTCGCTGCGCTTCGACGAAACGCACCTGCGCCCAAGCTCACGGGGCTTCACATTTGCTCGGCCACGCTCCCCTCCGGGCGAAAGGTTTCACAGACCTCGCAGCGCTGATGCATGGCCAGAGCCTGCCCATCACCCGCTCTCGGACAAGTCTTGTTGCCGCTCGAAACTCACCTGCGCACTTCATAGCTGAGCTGGACCTCATCGCCATGGTAGCCCCGAAAGCCCCAGTTCTCGGGAGGGCTCTCGTAGAGGCAGATTTCGAGATCCTGGGGTGCGATGCCGAGCTCCGCCTCGATGCGATCGAACAGCAGACGTACGAGCCGTTTTTTGGTCGCCGCGGTGCGCCCGCCCATCAAACTGATCTCGAGGATAGTGTAGTCTTCGGTCCTCCCGGCCGGCATGACGAAGTCCTCCGGTTCGAGGCGAATGAACCGATGAGCTCGCTTGTCGGCGGGCATGCCGAGTGCGTCCATCACACATCCGTGAATGACCCGCGAGAGCTCCTGCCGTCGGGGCCCGAGACGCCCGGCCACCCCGAAGATTTTTACCTGTGCCATGCTCGGGGAGGCTAGGTACGGCCGCGCTAGGAGCGCAACCGTCCGGGCGCTCGCAGCCACATGGGTCATGTTCGACGTGCGTCCTGGTCCGTTAAGATACCGGCGATGGGGTGCTGCCCGCGCTCTGTTGCTCATGGACACCTACATCTACGGCTTCACGTTGCAGGAGACGAGCTGGAGCGTCGATGCCGCCTCCCCGCGAACGGCGGAGGATTTGGGTGCCGAGCCTGCATTCCCGCACCTGAGCGAGGCGGCTGCCCGTCGCGTGCACTGCCTAGACGGGTCCGACGAGCGGAATTGTCCTGACTATTGGACTTGTACGGATGCAACTCATGGTGTGCTACCATGGCAAGTGTGTGACGGGGTTCGGGACTGCCTCGACGGATCGGATGAAGACGAGTCACGCCGCGACTACGAGCGAGATCACGGGCCATGAACGGTGAGTGCACATCGGAGAGCAAGGGACGATGTCGGCCATCGGCCGCTCGAACACGGTGTGGTTCCGAGTGTCGCGCGCGGGTCACTCGTGGAGTTCTTGCGTTGGCGTTGGTGTGCTTTCCTTTGGCCTGTGGTGAGGTGACGACCTCCACCACCTCGGATGGGGCTGACGGCACTCCGAGCGGAGGGGCAGCGGCCGATACGGGGGGCACTTCTGGGGCCGGCGGTGCGACCGGTGGCGCGAGCTTCGCCGCTTGTTCGGTGATCGACGGCGACTTCTGTGACGAGCTGGACGGCGTCGCTTGCCAAAACCCCACCTTGAGCAGCGCGCTGGTGTGCAATGACGGGCTGTGGCGTCAAAATCCGGTGGGACTCCGCGCAGCCTGCCCGCCGCTCTTCCCGGAGCTGGACTCGCCCTGCCGTGGCGACCAGGTCTGCAGCTACACGGGTCAGCTCCTGCCAGGCTGCGACGAGGCGCCTCGTCGGATCGCTCGCTGTGTGGGGCGTCTTTGGACGAGTGAGCTTCCGCTTCGCTGCGGTGACGACGCTGCCTGTAGCTTCGTGGAGGGGATATGGACAGCGACAGTCGACGCCCAAGAAGACGAAACTGTCGAATCCCCCGGCTGCGGCATTCATGGAGATGCGGGATGGCGCTCATTTCGGCTGTCTCGGTCGGAAGCCGGAGGCTGGAGCATCGCCGGGTCTTGGGCGGCTGCTAGCGTCGAAGGATGTGAGGTCCGCCTTTTTCGCGACTGGACCTACCAAACCGAGCATGAAACCGATTCTTGGTCGGAGACGCTGACGGTTGACTTGACCGCAGGCGAGCCGGCTGCGGGCCACCTTCTCCAGGAGGACTCCTGCGGCGGAAACTTGCTGCGAAGCGCGTCGTTTGCTTTCAAGTCGGAGTTGTAGCGAGGGAGTCGACCAGCGCCGACGCCAGGGGCTCGACCGTCTCCTTCTCCGCCAGGTGCTCGACCCAGTGCGGTGGGATCTGGGAGAAGCCGAAGCGAATGCCGGCGACGCCGCCCGCCACGGCCGCCGTCGTGTCCGTGTCGTTGCCCAGGGCGATGGCGCGCCGTACCACCTCCGCGAAGGAGCTCCCTTGCATGGCCAAACGAGCCGAATGCAGACAATCGACCACGTAACCAGTGCCCGAGCCCTGGGGCGGCTCGTCGGGACGAACGTGCCTGTCCAGCTCCTCGGACACCAACGGATCCGCGGCCGCGAAGCGCCGCAGCGACGCCACCGCGACGCGCCACGGCTCCTCCTGCTGCCGGAGCAGCGCCCGGGCCCACAGGCAATACAGAGCGCAGCTCAGCTGCGAGCGCAGGTGCCCGTGGGTGATCAGGGATTGCCGCATGGCGGCGCGAATCAGCTCCTCGTCGGACCCTCGATGCCACAGTGCGAGGGGCAACACGCGCATCAACGAGCCGTTGCCGTTCGAGCGCTCCCCCGCCGGTCCCGCCTCCTCCGGCGCGACGCCCGCCCGCAGCGCGCCCAACGCTTCGGAGGTCTGGATCCCCACGTCAAAGACGAGCCCCTCGACGGCCATGTACCCCCGCTGGCGCCAGTCGAGGAGGCGACGCGCCAAGTCCCCGAGGTCGAGCCCGTCGCAGTGGAGGAGCGACGCGAGCAAGCAGAGCGCGTGCGCCCCATCATCGGACCAGGCCCCCACGGGCGCGCCGGGATGCGCCCGCCGAAAGCCCACCGGGGGGACCACGTCGAGCTCCCCCAGGGGCGGCAACTCCTCGGGCCGCCGAAACTCGAAGGGCACCCCGAGCGCGTCCCCGATCAGGAGCCCATACAGTCCCCCGAGGACGCGGTCCTGCAGCCCCGCTGCGTCAGGGAAGTCGTCGGAATGAACGTCATCAATCATGGTCACGGACCCAGAGGGCGGGCTGAGGGCGCTCCCGGCAATGCGGTCTGACTCCTCGGCTGTCCGGACACCTCACCCTTCGTAGTCGAGCCCCAGCTCCCTCCAGAGCGGTTCGAGGCTGATCTCCGCCAGCTGCGGTAGGCTCCGTAGCGTCTGCTCCTGACCGACGAGCCACGCGCGGGCTTGCTCGCGGCCGCCCTCGGTCTGCACCAGCTCGACGAGGGAGCGATCGCCGAACATGGGGATGGGGCCGCGCATCGAGCGGCGGACCTGCTCGAGGACGGCAGAGGCCAGCGCGTCCTCGACCTCCGGCGAGACAGGCACCTCCGCGACGCGAAGCTCCGGCTCGTCCTCGTCGTCCTCCTCCTCCTCCTCGTCGAGGAGCTCGAGCCAAGGGTGGTCTCCCTCCTCGTCGAACTCGGGGTTCCTCGGGAAAGTCTCCGGCAGATCGGGGACACCCGCCAGGGCGGGACAGCCGTTGACCTTCCCCGCGAACGCCTCATCGACGAACTCGATCCAGTAATCGGGGGAGGGGCCGCGCTTCATGTGTCGGTGGAGCCGCTGCGCTGGAGAGTCGGCCGCGCCCGCGGGAGCGCGCTTGGCCTTCTTGCGCTTGCCCTTGTCCCGCGAGGCCCCTCCCTTGCCACCAGCGGGCGCCTTCCCGGGCGTACCCAGCTGGCGAGCGAAGTACTCACGCCACGCGTCCTCGGAGCTCAGCAGAACGTAGGGCGTCGTCAGGACGAAGCTTCGATCGGGCAACTCGACGATGCGCGCCAGATAGCCGAGCCCAGCGCGAAACCACGGCTCCATGACCTCGGCCCGCCACTGCCGCCCCGTCACGGGGCAGCGCAGCCGAGCCGTTCCCGGGTCGTCTGCGTCCTCTCCAAGCGCTTCGCACCACACCACGTGGAGCCGTGACGCGGCGAAGGCCTCCGCGTGGGACGAGAACTCCGCGGGCGCGCCCAGGTGCCGCAACACGAACGCGGCCACAGAGAGCGGGCTCTCGCTTGCGACCCCCTGCGTCCGGTCCGACATGACGTGAAGCACGAGGAACGAGTCGAGGACGGCCGAGCCCTTTCCGCCGCAGTCGTACACTTCGTCGATCTCCTCCATCCGTCGGGCGAGCGAGACGAAGCTCGGCGACTCGAACAGGAGCCCCTGAGCGAGCGAGAGCGCGTGCCTGAAGCACTCGAGCGGCCCGCGCTGGGTCCCGTCGTCCTGCGACGCGTCGTCCTGCGGCGCGTAGTCCTGGGTCCCGTCGTCCTGCGACGCGTCGTCCTGGGTCCCGTCGTTCTGGTCGTCCTGCGACGCGTCGCCGTGCGCCCTGAGCACTCTCCTCGCGATATGGTGTAGATCCTGCCGGGCGCGCTTCAGCTCCGCCGCGGCCAATGGCTGATGAACGATGACCATGGCGGGAGGCTACAACGAATGTCGGGGCTGATCTGCCGGTTCCCCGCGCACCCCGATCTCTTCATGGCGTCCGTGCGCCTTCACGACGTCCGTCGCCCGTCGTGTCGAGGCTGCTCCCCCGGAACGACAACGACGACATCGGCAGATTCTGACGCAGGGGCGTTCATGGGGCACCGAAGTCCTCAGATGGCGCCCGTTCGTGCGACGTCGACCGGTCCTCCACCCTGTGCGGCGTCGCCCGTCCGCTGCCGCGGGGCGGCGC
>JAEWOQ010000198.1 GCA_023460875.1 Pseudomonadota bacterium
GCTTCACCTCGTCGCTCGGCCCTGGGGGCGCCGCGGGGGCCTCCTCCTCCTGCTTTCGCTGCAGCGCCTTCATGCCGCGCATGGCGAGGAAGATGACGAAGGCGACGATGATGAAGTCCACCAACGACTGGAGGAACATCCCGTACTTGAGGAGGACGGCCTCCTTCTCGCCTTGCGCCTCGCGGAGGACGATCGCCAGGTTCGAGAAGTCCATGCCGCTCACCGCGACGCCGGTGACGGGCATCACGACCCCCTCGACGAGGGCGGTGACGATGCGGCCGAAGGCGCCGCCGATGACCACGGCCACGGCGAGGTCGAAGACGTTGCCGCGCATCGCGAAGTCGCGGAACTCACGCAAGAAGCTCATCGGGCGTCCTCCTCCTCCTCGGCGGTCCAGCCCGCGTCGTCGGGCGCGCCCTCGCCGGGCTCGCCGTCGCCGGGCTCGCCGTCAGCGCCTTCGTCGGAGCTCTCCTCCGCAGGCTCGGCGGGCGCGGGGCAGCCGTCGAGGGTGCGGGCGGGCTCGTCGGGGCACCGATCGAACTCGTCCGTCAGACCGTCCCCATCGGAGTCCTTGACGGGGCACAGCTTCTCCGGGCACCCGCCGGGTCCCGTCCCCGCGTGGTTCGGGCAGAGATCGTCCCGATCGAGGATGCCGTCCCCGTCGCTGTCCGGGCACCCGCTCGGTGCGACTCCGGGCACGTCGACGCACTCGTCGGCCTCGTCATCGATGCCGTCCCCGTCCGTGTCCGGCGCCGGGCAGCCGGCGTAGGCGCCCGCGGTGGTGGGGCAGGGATCTCGGTAGTCGAGCACGCCGTCCCCATCGCGATCGGGGCTCCTGCGGGAGGGGACGAAGGCGATGCCGAAGAGGATCTCCGGGGAGTGGGCGAGGGCGCTCGTGTCCGTCCCGACCTTGCGGCTCATGGTGTCGCGCACGTCGACGCGCACGAGCAGGTGCTCGCCGACCGCGGCCTTGGCGCCTGCTCCGAAGTGGAAGGCGGCGTCGACGTCCACGCCCATCGCGTCGCTGCCGGCGCCCAGGGCGCCAGCGCCCGCGAGGACGAACGGGGTGATGCTGCCCAGCGGGAGCTGTCCGATGAGGTGTCCGCGCCCCGTCCAGAGGCCGGCGGCGCCGCCGTCCTCCGTCTTGCTGGGCATGGCCGCCGCTTCGAGCTCGCCGCCGAGGAAGGCGAGGGGGTAGTAGGCGAAGCGCACGCCGACCTCACCAGCGGTCCCGAAGGGTTGCTGGGCGTCGGCGGTGCGATCCGGATCGTACAGCTGGTGAGAGCTGGACGGGAACATGACTCCGCCGAACAACCCGAGCTCCCAGAGGTTCGCCTCGGGCACGTACCTCCGCAGGTACGGCACCTCGAGGGGACCCGAGCGGGGGGAGGGCGCCAGGGTGGCGTCGGGGGTGGTCGGGGGCGCGTCGGCGACGGCGGTCGTCGCGGGCGCCGGGGACGCGTCGAGGGTCTGGGCCCCAGCGGGGCCGCTGAACAGCGCTGCGCCGAGGCCGGCGGCAACAATCGAGGAAAGGTACTTCATCGTCGATGTCTCTTTCACGCAGGGTCTCTCAGAGCATCGTGTAGACGAGGCTGACCGCGGTGATCGTGTCGAGCTTCTCGACACCGGGGAGGGGGTTGTTGTCGTACCGGAGCGTGAACGTCGTCGAGAAGGAGAACGACTTCGAGAACGCGGACGTGACACCGGACACCCAGTTCAAACGGAAGTTGCTCGTCTCCGCGAAGGCTTGGATGTACTCGAGGCCCGTGTCGAAGGTGACGGCCTCGTTGAAGTTGTTGTCGTAGCCGAGGAAGGCGCGCGCCGCGTGTCGCACCTCCGTCTTCTCGACCGGCGTTCCGTCCGCGATGGCCGCGGCGATGGCTGCCCCCGAGCGCAGATCGTACTGGAGGTCGTAGCCGCCCTCGAGCCAGAGGTGCTGCTTGGGCTCGATCACGAAGTAGTAGGCCACACCCGGATCGAAGTTGAGCCGTAGATCCAAGCCCTGGAACCGGTCGTGGCGGCCGGACTCGGAGACGAACAAGGCCCAGCGCTCGGACAGGAACCGATCGTAGCGGATCCGGGCTTGGTAGTTCTCGACGGTCTTCTCGAGGGGCACGAGGGGCGTCGCGGCGGCTCGGGCGAAGTTCCCGGCCACGTCCGCGGAGTACTGGTTGTCCCCGCGTCGGATCCGGGTCTGCCCCGCGCCGGTCACCGCCATCGAGCGGGCGTTGCCGGTGGAGAGGAAGCCGCCCGCGGACAGCTTGATGACGGTGGTGTCGGAGGCGCTCCCGTCGTCAACCGCGACGGCTTGGAAGCCCTCCGCGGCGACCTCGGTGCTCCCGGCGGAGGCCTGTTTGTCTGCGACGAGCGATGCCTGCGCGCTGGCGTTCGATGCGACCACGAAGGCCGCGAGGGCCGCGCCGTAGGCGGCGCCCTGGGCGAGGGGGATTCGACTCTTCATGTTGAGAACTCACTTTTTGCGAGCGCGGGGGTTGCGCGAGCCCCCGCATGCCCGGGGCTCTCCAATCCGTCAACGCGAACGATGTTACGCGCCTCGATCGCTGGAATATGCGGCGTTCGAGCCCGCCCTGGCGCGCTCGGAGCGCTTGTGAGAGGCCACGAGAGCCGGCGGCGGGGCCGCGCGGGCCGACGCGGACGGGCTACCGCCAAGTCGTCAGGGGGCACGTTCCAGGTGACCCCGGTCGGAGGGGATTGAGCGGCGCCCCACGCTAGAAGCCCACAGCCAGCTCGAGCGAGACGAGGCCCTGGAACGCCAACGACGACGACCGCCGATCGGCCACGGCGAACACCGGTTGGGGCACGAGGGCGATGCCCCCGGCGTCTATCGAGCGCGCTCCACGCCGAGGACGATCCACCACGACTGGTTCCGCGACCTGCACCAGCGGAACCCCGCGACCGACAACGTGCTCCGGGCTCACCTATACAACAATTGGTTGTCGCGCATCGGTTCGTACGGGAACCACGCGCGCGGCGGCACCCACATGGTGCTCGAGAACAGCGTGTTCGAGGACGTCCCGAACCCCCACTACGGGAGTCCACCGGCTCGACGTACTCGTTCTTCGCGCCGAGCGGCCACTACGACTACACGCTCGATCCCGTGGAGGAGGTCACGGCGCTCCTGACGAAGTGCAAGGCAATCTTGACCATCCTTGGAAACGTTCTCAAACTGCGGCTCCGTGAGCGCCCGGACGATCCCCCATCCCCGACACCTTAGGCGCGGGCGCCCCCCGTCAAGCTCGGGCGGGCGTCCTGGTCCGTTAAGATACCGGCGATGGACGATCCCCACCATGCAGAGCGTGGCCGCCGCTGCGGGGGGCGCGGCCAGCACGGTGTCCCGGGTGCTCAACGAGAACTCGGCGAGCGCGTGGGGCCTCGGCGAGCGCGCGCGATCTCGAGCTGCTCCCTCGCGAGAGCACCCAACCCCCCCTTTCTATCCATGACACCTTCTCTCTTTCGTCGCTCCCTCCTCGTCACCGCCCTCTCCTGCCTCGGCGCCGTCGCTTGCGGGTCATCCTCTGCGAAGAGCAACACGAGCGGCGCCGGAGGCGGCGCAGCGGGAGACTCCGGCGGAGGCTCGGGCGGAGAGGGAGTCGTCTTGGAGGGGCGCCTCGCCGAGAAATACTCGGAGCACTTCCGCGTCGGCGCGGCGGTGAGCGCGTGGCACCTCGAGAACACCGCCTCGATCCTCGAGGAGCACTTCAACCACCTCACGGCGGAGAACGCGATGAAGGCCGGCACCGTGCGCCCGTCGGAGGACGGCTTCAGGTGGGACGAGGCGGACGCGATCGCGGACTTCGCCCGGGAGCGCGGCATGACCATGACCGGGCACACGCTGCTGTGGCACCGGCAGCAGCCGGCGTGGATGTTCCAGGGGCTCACCGCTGAAGATCCGGAGAGCATCGAGATCCTCAAGGAGCGCCTGAAGAGCCACATCGAGGTGATGGTGGAGCGCTACGGGGACGTCGTCAGCAACTGGGACGTCGTCAACGAGGCGATCTCCGACGACGGCTCGAAGCTGTACCGCGACGAGGGATCCGACTGGTACCGGATCTTCGGGAGCGAGGAGTACATCTACTGGGCGTTCCACTACGCCAAGGAGGCCCTCGAGGCGCAGGAGCCTGGCAGCTCCGCGGGCAAGCTCTACTACAACGATTACAACATCACGTTGAAGGTCGATCAGATCCTCGAGATGTTGACCTGGCTCGAGGAGGAGAAGGGGCTGAAGATCGACGGGGTCGGTGATCAGGGGCACTACCGCATCGACTGGCCGCCGATCTCGGAGATCCGCGCGACCTACGACAAGATCACCGCCGCCGGCTACAAGCTCAAGGTGAGCGAGCTCGACGTGAGCCTCTACAACGACTATCCGGCGGGCAGCTTCGAAGCCGCGCCCGAGGTCGAGTTCACGGCGGCCCTCGAGGCCCAGCAGGCCACCCGCTACGGCGCCCTCTTCGAGCTCTTCCGGGACTACTCGGCGGACCTCACCAGCGTGACCGTGTGGGGCGTCACCGACGACCGCACCTGGCTCGACAACGAGCCCGTCTCCGGGCGCAACGACCACCCGCTGCTCTGGAACGACGCCAAGGAGCCCAAGGAGGCGCTCCGGGTGATCCTCGACTTCTGAGCCCATGGCACAGCGCCGTGCCGTCGGCGCCGTGTTCACAGCGCCGTGCCGTCGGCGCCGTGTTCACAGCGCCGTGCCGTCGGCGCCGTGTTCACAGCGCGGTGCCGTCGGCGCCGTCCCGCGTGAAACTTGGCCCGGCTCCCCGGTGTCCTGCAGCGTGCGGGGATGGTCCAGCGTTGCGAGGTGTGCACGAGCTTCGAACCCGGGGTGCTGGTCGTGAAGCAGAAGCTCGTGGCGATGCACTTCCGCGCCCGGACCGTGCTGCTGTGTCCTCGGCACGCGCGGATCGTCGAGAACGCGCGCGTGATGAGCTTCGAGGGGTTGCGCAGCCTGTTCCGATCGGGCCGCCGCTCCTTCATCCCCCGGCGCGATCCGAGGTCCATGGCCCCGCCGGGGGAGCAGCGTCGAGGAGCCGGGCGCAGGGCGACGGATCGCCTTCCGACCGCCAGCGGCGACAGCTGAGCTGGGCCGAAGGGCTCGGGAGCGCCCTGGGACTGCGGCCGGCCGTCGGGAGCGCCGTGGCCGCTGAACGAATCGACGAGGCGCGCCGCATTGCTGTGCCATGGCCGAGGAGACTCCCAGCGCGCTCCCCTGTGTGCGGTTGTTCGGGGGCGCCGCTGGGGTCGCCCTGGCGCCCCGGCTGCTGCTGTGGCTCGTCAGCTGGCTGCCGCTGGTCGCGCTGACCGGCCTCTCGTCTCCGGCGGCGATGTCCACGTTCCTGATGGACGCCGAGGCCCTCGCGCGCCTCTTGATCGGGATGCCCGCTCTGCTGCTCGGCGGCACGTACGTCGACCGGCACCTCACCCGCGGCGTCCACGACCTCTATCAATCCGAGCTGCTCCCGCGGTCCACCTGCGATCCCGTCGCGCGGCAGCTCTCGCGTTGGGGCTCCGGGTGGGTGCTCCGGGCCCTCCTCCTGGGCATCGTCGCGGCCGCGCTCTCGATGACCGCCCTCGAGGACAGCTCCTTCGCCCTCCGGGGGTGGCGGCAGGCGGGGGAGGGGTACTCCCCCGCGGGCGCCTGGTACCGGTGGATCTCGACTCCGGCTTACCGCTATCTCTGGCTGCGCCTGGTCTGGGGGTTGATCGTGTGGCTCGGCGTCATCGGGTTGGTGGCGCGCCTCCTCGAGCCCTGCTTGCTGCATCCCGATCGCCGGGGCGGGTTGGGTCGGTTCGTCCTGGCCCACGCCGCCTTCGCCCCGCTGGTCTTCGGGCTCTCGAGCTCAGCCGCCGGGAGCCTGGCCAACCAGCTGCTCTATCGGGGACGCACTCTCGAGGACGTGCAGCTGCTGCTCATCGGGTTCATCGTGATGATCCAGCTCCCCATCCTCGCGACCCCGCTCCCCCTCATCGTCCCGCTCTACCGCGAGAAGCAGCGGACCCTCGAGCGCCTGAGCAAGGTGGCCGTCCCTTGGGCCAGGTTGGTGGCCCCCTACCTCGCGGAGCGGCTGCCACCTCCCTCACCGAACACACACGATCTCGCGGCTCACGCCGATCTCATCGCCACCTACACCGTGATCGATGAGACCTCGATCATCCCCTTGCGAAAGAACGTCGTCCTCACCCTCGCGCTCTTCACGGCGCTGCCGATGCTGCCCGTGATCCTGATCGGCGTCCCCCTCTCGGAGATCCTCGTCCGGGTGACGAAGCTGCTGTGAGTCGCCCGCCTCGACGCCGAATTGAGGACCGATCCTGTCCTCAATTTGGCGTCGATCGCTCGCAGCGAGGACGCCCCCCGCCGGCCTCGGCGGGTTCTGCAAGCACTCCTCGATGACCTGACCCCCGCAGAGCTCCTCGCGGCACCCGTACAGTACCTCGACGGCCGCGCGGACACCTGGGAGACCCCGGCGGAGACGCAGCACCTCTGAGGCCGTCGCGCCGTTCGTCTCGGGTTCCTCGACGGGCGCCGTGGCGCTGGCCGATTTCGGTCGACGGGAGAGGTTCGTTGCGGGTCGGCGCCCGAATGATATTTTTCCCGTCGGGGTCGACCGCTCGGGCGAAGCGCTCGGAGAGGTCGGGAGAGGACCGTATGGCGCTGTGGCTGCGCGTGGCTCGGACGGGGAGCGAGAGACACGCTGCGGCCTGTCAGGGTGCGCAGTTCAACCGAGCGCAGTTCAACCGAGCGCAGTTCAACCGAGCGCGGTTCAACCGAGCGCAGGTCAATCGAGACCGGCGCTCCCGTCCGGCGCGGCAACCCAGCACAGGTGACGCGAGGTGGCTGCCGTGGGGGGGCCGCCGCGTCGGTCGTCTCCTGAGCGCCGTAGTCCTCGCGGGTTCGTTCCTCGTCGGTTCGCTCCTCGTGGCTTGCGGTGGCGGGGGGGCGAGCGCGTTCGGGCGAGACGTCCGCGTGGGCGCGGTGAGCGGAGAGAGGGGCGCGATCGTGACCCAGGCAGAGCTGCAGCAAGATGTCGAGCGCTTCGTCAGCGAGTTCATGTTCGACGTCGCGCACGCGATGCGGAGCGTCGAGGAGTCGCCGGAGACCCGCCTGCGGGCGCTCGGTCACCGCCGCACGCTCATCTACTACGCGACGTCCCTCGACATCGCGTCGGGCCCGTATCCGGAGCTGAACGTCGTGGACATGCTCGTCTTCGTGGCGCTGGCTCGCGGAGCTCTCGAAGAGTACTGGATACCGACGGAGTTCGGCGCGAGGGGGCGGCCGCTGCTCGACGCGTTCACGCGGGCCGAGGAGCGCATGTGGCACGTGTCGGGGAAGATCTTGAGCGGCGAGCAGCAGGAGGCGGTGCGGGAGCTCATTGCGGATTGGCGCCGCCTACATCCCGGCGTCTTCGTCGTCGAGGGGGTGCGCTTCGAACAGTTCGCTTACCGTGCGGGTGAGGTCGCCGAGGAGCGGGCGAGGCGCGCTCGCGGGCTGTTCGGACAGATCCGGTCGGCGACGCGGACGGCGGACGAGGCGCTCCTCCTCGGCGAGCGGGCGGTGTTCCTGTCCCATCGGCTCCCGTTCTTGCTGCGGCTGCAGGCGCGGGTGGGCACCGAGGAGATCCTGCTGGACAGCCTCGCCAACGTTCAGGACGTGCTTCGGCAGGTCCCCGAGCTGCGGCCGCTCCTGGACGAGCTCACGGTGCTCACGAGCCACGCCGGGTCCGCCGCCCACGAGGCGCGCCTGCTCGCGGAGGCCAGCGTCCCCTTGCTCGACCGCCTCGTCGGTCCCTCCGTAGCCCTCGCCCCCGGCTCGAGCCAGAACGGTCGCGCGGCGAACGCTGCGCCTGCGGACGTGCTCGGCCGACTCGATGACATCACGCGACGCTCCGAGAGCATGCTGCGGGAGCTGCGGAGCCTCTTGCCGGCCGATCCAGAGGCGCTCGGGCGAGCCGTGGAGCACCGGGTCGAGAGCACGGCGCGGCGGATCGCCATCTACTGTCTGATCGTCGGGCTCGGCTGGGCGGTCTTCTTCTGGACCGGCTACTACTTGGTCAAGCGCTAGGACGCGGGCGCGCCATTCAGCGTGAGAGCCTCCCGAGCGCGCTGCCCGCACAGCGGTGGGGGCTCAGGGCAGGCTGGCGGACTGGATCTGCCAGGTGGCGTCGCTGCAGTAGGGGCAGCTGGCGCCGACGAGGAGGCCCTTCCCCGTCGCCGATTGGTCGCCCTTGAGCCACCAGTTGAGCCAGGCGACGTGGATCTTGGTGAAGTGGCCGCCGTTCGGCGCCCACAGATCGCCACCATGATCGGCGCCGATCTTGGCGAACATCATGACCGGGATGTCGCCGCGCGCCGAGATGTTCTCGAAGTCCCGCTGCCCGTTCTCATGCGCGCCGAGGCTGTCCGCCGTCCCGGTGACGATGAGCACGGGCGTGTGGATCGAGGCGTAGAACGCCTGATCCACGGAGAAGGAGCCGCTGCTCATGTGCCCCCAGGTGCTCATCCGCGGGTCGGCGGCGGTACCCGCCGCCATGAGGCCGCCACAAGAGAAGCCATTGGCCGCCACCTTGGTGGCGTCGATGCTCTGATAGTAGGCGCTGCAGGGCTTGTCGTTCTCCTCGATGAGCCAACCGACATAGCCGAGGAGGACATCGCCGCCGCCGCCCAGGGCGCGACCCGGCTCGTTGCTTCCGGGAGTTCCGTCGGACACGACGACGTACCCGTGGGACGCGATCTCCGCCATCGCGGCCTCGTTGGACAGACCGTCCCTCGAGCAGGCGCCGTTGCCCCACACGACGATGGGGTAGTCCTTTCCCGGCGCGAGATCGGCGGGTCGGAAGATGGTCCCCTCGTCGATCCCGGGATCGGGGTTCGTCTCGACCACGACATCGTGGGGCCCGCTGCCCGACACGTTCCGCCCTGCGGACTGGGACGGAGTACAGGTCCCCGTGAAGC
>JAEWOQ010000199.1 GCA_023460875.1 Pseudomonadota bacterium
GGGGGGGGGGGGGGGGGGGGGGCCGGGCCCCGGCGCTTCTTGGGTCGAGTCCAGGTGCCAGCGTGGACGGCCAGCTTGCCAGCCAGGGACAGACTGGGCGCGACCAGGAACACTCCGGTCCAGGCGCCGAGCCCCATGTCGCCGTAACACTGGATCATGTAGATGATCACCGAGCCCACGGCGAGCACGGCGGCGACCCGATCGGTGGGCACCCTCGTCGCGTAGTAGGCGCGCATCGCGAAGAACACACCACCCGCCCACAGCAGGACGAGCATCGTGAACCCCACGAAGCCGGCGAAGGCCCACAAGCCCAGGATGCTGTTGTGGGGGCAGTAGTGCTCGAGCTCGTAGGGGACCGCCGGCAGCGGGATCACCTCCCAGAAGGGATGTCCGTAGCCGTGACCGAAGATCGGCGCGCGCCGGAAGGTGTAGAGGATGTCGTAGTTCTCGATCTCGCGCCAAAGCGAGGAGGCGTCCGTATCCGGCTCTACCACCGAGCGGATGATGCCTACCGGCTTGAAGATCGAGGCCTCCGAGCTCCACCCCGCGGCCACGTACCCCGCGATGGCTGGGCTGAGCGCGATCAAGGCGCGCTTGATCTTGCGCTTGACCGCGTTGGGCGGCGTGACGAGATACAAGGTGACGAGCACGAGCCCGATCTGCACCCACACCATGCGGCGGTCGTTGGCGATCATGCCCCAGACGTAGAGGGGCTGGATCAGCAGCAGACGACGCAGGGCCTTCTTGTCCGTGCGCTCGATCACCATGAGCACCAACAACAGCGACGCGAACGCGAACAGCATCGAGTCGTGGTGGCTCGTCGCGTGCTCCAGCAGGAGCTCGCCGGTCTCCGGATCCGTCTCCGCGATGAAGTGGACGACGTAGATGGCCAGGATCGAGCGGAGCGCCGCCGCCACGAGCACGATCTTGCCGAGCACCGCGTGATCCTTCGGGCCGCGCAACCCGCGGTTGCACAGCAGGAACACGATCGGGAGGTAGATGACCTTCTCGAGCTGCCACAGGGATTTGCTGAAGTCCCCGCCGGTGACGAGGCCGTAGATCCAGGTGAACATGCTGCCCGCCAGGGAGATGTAGGCGAGCTTCACGAAGGGCCGCGGCGTCTCGACCCGCCCTCTGGCGTCGATCGTGGAGCCCGTCGCTTCACGGATCATCGAGATCCCGAGCAGGAAGATGAGCAGGTACTCCATGCCCGAGAGGAAGAGGATGCTCACCCCCGTCATGTGCTTGATGTGCAGGAACATCAGCGTGCCGATCGGGAAGAACGGCGAGGTCCAAGGCGGCATCTCGGTGGGCTTCTCCACCGCCAACGCGCAGAACGTGAGCACGTAGATGGAGTAGCGGAGCGGCGCCCGAGCAGCGGCGTAGAGGAAGCACCCCACGAACACCGGCGCCAGGAGCCAGGCGAGCACTCCGTCGTTCACGAACGTCGCCACGAGGGTGGTGACCACCCCCAGGGCGAACGCTCCTTTGACGTCGCCTCCCAGGCGAGGCTCACTCACGCTGGCGGATTTCCTTCCGAGCGGGACCGTTGCCCTGGGGCATCACAGGCGCGCCTCCAGGTAATAGATGCCGAACAGATAGAAGAGGTTGAACGCAACCATCTGCCACAGAGCCTTCTTGAGGCCCTGGCGCGGGTTGGGCGACCGGGCGGCACGTACCGGAATGGCCACTGTCGCGAAGATGACCGAGAGGAGGAGCAGCTTTTTCATTCCGTTTCCCCGGGTGAACTCTGTTGTCGGGGGCGTCGTCAGGGGGGCCGTCGTGGGCGGCGTTGCCCGTGCGCGGGCCCCCGCGTAGAAAGCGAGGGCTCATGAAGGCATTGATTCTAGCGGCGGGGCGCTTCGACGAGAACCTACGGGCAGCCATTGCGGCGGGGCGAGAGCCCCGGCTGGACATGTTCGAGGTGGCCAGGAAGTTGGGGGCCGACCAGCTCGACTATCTGGACGCGGAAGCGTCGCAGCATCCGGCCGTCATCGCCACGCGAAAGGCCCTCGGGGCATCTCCCGCGGTGGCGGTCCTCGGGTACCTGCGCAGGCACGCCTACGACGTGGTCCTGACGACCGGCGAGGACATCGGGATTCCGTTCGCGGCCCTGCTGCGAACCAGCTCGGCGCGCTGCGCCCACACGATGATCGCGCATACGCTCGCTCCGAGAAAGAAGCAGATTTTCTTCAAGGTGGGTGGTGTCGCCCAGCGCATCGATCGCGTCTTGGCGTACTCGAGCTCCGAAGAGGCCCTCATGCGCGGCGCGCTCGGGATGCCTGCCGCGAAGGTGCAGCGCATCTACTACCACGCCGACGAGCAGTTCTTCCGACCTGGAGACACGCCCGTGGAGCCGCGGTTGGTGTGCGCCGCGGGCCAGCTGCTCCGCGACTACGACACGCTGGTCGAGGCGGTGCGCGATCGACCCATCCAAGTGCAGATCGCCGCGGGCAGCCCGTGGATCGAGCGGAAGCTCGAGCCCAGCCGAGCGCTGCCTCCCAACGTGCGCTGGGGTAAGCTGAGCCGCTTCGAGCTCCGGGAGCTCTATGCGCGCTCCGCCTTGGCGGTGGTGCCGATCCTGCAGAACGAA
The DNA here is from genome assembly GCA_023460875.1 of Pseudomonadota bacterium. Taxonomy (GTDB): domain Bacteria; phylum Myxococcota_A; class Polyangia; order Polyangiales; family Polyangiaceae; genus NIC37A-2. Next base: position 2,594 of record JAEWOQ010000199.1, read on the forward strand.
TACCAGACCGGCATCGCCACCATTTTGGAGATGATGGCCATGGGCAAGTGCGTCATCGCCACCCGGACCCGGGGGCAGACGGACACGATCGTCGACGGCGAGACGGGGGTGTACGTGCCCCCCGCCGACCCTGCGGCGCTGCGGGCGACGATCGAGCGGCTCCTCGACGCGCCCGAAGAGGCGGCGCGCATCGGCCGCGCCGCCCGCAAGTTCGTCGAAGAGCACGCCGGGCTGGATCGGTTCGTCGAGCGCCTGGCGATCGCGATGACGGAGTCTCACCGCGCCCGAGACGCCGCCGCGGCCTGAGTCGAGCGGCGCCCCCAGGCCGCTCGACGCCCGCTGCGGAGCCCGAGCCGCGCAGGGGTCAGGAGGCGGCTCGCTCCAAGGTGCCCGGCTTGCCGTCGAGCTCTCCGAGGGCAATCAACCGCTGACGGAAGTCGTCGATCGTTCGCTCGAGGCCGGTGCGCAGGGGCACCTGGGGTTCGAAGTCGATGAGCTCTTTGGCCAGGCTGATGTCGGGCCGTCGCTGCTTGGGGTCGTCCGCCGGCAGCGGGTGGAACTCGATCGGGGTGCTGGAGTTCGTCAGCTCGTGCACCAGGGTCGCCAGCTCGAGCATGGAAAACTCACCAGGGTTGCCCAGGTTCATCGGGCCGCCGAAGGACTTGGCCATCGCCACGCGGAAGAAGCCCTCGACGAGGTCGTCCACGAAGCAGAAGGAGCGGGTCTGCTTGCCTTCGCCGTAGATGGTGAGCGCCTTGCTCTGCAGCGCCTGGGTGATGAAGTTCGACACCACGCGCCCATCGTTGAACGCCATGCGCGGGCCGTAGGTGTTGAAGATGCGCACGAGGCGCGCGTCCAGGTTCCAGCAGCGCTTGGCGTCCATGAACAGGGTCTCGGCGCCGCGCTTGCCCTCGTCGTAGCAGGCGCGGGGCCCGATCGGGTTCACATAGCCCCAGTAGTCCTCCGTCTGAGGATGCACCTGCGGATCTCCGTACACCTCCGACGTCGAGGCGTGCACCACCACGCAGCGGCGGCCTCGGGCCATTTCGATGATGCGCTGTGCGCCGACGACGCTGGTCGTGAACGTCGTGTATGGGTCGTGCTGGTAGTGCACCGGCGACGCCGGACAAGCGAAGTTGAAGATGAGCTCCGCGTGGACGTGCAGGGGCTCACGCACGTCTCCTGCCTGGAAATGAAAATGCGGATCCCGGCTGGCGCGGGACAGGTTGGCGAGGTCACCGGTCATCAAGCTGTCGAGGCCCACGACCTCGAAGCCCTCGTCCAGGAGCCGATCGACGAGGTGCGATCCAATGAAACCCGCGGCGCCCGTAACGAGCGCCGTCCTACGAATTGATCCAAGACCCATGATACCGACTCCTTTTTCGAGCGTCCCGATTTAACATCCCTTCTCCGGCGGTCCAAGGCATCGCCTGGGGCGACAGTTTGGTGAAACACGAGCGGACAGGCGGCACGACGACCGCGGAACAAAGCCCGCTGCGTTGGAGCTTCCTGCGTTGGAGCTTCCTGCGCCGGACCCGGTTGCGTTGGGGCCGATCCTTCGTCGCCGCGGTGTCGTGCGCCGCGAGCTTTGGCTGTCGGTCCACGCCCGAGGTGGACGAGGTGACGGTTCGTGAGCCGACCACTGGTCGGGCGTACCGGATCTTGGAGCGCCGGGGTGGACAAAGCTTCGGCGGACAGGACGAACCGGCCCGGGCGCGCCCCGTGCTCCTCGTCCTCCATCCCTACGCGTATCCCGCGGAGCAGCTGGTGAACGCCCATCGTCTCCGGGAGCGCGCGGTCCAGGAGCGAGACTGGCTCGTCGTCGTGCCCGAGGGAGAGCGAGACAGTGAGGGGAACCAGTTCTGGAACGCGAGCGCGGCTTGCTGTGGCGCCGAGCCGGGTGGGCCGGACGATGTGAGCTTTCTCCATGCGGTGCTCGACGACGTGGGCCGGCGGCGGCGCGTCGACACGACGCGGGTCTTCCTCTTGGGTGTATCAAACGGCGGGTTTCTGGCGCACCGGTTCGGGTGTGACGCGAGCGAACGGGTGCGGGCCATCGTCAGCGTCGCGGCTGCCGGCCCGGGGCCCGAGGACCCGCCCTGTCGCCCCGCGCGCCCGGTCTCTCTGCTGCACGTCCATGGCGTGCTGGACGAGACGATCCGCTTTTCGGGGGGGAGCGCCCGCGGAGCCCGCTACCCGGGGGTGCAGGACAGCGTCGCGCCGTGGCTGCGGTTTCCCGGCGGCACCACCATCCGTCGGCGCGGTGCCTTGCGCTGGTTCGGGTCACCGTTCGAGCTCGAGACCCATCACTTCCCTACCCACCGCGTGGAGGTGTGGACGGTGCCCGAGGGAGATCATGCCTTGTCTGCCCTTCGCCACGCGGTGCCTCGGCTGCTCGAGTTCTTGGAGGCAGCCCCGAGCGGCTGACGAGGCGTCCCCGCCGTCTCATCGGGAGCTCCGTCTCACTAGGAGCCCCTCCACACGAGAGCACACTGGAGCAGCGGGAGATGAACGGCGACGAGCGGCCCTACCGTGGGAGGCAGGTCAGGCAGGTCGTGGGGGCGACTCCCCCCTCGACGTACGGGCCGCCCTCGGTCAGCGCCGTTTCGTTCTTCGGAGTGCCGTTCGCGTCGGTTAAGCTCCCCCAGATCCGTATGTGGAAACCTCCCCGCGTGTTCGGCGCTCTGTGTGTCACTTGGTCGTTGTTCGCCTGTGGCTCGGAGAACGTCTCCCAGCAGGCCGCCGCGCCTCCGCCGTCGGTGCCGTCGCTGCCTCCGACGAAGCCCGACGTGTGTGAGGCCAGCGCGTCCAGGGAGGCCACGTGCAACGACGGCGTGGACAACGACTGCGATGGGCTCGTGGACTGCGCCGACGACGACTGCGGCGGCGCCAGCTGTGGCCTGCACGGCCTGAGCTGTGAGGCGGGCGCCTGTACCCTCGGTGGCGTGTTCGAGCCGTTGCCGGCGCTGGACGCGGTCCGCTACGAGGTGAGGAGCGACAGCGCAGTGTTCTCGTTCCTCCCCCTCGAAGGTGCCGCGGACTACCGGATCTGGGAGCTGCGGGATCCCTCGACCATCGAGGTGGACGCCGACGGTCGCCTCGTGGTGCCGGGCGCCGTGTATCGCTGCGCGGGCAATCGACCCCTCCCGGAGGAGTGGGAGGAGGTCAGCCTGGGCGGCCATGTGCTCGACTACCGGCGCCCCGAGGCCGAATCTTTGCTCGGTTATGCCTACCCGGTGGACGGTCCAGGGCGCGTGCCCGTGTTCGCCCTCGGTGATCCGGCGCCCGACTCGGACGAGCGCACGGGGACCCCATTCGCCACGTCTCGGGTGATGAACTACACGACGAGCCGTCAGCTGAGAGACGAGCTGCTCGCGGCCGGTCACCGAGACGACGGGATCGCCTTCTACGTCCCAGGCGAAGGGCAGGGCCCCGAGGTACGGCATTTCGTCTCCGAGCCTCAGGCTTGGCAGCAGAATCGCGTGTACCACCTCTTCTACACCGCCCCCGCGGAGCACGGCGTGCGGAGCCGGCAAGAGGGCATGGTGGAGAGCTCCTTCCGGCTCCTCGAGCAGCAAGAAGAGAACGCGCTCCCCGTCTACCGCGTCACGCGTATCGCCCACGACGTGCTCGCGCTGGGCGCGGGCTTGCGTGACCGCTACCTGAAGCAGGGGAATCAGCCCCTGAGCCAGCTGGCATGGTCGGGCCTCGTGGAGGAGACGACGCTGGTGCTCGAGGCCTTGGACGAAGCCTGCCCCTTCGAGGGCCTCTACGGTCCCCGCGCGACGGAGGCAGTCGGGTACGCGGAACCCTTCCAATCCCTCCCGGACCTCATCGGGACCCGAGAGGTCACGATCAACGGCCAGGGCGCGCCGGGTAGCAAGCCGAAGGTGGTCGCGCGCTCCTTCGTGACCGTGGTGCCCCAGGAGGCCCCCGAGATGGATTTCTACGCGGACTTCCAGAGCAGCGGGATCGGCCAGACCTACACAGAGACGGATCGCGACAACGGGGCGAAGCGCCTCCGGTTGACCTCCGAGCTCTTCGACGTCGACTTCTACAACATCGAGCTCTCGTCCTGGTCGCTCGGTGAAGTCCTGGGCCAGCTGTGGGTCGGCTACGCGGACTGGGCCGCCGACACGAACGGCAAGTTCCGCATGACCCCCAAGCAGTCGGCGGATCTGCGCAGCGACGCCTTCGTGCACGTCGTCGCTGAGATGGACATCCCCTCGACCCTGCGCCGCTACCCACAGATCCTGATCAGCGATCGCATGGCGCCGGTGCAGGACAACCTCCGGCGGGGCTCGACGATCATCGTGCAGCCCTTCGGCGCGGCGACGGAGATCCAGATCCAGCTCTGCAAGCAGCGCAGCTGGGACGTCAACGATCAGTGTCCGGAGTATCGTCTGGGGCGCTCGACGGAGTTCGAGCCCGCCTACGACGACGACGTGACGCCCTGGCAGCCGGCGCCCGTCCCGGGCGAGGTGTCGGGGCACGATCTGCCGGTCCTGTTCGACGTGTACGCGTCCACGTCTCGGGTCTACGTGTTCATGAACGGCGCTCCGCTGGGGTGCGCGGACATCGAGCGCGGCACCTGGGAGGAGGGCCCCGTCTCCGTCACTTTGGGGGACGTGCTGTATCACTCGGGCGTCGACGAGGACGTCGTCTGCGGCGACTGCCCCCATGGGTACCTCAAGGAGCACCGCCTGACCCAGGCGCTCCGCCGCTTCGACAGCTTCGGCTTCCGAAGCGGTGCGAAGGCGCCAGCCTGGAACGAAGTGACGATGCCATGCTCGCAGCGCCTGGACTGAGCTCGATCCTGGCGGGAGCGCTCGCCCTCACGCTGGTCACCTGTGGCGGCAGCCGTGGTGAGGGCGCGCTGGAGCCCGGGGCACCGCAGCCCTCCGAGACGGAGTGGGAGCAGCTGCGCGGTCTCCTGCTGACGGAGGTGATCGTCCCGGACGATCCGACGAACGCCTTCGCGGACGACCCCAACGCCATCGCCTGGGGACATCGGCTGTTCTTTTATCCGGGGTTCTCCGGCCCGCTCCTCGACAGCGACAACGACGGCGGCCCCGGCTCCTTGGGGGCGCGCGGGGAGACGGGGCGCGTGGCCTGCTCCGGGTGTCACGTCCCGGAGGCGGGCTTCGTCGACACCCGCAGCCGCGGTCAGCAGATCTCCTTGGCGGCCCGCTGGACCGAGCGGCGCACCCCTTCGCTCCTGGACGTCGCGCAGAAGAAGCTGTTCACGTGGGTCGGCAAGTCCGACACGTTGCACGGGCAGGTCTTCACGGTGCTCGAGAACGACCGGGAGATGAACACCTCCCGCCTCTTCGTGGCCCAGGAGGTCTTCCGGACCTTCCGCGCCGAGTACGAGGCGCTCTTCGGCCCTCTGCCTCCCCTCGACGACGCAGAGCGCTTCCCCGCGCTGAGCCCCGAGGACGCCGGCTGCGATCGCGCCGCTCCGATGCAGCCGCCGGTGTGCCGCGGCCGCCCCGGCGACGGCGACGTGTACGACGCCATGAGCTCGGAAGACCAAGAGGCCGTCACCCGGGTGGTCGTCAACGTCGGGAAGGCGCTGGGCGCCTACCAGCGTCAGCTCCATTGTGGACCGGGGCGCTTCGACGCGTGGTTGAGCGGAGACGCGGAGGCGCTGACCGCTGCCGAGCAGCGGGGCGCGCTCGTCTTCGTGGGGCGAGGGCAGTGCGTCGACTGCCACTCTGGCCCGTACCTGTCCGATTTCGCGTTTCACAACGTCGGGCTGGAGCCGGCGGTGGTCGCGGTGGCGTTCCGCGAGCGCAACGAGCCCGGAGCGCTCGCGGGCCTCACCCAGCTCTCGAGCGATCCCCTCAACAGCCAGGGCGTATTCAGTGACGGGGACGACGGGCGCCTGCCGGAGGAGCTCCCGGACTCGTTGCTGGGGGCGTTCGCCACGCCGAGCTTGCGCTGCGTCGCGCAGCGTCCGAGCTTCATGCATACGGGACAGATCAAGTCCCTCGAGGGGGCCGTGGAGTTCTTCGATCGTGGCGGCAACCAGTCCGGCTTCCTGGGTCACAAGGAGATCGGTCCGCTCGGGCTCGGCGAAGAGGAGCGCGCGGATCTGGTGGCGTTCCTCCGCGCGCTGGACGGTGAGGGGCCGGCGGCGAAGTGGCTCCAAGCCCCGGAGTGATGGGCATCGCCGGTATCTTAACGGACCAGGACGCCCGCCGATCTCGGTTTTTGGCTTCGCCCTATCCTCGGGGAAGGGGCCCTGCGCTCCGGTGCTCAAGTACCCACGTACGTTCACTGCGCCTGCGGCGCTCCCTCGCCAGAGGCGAGGGCCGTAGGCCTCCGTGCACTTCGTCCAGCGTGCTGGACTTCGTGCACTCCGGTTCCGCTCCGGTGCTCGCGAAAGCCTCGCCGCTGGCTATCAAGGGAGCGGCCGAGCTTGACGGGCGGCGCCCGCGCCTAAGGTATCGGGGATGGAGTGATGGGGGACTGACGGAGTGAGG
>JAEWOQ010000200.1 GCA_023460875.1 Pseudomonadota bacterium
CGCGTGGCGCCGGAGCTTCTCCACCGCCCGCTCCACGGCGCCGTCGCCGAGCTGCAGGTCCTCGGACAAGACGCGCACGCGGGGTGGAGGCTCCGCGCGAGCCGCGGGGACGGGCGCGGGAGCCCGCGGGACCAGCGCCACGCCCAGCGCCGAGCCGGCCACCCCGCAAAGCAGGATGGCCAGGGCGGCCACCGGCCGACTGACGACACGTCCCGGCGCGCCGGGACGGCGGAACAGCTGCGGGATCCGTAGCCGAGGCACGACCGAAGACATGGCCCAGACGGGCTGAAATCGCAACGCGGGCAACGCCGTGGGACGATTGGGTATAAGAGCCCGCCGTGTTGCCCCGAAACGTCGAAGAGAAGCTCGCGGCTCTGCCCGCGCGCCCTGGCTGCTACATCTTTCGCGACAAGCAGGGCCGCGCGCTGTACGTGGGCAAAGCGAAGAGCTTGCGTGCCCGGGTCCGCAGCTACTTCCAGGCGGGCACCTCGGACACCCGGGCGTTCATCCCCGCCCTGCCGCGCCTGATCGGCGACCTCGACACGATCGTCACCGTCTCCGAGAAGGAGGCGGCGATCCTCGAGAACAGCCTGATCAAAGAGCATCGACCGCGGCTCAACGTGAAGCTCCGGGACGACAAGGAGTACCTGAACCTCCGCCTCGATCCGGCTCAGCCCTGGCCCCGCCTCGAGCTGATGCGGAAACCCAAGCCGGACGGGGCCCGCTACTTCGGCCCCTACCACTCGGCGACGGCGGCGCGCCGCACCCTCCACCTGGTGGAGAAGCACTTCCAGCTGCGGACCTGCACCGATCGCGACTTCGCCAGCCGCCGCCGCCCCTGCATCCAGTATCAAATCAAGCGCTGCCCCGCGCCCTGCGTGTACGACGTGGATCGGGAGCTGTACGGGGCGCAGGTCCGCGCCGTGGATCTCTTCCTGAGCGGTCGCCACGACGAGCTCACCCGCGAGCTCGAGGAGCGCATGAAGCAGGCGAGCCGGGATCTGAATTTCGAGGTCGCCGCCATCTACCGGGACCAGCTCGACGCGGTGCGCAAGGTGCGCGAGCAGCAGCGCGTCGTGGTCGTCAGCGACGGGGATCAGGACGTGCTCGGGCTCTATCGGGAGGGGGACCTCGTCGAGCTCGGCGTCGTGTACGTGCGCCAGGGGCGGGTCATCGAGGTCGCGAGCCTGTCTCACGCCCGCATGGAGATCCCCGACGACGAGATCGTCGCGACGTTCCTCCGGGATCATTACGGGGAGGGGGGCGTCGGAGCGAGCCACATCCCCGACGAGATCCTGGTGCCGGTCTTGCCCGACGGCGCGGACGGTGTGGCCGAGTGGCTCACGGAGCTGCGCGCGGGCTTGACGGGGAAGAAGCGGGCCCGCTGCCAGCTCCTCTCTCCCCAGCGAGGCAGCCGCAAGCGCCTCTTGGAGATGGCCCAGGAGCACGCTCGCCACGCGTTCGATGAGAAGCGCCGCGCGGCGGAGGACATCGACGAGCGCCTGGCGCAGATCCAGAAGCGCCTCCGCCTGCCCGTGCTGCCCCGGCGCATCGAGTGTTGCGACATCTCGCACCTCGGCGGCCAGGACACGGTGGGATCCGTGGTGGCCCTGAAGGACGGGGTGCCGGACAAGCGCGCTTACAAGTCCTACCGCGTGCGCACCGTGGACGACGGGGACGACTACGGGGCCATGTTCGAGGTGCTGGGGCGCCGCTTCCGCCGTGGTCTCCAGGCCCGCGCGGCGGAGACCGCGACACGAGCGGGGCCCGCTCCCGCGGCCCTCGAAGAGGTCTCGAAGGAGGGCGCCGCGGACGAGAACGAGGTCGTGGAGAACCAGGCCGCGGAGAACGCCGACTTCGAGCGAGGCGTGGAGGGCGCCGCGCCGGGCGAGCCAGACGCGCGGAGCACCTGGGATCTGCCCGACCTGTTCGTCGTCGACGGGGGGCGCGGGCAGCTGGCCGTGGCCCTCGCGGCGGCGCAGGACCTGGGCTTGTTCGACCTGCCCATCGTCGCCCTCGCCAAGGAAAAGGAGACTCCCCTCGGGGAGAAGCTCGTCGATCGGGTGTACCTCCCCGGTCAAAAGAACCCGGTCGCCCTCCGCCCGAACAGCCCGGAGCTCTTCCTCTTGGCGCGGGCCCGGGATGAGGCCCACCGCTTCGCCAACCGGGGCCGCAGCCAGGCAGGGAAGAAGCGGCGCCTGACGTCGCAGCTCGATGGGATCCGAGGGATTGGTCCCCGCACGCGTCAGGCGTTGCTCCGAGGACTCGGGACGGTGGAGGCCGTGCGCGACGCTTCGGACGAGGCGATCTTGGCGGTGCCCGGTGTGACCCGTCGGCACCTCGCCGCTCTCCGCGCACATTTCTCTACTGCACCGGTCTCTGCTGGCCCGGCGGCCGCTGACCCGGTCGCTGAGCCGTTAGGGGCTGCTCCAGAGGCGAGGGGAAGCGTACCTGAGCCGGACGGGCGCTCTCACAGACAACAGAGTTGACGCTCTCCTAGGAGAACTGCCAACTTCGTTGCGCGGTTGCTCCCTACTTCCCTGCAATCGCACGCTTTCACGATGGAATAGGCGTTGCATTCCCAGCGAAAGAACGCGAATCTTCCCCAGCCATCCCCTGGGGGCGTTTCGCCTCGATGGCCACGAGGCTGGGCTAACAGGCCGCCGCGGTTCGCGGACCTGCTGGTTCGACTTCGCTGGCTCTCCCACCTCGATCGAACGAGGAGCCTGGCCCGGTGCAGGATCCTGGTTCGCTCGAGGACGGAGCCCCAGTCCTGAGGAGCGAATTCAGATGTTCAAGAGCAAGAAACAACCCCGCCGCAGCGCGCTGCGAGCCGGTCTAGCAGCTGGGCTGACCCTGGTTGTCGGAGCGGTCCTCAGCGCCGGCTGCCTCGATCGCCCCGCGGTCGAGCAGACGCCGAACACGAGCAACGTCTTCGTCGATCGCATCGTGAACACGAAGATCGACAAGATCGACCTGCTGTTCACCATCGACAACTCCGTGTCGATGGCGGACAAGCAGCAGATCCTCAAGGACGCCGTG
>JAEWOQ010000201.1 GCA_023460875.1 Pseudomonadota bacterium
CGCGGCGCATAGCGACGTCCCGGCGAGCGCCCCCACCACCAAGCCTTCCCCTGCGGAACGGCTCTTCGGCGCGACGAACGCATACCCGACCGCCGTGCTCACGATCGCGAGCGCGAGATACAAGCACGAGCCGCCATACCACCACGGCTCGTGCGGAAAACATTCAGGACTTGGCCTCCTGATCTCGCAGCACGCTCAGGCTCATCGGGCCTCGATGTCGGCGCCCGCCTGCGCCCGCGCGTCATCGAGGAGGTCGCCGGCGACCGGCGGGACGATCTGGCCGTCACAGGAGATGCGCCAGGCTCGGTATTCCTCGGTACGGCAGGCGCAAGCCGGAATCGTGGTGCTGGAGCGGTTGATCAACGTCACGTGCCAGCGCTGGACGAATCCGCTCTGATCCGAGCCCGCGGCTTCTCCCTCGACCTGCCCGATCGTTGCCCTCTCCACCCGTGAGCCTCGGGATCGCCAGCGCGCGACTTGTCGCGAGATCGCTGCGTAAACTAGCAAGCGATCGTCGCTGGGGCCGCGCGCTGGACGCCGGACGGACACTCTAGCTGGCGACGACGATGCTCTCGTCGTCCTCTTCACCGGTCATCCCGGAGGCCGGGGGAGCCTCCGGTTCACCAGAGCTCGAGGATGAGGACGAGGACAGGAAGCCGAGCTGGAGCAGCTGTCGCCGGCCCTTCACGACGGAGCGAACGATGGTGCTCCACTCGAGGTACCAATCCCAAAGGGCCGCTTCGGCGCGCTCGCGCTCCTCGGCGGCTTGTTCGGGGGCGGGGCTCTCGGGCACGATCTGACCGAACTGCTGGAGCAATGCCTTGGCTTCGGCGCGCTGCGCTGCGGTGAACCCGCGCTTCTCCAGTAAAGCCAAGGCGGCTTTGCCCTCCGGTGATTGCTGGATCTCCTCGATCCGCGAAAGGAGCGTGCTCACCGTCATTGTCACTTCCAGCCCCTCGGCCTGGGAGAGATTCAGAAAGAGCTTCTCGAAGACCTCCCCATGGTGCCGGCGGAGACTCGCCCCGACGACCGGAAACCACCGGTTTTCCCATGCGTCGAGCTGTTCGAGCACCGTGGGATCCGGCGGCGGAGGCCTGGAAACCGCGAGCCGGTTGCCCGCTGCTTCACGGAGCAACTGCCACCCTTCGTCCCAGTCCGCCTGCGAAAAGCCATACGGCAGGAGCGCCGCAGCCACCCGTGGCTCAGACAGTCCCCGCAAAAAACGCAGCACGCGTTCGCTCTTCTGACCAATCGTCAGTCGCGCCATTCTTCCTCTCCTGTCAGTTTCAAAGGCCCCCTCGGTCGAACGTACGAAGACCGAAGTGATCCGTTACAATACGTGAGCGTGCACCATGGCCACTCTCGCCCGAATCGTCAAGTAACAGCCGGCTAACATGTCCTCCCCCGCTCCGGGAATTGGATCCCCACGGCTACTCCTCAGTCCCGAGCCCGGGAGTCTCCCCACGGAGCCGGGGATCGTCCCCGTTGAGGCGGGGAATCGAGCGCCCGAGGTCCCTACTCGTTCCGCGGAGCCGGGGAGTCTGGCCGCAGAGCCGGGGATCGAGCACTTCGGAGGCGGGGATCGATTGCTCGGAGGCGGGGATCGACTGTTCGGAGGGGGGGATCGACTTGAAATCCCCCAATTTTCGGCCGAAGTCGCCCCTTTGGGGTTGGCGACCTCGTATTTTACCATTGACCCTCCTCGCGTCGGCCGATGGGCCCAAATTGTCCAGTAGCTGGTGTGGCGACGTCCTCGGGGGGACCAGGCATCTGGTCGACTGCTTGCCTGAGTTGGCGGCCAGGGATAGCCTAGGGCTCTCATGGGCTACTTCCTTCGCACGGGCATCTGCCTGCTCGCGTGCCTCGGCGCGTGCTCGCCCTCGAGCGAGCCGGGACGTTCAGAGGTCACAGGCGGTGGCGGGTCAGGGACACCCGACCCTGATGGTTGTGAGCCGGACTGCTTCTGGGAAGACGACATGCACCCGGGCCCGTGGCCGTACTTCCTGGATGACTGGGAGAGCGGCTGCGAGACCGAGGTCCTGCCCTTGGGTTTTCGGGTGTTCGAGTCCCGAACGGCCAATGGCGAGGGCGGAGGCGCAGGTAGCGCTGGCGCCGGCCCTTGTGAAGACGCCTGCGGTCCCGCGGTCGCCGAAGCACGCCACTATGTCGACGTCAATCGGATCCTCGAACCTATCGCGGTGGTCACCCAGTTGCGAGCGGACAACAGTGCAACGTCAGGAACCTTGACGCTCGAGCTGCACGCAGACGCCAACGATGCCGACGAGTGCGCTCCCCCTTTGGCGACGGCAACAATACCTTTCGAGGCCTCGCCGCGCGTCGGCAGGGGATACTGCACGGAGTTTTCTGGAGTTGCGGGAGAGAGTGCGCTCGTCCCCCCGCTCTGGCTCACCGCGCGGGTCTCTGAGGCGTCTCCGACGAGCGGCTTGCGCGTCGAAGGCTGGGAGTGGTTCGACGGTGGATGTCCCCCGCCGTATCGGCCCGTCGGGCCACCGCCGCCCTAGCCCATCTCCTCTACCTTAGGCGCGCGCGCCGCCCGTCAAGCTCGGCTCTTTCCCGAGTAGCTGGCGGCCGAGTCTTCGCGAGCACCGGAGCGAAACGCAGTGCACGAAGTCCAACTCGCTGCACGAAGTGCACGAGGCCTACGGCCCTCGCCTCTGGCAAGGGAGCGCCGCAGGCGCAGTGAACGTACAGGTACTTGAGTACCGGAGCGCAGCGATAACGAATCGTAAACCCGAGATCGGCGGGCCTCCCATCCCCGGATCTTTTAGGCACAATGTAGCGGAATGATGGAAATAAATCGGGCCACTCCTTCGTTGGTTTGGTTGGAAACGACCCACGAAAGGGGCCCGATGAAAACGAGAAGTACAAGAGGCGAAGCGGGTAGTCCAGCGGCGATCGATGACGCGGCGGCGGTCCAGATGGAGCTGCAGAGATTTTTTACACCGCAGGTGATCGATGAGCTCCGGGAGGCTACCGGATACAACCCCCGGCAGCGCGTGATCACGGCGATGCGCTTGATGCTGACGGTCGTCGAGGGGTTCCTGGTCGGGCAAACGATGGGCTTTGCGACGCTCCGCGCGATCTTCGTGCGCCGCTTCGGATTCGTCCGCCCCTGTCCCTTCCAGAAACGGTTCAAGCAAGCTTCTGCCGCCGCCTTCTTCAGGGCTGCCCTGGAGCGCTTGGTGCGCTCCATCGTCGATACCGCTGGCCTTCGCCTGCGGGGACCGCTCGCGAAGTTCTCTGACGTGCGGCTCTACGACGGTACCTGCCAGCGCGTTCCGCCTCGAGGTCGTGCGGCGTTGCCAGCTTCCACCAAAGATCGGGCGGGAGCCAAGTGGGTCGCCGGCTACAGCCTCAAGACGGGCTTGCTCGAGCACGCCGTTGGCGCCGCGGAGACCGCCGCCGAGCTTCCGCTTTGGCGCAAGCTCGTGCCGAGCTTCACCCGCCGAGCGTTGTACGTCTTCGATCTGGGCTTCTTCGAGCGCCGCCTCTTCGCAGAGGCTCAGGACCAAGGCGCCCACGTGCTCATGAGGCTCAAGAAGACCGCCAAAGTCCGCATCGTTGGCCAGCTCCGCGATGGCGTCGTGCTCCCCGTAGACGGTTGGTCGCTCGGCTATTTTCTGAACATCACACGCACCAGACGCAGAGGAACACTCTTCGACTTGGACGTCCTGTGGGGCAAGGGCAACGAAGCGCTCCGACTGCGCCTCGTCGGATATGCGCACTCCTCGAAGCAAATCCGCTGGTATCTCACCACCGTGCCGAGATACATGCTGTCCGCTCACCAGGTGGTCGAGACCTACCGCCTGCGCTGGCTCGTCGAATTCCTGTTCCGCGAGCTGAAGCAGAACGCCGACCTGGGGCGCTCTTTCACGGCCGACCCCCACGCCGTCAAGGCGCTGACCTACGGAGCTATGCTCGCTCATGCCCTCGTCCGCTCGCTCCGGATCCACGCCGCCCCAGTTCGGAGGTCCCCATCGAGCAGCTCCGACCCCTCGCTTGCCTCCACGTCGCCAGAGCCTTCGCGCGCGACATCGTCGATGCCCTAACCTTGCCCTGCAGGAGTGCATTCACCAATCTCCTCACAAAGCTCACCCCCGTCCTGC
>JAEWOQ010000202.1 GCA_023460875.1 Pseudomonadota bacterium
CCGTGAGCTCGGCGGCGATGCGCAGGGCGAGCAGCGTGATCAGGACGCCGACCACCGCACCGCCGAGGGCGATGCGCACGGGGCGAGTGCTACCAAAATCCCCCTCGGTCGGGCGACGGCGACGTGAGTCGGGGACCGTGGCCAGTGGCGCGCGGCTCGGGCGGTCGCCAGGGGAGAGAGCTTCGGCGAGAACGTGCCCCATCTCTGCGCAGCTCGAGAAGCGACGCGCGGCGGATTTGTGGAGGGCGCGGGACAGGGCGGCGTCTACCGCGGGATCCAGCCCGAGGCTGGCGGCGATGGGGAGCGGCTCTTCCGTCTGGATGCGGGTCGCGACGCCGACCGCGTCGTCCCCTGGGAAAGCGCGGTGCCCGCTGATCGCCTCGTAGAGAGTCGCCGCCAGGGAGAACTGATCGCTCGCCGCGGAGTGCTCGCCATGGGTGACGGACTCGGGAGCGCTGTAGGCGGGCGTGCCCAGGAGCCCGCCGCCCTTGGTGAGGGTCGACTCGGGCACCCGCGCCACGCCGAAATCGGCGATCTTCGCGCCGGTCTTGGTGAGGATGATGTTCTCGGGCTTCACGTCCCGGTGCAGCACCCCCGCGCGGTGCGCCGTGGTGAGGGCGTCACCGAGCTCGAGGGCGAGGTTCGCCGCCGAGGTGGGCGAGAGAGCGCCACGGGCGAGGCGGGCCTTGAGCGTCGTGCCCTCGGCGTGTTCGAAGACGAGGACCACGCCGAGCTTCGGGTCCTCGCTCATGTCGAAGAGCCCGATGATGTGGGGATGGCTGACCCGCGCGGACGCCTTGGCTTCCTGTCGCATGCGCCGCGAGAGGCTCTCTCGTTCCTCCGCGCCGAGCCGCAGGTCGGGGCGCAGGTACTTCAGGGCGACCTGACGATCGAGCACGGGATCCCGGGCGAGCAGCACCTGCCCCGTGGCCCCTCGCCCGATCGACCGGATCACCTCGTAGCGGCCGATCTGCGTCGGAGTGGAGGAGGGACCTTCATCCGGCGGATGCGATGGCTCGGCGAGGGCGCTTTCCGGCATCACTGGGGCTCATATCGCGCGCGCTTCGAGCAAGCCAGCTTGCGCCGGCCTGATCCCCCTGGTGTGCGGTGTTACGGTTCGATTGCGGCGCGATCGTACTCCTCGGGGGCCGAGGCGGCGGAGCGCGAGGTCGTCTCACCGCCCTCGCCGTCACGCCCGGGCGCATCGCCGCTGTCGTCGCCGTCGGGAGAGCGCTCGTCCGGACGGCGGATCACGTCGTCCTTCGGCTCCTTGCGATCACGGCGTGGTGGCTCGCCGTACTCCTCGCGCAGCTTTCTATGCAGGCCGTCGCTGAGCACCTGCTCGTGGTACTGGGGCATGCGGGGCAGCTGCACGATGTACTTCACGCGCTCCTGCACCTCGACCACTTCGATGCTCCCCGTGGAGGTGTCGCCGTCCGCGCGGTACTTGAAGAGAAGGTATCCGTTCTCTTGGTCCTGCTCGATCAGCTCGAAGCCCTGATCGACGCGGATGAAGCGGAGCGCGCCGTTGTAGGTCAGCGCCTTGCTATAGGGGGACTCGGTGGTGACCTTGGCGAACGCCGGGCGCTCTGGGAAGGCGACGGCGCCGAGGAGGGCGAGGCCCGCGAGGAGGCGCCGCAGGGAGGGAGCGTCGAGCATGCTCGGCGGATCTAGGGGGAGACGTCCGTCGAGGGCCAAGTTCGCGGGGGTCGGGCCGGTCCGGGAGAACGCGCCGGGGATACGCCGGCGCGCTCAGGGCGCCTGCGGCGCGCTCAGGGCGCCTGCGGCGCGCTCCCGCCGAGGAGCTGGAGTGGGCCTTCATGAAACAGATAGATAAGCTCCTCCGCGCCGTACCGCGCCTCGATCCACTGGAGCGCGCGCTCGAGCTCGTCCACGTCGGCCGGGCGATGGGCGTCGCTGCAGGCGGCCCCGTAGAGCTCCCGTTCGAGCAACGTGATGGCGCAGGCCTGCACCTGTTGTCCGTACTTCCCCACCAACGCGCAGGCGTCGAGCAGCGCCACGCAGCCGAGCTCGACGAGCCGACTCAAGCGGTCCGGCTGGCTCCACAAGGGCCGGTAGCGCTCAGGGTGAGCGATCACCGGGGTGAGCCCCAGGCGCTGGATGCGAAAGAGGGACTGTTCGACCGCGGGCGAGAAGGCGACCTCATAGAACTCGAGCAGGATCGCGTTGCCCCCCGGATAGGGCAGCGCTTCGCCGCGCAGGATGCGCTGGAGCACGACCTCGTCGAAGTAGTGCTCACAGCTCAGGCTCACCTCCGGTAGGAGACCTGCGGCGCCCGCGGGCTGGGTGACGGCGACGAGCTCGGGGCGCTCGGGTGTCGCGCTCAGCTGCGTTCGCGCACGCTCGAAGGCGCTGCGGAGCTCCGCCGCCGAGTTGTCGAACAAGCCAGGGCGCATGTGCGGGGTCGCCACGACGTGCTCGAAGCCGAGCCGACGCAGACGCCTCAGGATGTCCGAGCCCTCCTCCAGCGTGCGAGCACCGTCGTCGATGCCGGGCACCCAATGGCAGTGCAGGTCGATCATGCCTGGCATCGCGGCTATGCTAGCTCCATCAGCGTGATGCCCGAGAATCGAGGTCTCGTTCCGCTGCTCGACCGACACCGCATGCTCGTTTGCGTTGGCTCGGGGGGCGTAGGCAAGACGACCGTAGCCGCCGCTCTGGCCTTGGCAGCCGCCCAGCGGGGGCGTCGCACCCTTTGCCTGACCATCGATCCCGCGCGGCGCCTCGCGAACAGTCTCGGGCTGGACAGCATGCCGCGGGAGCAGGTGACCATCGCGCCCGAATGGTTGCGTGAGCACGGCGTCCACCTGGGCCACGGGAGCCTCACGGTGATGATGCTGGACACGAAGCACACCTTCGACGAGCTCGTGCGGAGCCAAGCGAGCAGCGAAGAGTCGCGAGAGCGCATCCTGAACAACCGCCTGTACCAGTACATCTCCACGCACCTCGCCGGCACTCAGTCCTACATGGCCATGGAGAAGGTGCTCATGGTGGAGGAGGACGACTCCTACGACACCATCGTCCTCGACACACCCCCTATGCATCACGCGCTCGATTTCTTCGAGGCTCCCGAGCGCATGGTGGAGGTGATCGACAGCCCTGCTCTGCGCGGTTTGGTCCAGGCGATGCAGAGCTCCGGGCGGTTCAGCCTGAACGTCGTCGCCCGCAGCATCGGCGCGGTGCTGCGCACGATCGGGCGGATCACCGGGGGGCCGCTGCTCGAGGAGATGGCGGGCCTGGTCAGCGCAATGAATGAGCTGTTTGGTGGATTTCAGGAGCGGGCTGGGCGTGTGCTCGAGCAGATGCGGAGCTCACGCTTCGGATACATCGCGGTGAGCACCCCCGCCTCCCTCAGGTGGAGCGAGGTGGACGTGCTCGCGGATCGCATGCGTGAGCGAGGTCTACGCACGGACGCTCTGGTCATCAACCGCGTGCACCCGGCGCGCGGCCGGCTTCCGGAGCTCGCAGAGGTCGAGTCCCTGCTGAGCGCGTGCGGCATCGACCTCGGAGCGACGGGCCCGGCGCGCGTGCTCCAGGCCGCCCAGGAGGAGTCGATGTTGGCGGAGCGTCAGAGACAGGAGCTGGATCGCCTGCAGGCGCGGCTACGAGGTTGGAGCGCGCCGATCCAGGTGACGGTGCCGGCCTTCGCCATGGACGTGCACCACCCGGAGCGCCTCCGCGAGGTCGCCGGGTTCTTGTGCGGCGCTTGAGGCGCGCGGCGGACCAGCTCACTCCTCCTTGCGACCACGCTTGCGGTAGAAGACCCGGAGCGGCACGGCCTGGAAGCCGAACTGCTGGCGGATCTGGTTCGTCACGAAGCGCCTGTAGCTCTCGACGATGTTCTCCGGAGCGTTGCTCCAGGCGACGAAGGTCGGCGGGTACACGCCGGTCTGAGTGATGTAGTAGATGCGTGGCGAGCGGCCTCCCTTGGTGGGAGGTGGTCGGCTGCTGAGCACCTGCTCGAAGAAGCGGTTCAGCGCCGAGGTGCCGACACGCCGCCCCATCTCTTCGCCGGCCGACTGGACCTGATCCATCAGCTTGCGGACGCCGTGGCCCGTCTTCGCGCTCAGGCCGACGACGGGCGCCCAGCGCGCGAAGTCGAGGGCGTGACGCGCGTCCTTGATGCGCTCGCTGAGCTCACGGGGTGGGAGCAAGTCCGCCTTGTTGAGCCCCACCACGATGGCGCGCCCGCGCTCGGCGCAGAGCCCGAGGAGGCGCGCGTCCTGCTCCGCCACGCCCTCGGTGGCGTCGCACATCAGCACGATGACCTGCGCGCGCGCCACGGCGCGGAGAGAGCGCATGACGCTCTCGGCCTCCACGCCCTCGCTGACGCGAGACTTGCGCCGGATGCCCGCCGTGTCGACGACGAGAAAGCGCCTCTTACCGATCTCGACCAGGCTGTCGACGGGATCCCGGGTGGTACCGGGCCGGTCGTCGACGAGGGATCGCTCAGCGCGAGCCAGGCGATTGAAGAGCGACGACTTGCCGGCGTTGGGTCGCCCGACGAGGGCGATGCGGATCGGCTCTTCCGGCGTCGCGGCCTCGGCCGGCTCTCCCTCGCGCGGCTCTTCCTCGCGCGGCTCTCCGTCGCCGCTCTCCTCCGGGGCCGGTGAGAGCTCCAGGTCGTCGGGGGCGCGCTCGGGCAGCTGTCGAACGATGGCGGCCTCGAGCTTGCCGATGTTACGCCCATGCAAGCTCGACACCGGGATCAGGTGATCGATCCCGAGGGAGTAGAGATCCGCCGCGAGGGCCTCGCGACCGGGGCCGTCGGCCTTGTTCGCGGCGTAGATCACCGGCTTCGAGCTCCGCCGGAGCAGGTTGACGGCGTCTTGATCGGGTCCCGTGGGGGGGGCGCTGCCGTCCAGGACGCACAGGACCACGTCCGCCTCCGCGATGGCGGCGTGCACGTGACGGGCGATCCCCTGACCCATCGGGTCGTCCGTGGTCGGATCGAAGCCGCCGGTGTCCACGAGGGTGATGTCGCGTCCCTGGATGTGAGTGTCTGCGTAGTGTCGATCCCGCGTGACACCCGGGGCGTCGTGCACGATGGCGAGCTTCTCGCCCACCAGGCGATTGAAGAGCGTGCTCTTGCCGACGTTGGGGCGTCCGACGATCGCAACGATGGGTGTCGTCATGACGGATCCGTCTCGGGAGCGTCGGCGTCGTCGCTCCGCAGGAGGTCGGCGTCGTCGCTCCGCGGGAGCTGGGGCGCGACGATGCCTTGGGCTGGGTCGTAGCCCATCTGCGCGAGTTGCCTGGGCATGTCCTTCCAGTGGGGGGTCAGACGGACGAACAGCTTCAGGTACACCTGCTTGTCCACCAACGACTCGATGCGCTGACGCGCCGCGACGCCGATGGCTTTGATCTGCTCCCCACCGTGGCCCACCAAGATCTTCCGCTGCCCCACCTTCTCCACGTGGATCGTCACGGCTAGGGACAGCAGCTGAGCCGACTCCTCCGCCGCGTCGATCGACACGGCCACGGCGTGGGGCACCTCACGCTGGAGCTGGTTGAGGATGGCCTCCCGGACGTACTCCCGGACGAAGAACAACACCGGGCGATTGGTGAGGGTGTCCTCATCGAAGCCTGCGGGGCCTTCGGGGAGCAAGCGCGCGATCTCGTCGAGGGCGGTGTCCACCCCATCGGTGCGCCGTACGCTCATGGGGATGAACGCCTCGAAGTCTTGGGCGTTCGCGTAGGCATCGAGCTGTGGCAGAAGGTGTGCCTTGTCGCGGACCAGGTCGACCTTGTTGATGACCAGGATGCGCGGCCCGGGCGCGAAGCTGGCGAGCGTCTCGAGGATTTCACGATCCCCGGGGCGGATCCAGGGGTTGTCCAGGGGACCGCCACCGGGCGACGCTCGCTGCTCCTTCGGCGGCTTGGACCAGACATCGGTCATCATCACGATCAGGTCCGCGGAGCGAGCCGACTCGTAGGCAGCGGCGTTCATGCGGCGCCCGAGCTCGGTGCGGGGACGGTGCAGGCCTGGTGTGTCCAAGAAGGCGATCTGGGTCGTGCCGCGGCGCACGACGCCCAGGAGGGCATCCCGCGTCGTCTGGGGGAGTGGTGAGGTGATGGCCAGCGGCTCCCCGAGCGCTGCGTTGAGCAGCGTGGATTTGCCGACGTTGGTGCGGCCCACGAGGGCGACGGTTCCGAATCGCATGCGAAGGGGCCTCTTCCTGCCAGAGGCGGCCCCCCCTGGCAATTCGCGAAGGACTGCGCCCCCCCTTTGGCCTTGAAGGGCGGCCTTCGAGGGCAGCCTTCGAGGGCAGCCTGCGCGGGCGACGCTCGACGCGCCCGCGCCCTCGATGCCGCGGCTGGGCTTCCGAACCTCGGTGACAAGGGGCCCAAATGGGGCTATGGCGCAAGGATGGCTGCCGGTGGACCACCCCCTCCATTCGCGCCTCCCCCCGACGAGGGGGCAGAGCGCCGCGAGGCGGAGCGAGTCGAGGTCGAGTGGGCGGTGGACTGCGAGACGGAAGACACCTTCCTTTTCGCGAGCATCACGAACATCAGCGTGCTCGGCATCTTCGTGCGCTCGCTGGAGCCGCTCCCGCCGGGCACCAGTTTGACGCTGCGGTTCTCCCCGCCGGGCGGGCAGGAGCCCTTCCTGCTGCGGGGCGAGGTGACCTGGGTCAACCCGGTGCGCCTGCTCGGGACGAACAAAAACCCGGGTATGGGGATCCGGTTCGTGGATCTTCGGCGGGAGGAGCGCCTGCGGCTCATCGAGACGATCCGCACGATCGCCTACGTCCGCGAACGCTCGAACTGAGGGGGCTCAGTAGCCCGCAGCTGGCGGCGCCGCGTCGTCTGGGGGAGTGGTGAGGTGATGGCCAGCGGCTCCCCGA
>JAEWOQ010000203.1 GCA_023460875.1 Pseudomonadota bacterium
GGTGGGGGGTGGCCCGCGGTGGGCGCGTGCTCGCCCGCGGGCGCTCCGAAGGGGGGGCGGCCGCGGCGGGAGGCGAGGGGGTGTCGCTGCCGTCGGCGGACGCGGGGCTCCCTGGGGCGAGGGGGACGCCGTCGGTGGCCAGTCGTCGCCGCATCACCACCTCGGCGAGGTCCGAGTGGCGCCCGAGACAGAGCAGGACGTCGCCTGCGAGGACCCGCTGGTCTCCACGAGGGTTCATGAGCACCTCGCCGCCGCGCGTGATGCTGAGCACCTGGATGCCCGCGTCGCGCAGGCCGCTCTCACGCAGGGTGACCTTGGCCAGGGTGCTCCGGCGCCCCACGCGGATCTCGGCGATCTCGTGCCCGCTGCCGAGCTTCAGTCGTTGCCGGAGATCGACCTCCGGGAAGCGCACGTGCGCCTCCGCGTGCTCGACGATGGCGCCAGCGACGTCGACCCCGGTCGCCAGCTCGACCCCCTCCAGACCAGGTGAGGAGTTCACCTCGAGCACCTGGGGCCCCTCGTGGGTCTCGAGCATGTCCACGCCCGCGACCGCGAGCCCGAGCACCTGCGCGGCGCGCAGCGCCGTAGCCTCGTAGGTGGACGTCAGCTGAACGGGCTCTGCCTGACCGCCCCGATGCAAGTTGCTGCGGAAGTCGTCTCCGGCGGCGCGACGACGCATGGCCGCCACGACGCGCCCGCCGACGACGACCGCGCGGACGTCGCGGCCCTTGCTCTCGGAGACGAAGCGCTGAATGAGGACGTTCTGCTTCGCGCCCTGCAAGGCGCTGATCATCGACTCGGCGGTCCGCGCCGTCTCCGCCAGGATCACGCCGTTGCCCTGGGTGCCCTCGAGCAGCTTGATGATGACCGGCGCTCCGCCCACTCGGGAGATGGCGGGGAGGATCTCTTCGGGCTGACGCACGAAGGCGGTGGGAGCGATGCCGATGCCGTGCCTGCTCAGCACCTGCAGCGCATGGAGCTTGTCCCGCGACATGGTGATGGCGCGCGAGGAGGTCACCACGTAGGTGCCCATCTGCTCGAACTGACGCACCGCCGCGGTGCCGTAGAACGTCGCGGACGCTCCGATGCGGGGGATCACGGCGTGGAACGTGCCCAGGGGCTTCCCGGCGTAATACAGGCGCGGCCGCGACGTCTCGAGGGACACGCTGAGGGCATAGGTGTCGAGCACACGGACCGTGTGTCCGCGGTCCAGGACCGCCTGACGCAGCCGACGCGTGCTGTAGCAGCCGCGCTCCCGTGAAATGATCGCGAACTTCACCTGACGTGTTCTCGCTGGCTGGGTGAGCTGTGGGCGTCGCCCCGGCGCGGGGCAGGGCTGCAGTACGGACCATCGCCTGCCCCCGAAAGTGGAGGGGCGGCGGCGGCAAGTCTGACGTGGAACGAGACCGGAATCGAGAGCAATCGGGAGGGCCGGTCAGCGCGCGCGGACGCCGATGTGCGGCTGCGGGGGTGGACCGCGCGCTCGTCGGTCGTCCGTTTTACGCGGCGCGCGTTCGCCCTTGACAGGAGCGCGCCAGCGTAGCCGTCGACGTCGCGCCAAGACGGCCGTCGATGGCCGCGCTCAGGTCGCCCGCGCGGCGAGCTGCTCTTCGATGTTCGCGAGGGCGCGCCGGATGGACGCCGCGCCCCCTTTGCCGGCGAAGCCGACGGGGACGCCCGCGGCGCGCGCGGCGGACACCAGGGGATCGGTGTGTTTGTGTTGGACCGCGCGATCCAGGATCACCAAGGCGACGACCCGACCTTGGCGGATGCGCTGCGGCAAGTTACCGATGGCGTGGGCGCCGCCGCTCCCCGTGTCGACCCACTCCGTCTGGGGTAAGACGCCCTCGGGGATCGCCTCGGGCTTCTGGCGGCCCGCGAGCGCGCCGATCACCACGAGCTTTCGTGTGCCGAGGGCCGCGAGGTGGGGGAGGGGAGCGCCTGCTGTCGAGGGCGCGGCGACGCTGTTAGAGCTCGCGGCGCTGCGAGGCTTCGCGTCCGGCGCCGCCGGAGGGCTCGCTGCCGGAAGGCTCGCTGCTGGAAGGCTCGCCGCTGAAGGGGGCGCCGGGGGAGGCGCCGCGGGCGCTCGGGCCTCCCGAAGCTCGGTGAGCTCCGGGAGCGCCAGCACCGCCTGGTGGAGGTGTCGCGCCGCCGTCTCGGGGCTCAAGCCCGCGAGCTGGGGGCTCCGCAGCGCGTGATCTCTCGCGAACTCGACGACGACGCGCTCCTCGACGGCGCGCCGGTAAGCTGCGACCGCCGACTCCAGCCGCTGGACGCGCCCCAGGGCGTCCCTCCTGCGCAGGCCGAGGGCGCTCTGTAGCTCCGCGAGCATCAGGTCGATGGGCGACGCTGGGGCACCGGGGCCGTCTGCGGGGGGCTGCCCCGAGGGCGGTGTTTTCATCGTGATTGCATCTTGCAAGGCCCGCGGCTGGTCGTCGAGGGGCGGGAGCTCGTCGGCCGCCGAATCCCGGGGGCCGCGGGCGGGCCTGGGGGATGACGAGGTATGTCCGATCGGACAATCTCCGTCAGTTCCACGAGGCACGGGCCCGGAGCATCTTCGTTGACGTCATGCTCAGCCACCTCACCATCCGAGATCTCGCCGTCATCGAAGAAGCCTGCCTCGAGCTCAGCCCCGGTCTGAACGTGCTCACCGGGGAAACGGGCGCGGGAAAGTCGGTGATCGTCGACGCCCTGGAGCTGCTGCGCGGCGCGCCTCGCCCTCGGGCGAGGGTGCGGGAGGGCGCGGCGACGGGCAGCGTCGAGGCGCAGTTCTTGCCGAGCCCCGAGGCCCGGGGTCGCTTGCAGCCGCTCCTCGAGAAGTACGATCTGCGGCTGCAAGACGAGCTCATCCTCGGGCGTCGCCTCGAGGCGGGAGGCAGGACGCGCAGCTATGTGCAGGGGCGCCTGGTGCCCAGACACGTGCTCGCGGAGGTGGGGGAGGAGCTCGTCGAGATCTGCGGTCAGCACGAGTCCCACTCCCTCCGTTCCCCCGCCGCGCAGCTGGCGGCGCTCGACCGGTTCGCTGGTCTCGGGGCGGACATGGAGCGGTTCGCGGTCGTCTATGCGAGCGCGAGGTCCGTCGCGGCGCGCCTCGACGCCGCCATCGAGCGACGGCGGAGCGCCGCGGCCCGTCGGGAGCTCGTCGAGTTCCAGCTCGCGGAGCTGTCGACCTGCGCGAGCTTCGACTACCGGGAGGGGCGGCGCCGTCTGGACCTGGCCGAGTCCGCCGCCCAGCTGGAGGCCCTCGCGACCGAGATCCAGCAGCTGCTCGAGGACGGGGAGGGGGCGGCCGCGGAGCGCCTCGGCTGGCTCCTCAAGCGGACGAGCCTGCTGGCGAAGGACCCAGCGTGGGCGGCGGACCCTCAGCTGAGCGTCCTCGAGGGGTGTCTGCTCCGGGCCCTGGACGGGGTGCAGGAGGCGTCGCGGGTGGCGGCCGCCTTGATGGCGCGAGAATGTCCCGACGCGGGCGAGCTCGACCGGCTGAACCAGCAGCTGGCGGAGATCGAGCGCCTCGCCCGCAAGCATCGTCGCGCGCCCGAGGAGTTGAGCGCCTTCGCCGCGGAGCTCGGCGAAGAGCTCGCGCGTTTCCAGGATCTCGAAGAGGAGCTCCCGGAGCTCGAGCGGGAGGCAGCCGCCCTCCAGGAGCAAGCGGAGCAAGCGGCGGCTGCGCTGCACGAGCGGCGCGTGCGAGGAGCCCGCCTGTTGGAGGCCGCTGTCGCGCAGGAGTTGGCCCTGCTCTGCCTGCCAGGGGCTGCCCTGGGCGTGCAGGTGCAGGGAGCGCCCCTCTCGTCGTCGGGCGCGACCCAGGTCGAGCTGCAGTTCTCCGGTAACCCGGGGCATCCAGCCGCCCCCCTGGGCCGCGTGGCGTCGGGGGGAGAGCTCTCGCGGGTGCTGCTCGCCCTCAAGGTGGCCTCTCGCCACGGCCAGGGGACCGCGGTGTTCGACGAGATCGACGCGGGGGCAGGGGGACACGTCGCCGAGCGCATCGGGGAGCGCCTGCGCCACGCGGCCCGGGCGGCCCAGGTCATTTGCGTCACCCACTGGCCGCAGGTGGCCGCCTTCGCGGATGCCCACTGGGTGGTAAGCAAGTCCGGAGCCATCGCCGCGACCGACGTCAGGCGGGTGGAGGGGGACGAGCGCCTGGACGAGTTGTCGCGTATGTTGGGAGGAAGGCGTCGTTCTGCCCGGAGCCACGCGGCGCACCTGCTGGAGCTGGCGCTCCAAACCACCACGGCGGCCGAGCGGGCCGCCTGAGGCGTGCTTTTCCTGCGTCCGAGCTGGCATCGCGCTTTGGGCCTGCTAGCGTCCGGCCCCTACGAGCGGGTGCCCGGCCCTCGAATCCATCAGTGACCGTCCGTCGATCCTGGTGTCGATGGGCGCTGTGGGGCCCATCCGCAGGAACGGCGGCGCTGGCGACCGCCAGCGCGGCGCGCCGCGCCCGGACAGAGCGAGGAACCCAAGATGATCACGGTCAATGACGTCTCCATGAACTTCGGCGGCCAGGTGCTGTTCGAGAACGTACATGTCACCTTCAACAAGGGGGAGAGGTACGGCCTGACGGGCCCGAACGGATCCGGTAAGTCGACGTTCATGAAGATCCTCTCGGGGGATCTAGAGTCGATGTCCGGTCACGTGGTCCGGCCGAAGAAGTTCGGCGTGCTGCGTCAGGATCACTACCAGTACGAGTCCACCCGCATCATCGACGCGGTGATGATGGGCAACGGCAACCTGTGGAAGGCGATGAGCGAGAAGGAGGTCCTGCTCGCCAAGGGGGATCAGCTCACCGACGACGACGGCGTCCGCTTGGCGGAGCTCGAGATGACCATCGGCGAAGAGGACGGCTACACCGCCGAGGCGGAGGCGGCGTCCTTGCTCGAGGGGCTCGGCATCCCCGAAGAGCTCCACGAGGAGACCCTCAGCGTCCTCACCGGAGGAGACAAGGTCCGCGTCCTGTTGGCGCAGGCGCTCTTCGGCAGGCCCGAGGCGCTCCTCCTCGACGAGCCCACCAACGCGCTCGACATCGCGAGCATCCGCTGGCTCGGGGAGTTCCTGCAGGGCTACGACGGCTCTTTGGTCGTGATCAGCCACGATCGGCACTTCCTGAACGAGGTGACGACCAAGATCGCCGACATCGACTACGAGACCATCATCGTCTACCCCGGCAACTACGACGACATGGTCGAGGCCAAGGCGGAGGCGCGCTCGAGCCTCGAGACCGCGAACGACGCGCGGAAGAAGAAGATCGAGGGGCTCCAGGAGTTCGTGCAGCGCTTCCGGGCTGGATCGCGGGCGAGCCAGGTGCGCTCGCGGGAGAAGCAGCTGGAGCGGGAGAAGCAGGAGCTGAACAACCTCAAGCGCTCGAACATCGCGCGCCCCTTCATTCGCTTCGAGCAGAAGCGCAACTCGGGAAAGCAGGTCCTGAACATCGAGATGCTCGAGAAGGCGTTCGGCGACAAAGTCATCTGCGAGCGGTTCAACCTGAGCGTCGCCCGCGGGGACAAGATCGCGATCGTCGGTCCCAACGGCATCGGCAAGACCACGATGATCAAGATGCTCAAGGGCGACGTCGAGCCGGACTCCGGCAAGATCGAGTGGGGGTATGAGGCGCAGATCGGCTACATGCCCCAGGACCACGGCGAGGAGATCGAGAAGAGCGACATGAGCGCTCACAAGTGGCTGTGGCAGTGGAACGACCACGCGGACGAGGAGAACCTGCGCGCTCTGTTCGGCCGGTTGCTCTTCAGTAAGGACGAGCCGCTCAAACCCACGAAGGTGCTGTCGGGTGGCGAGACCGTGCGCCTGCTGCTCGCCAAGTTGATGATCACGCAGCCCAACGTGCTCCTGCTGGATGAGCCCACCAACCACCTCGATCTCGAGGCCATCCGCTCGCTCACCATCGGGATGGCGCAGTTCGAGGGGACGATCGTCTTCGTGACGCACGATCGGCACATGGTGTCCCGCGTGGCGAACCGTGTGATCGAGATGAGCGCCGAGGGAGTGCGCGAGCTCAGCCCGCGCCAGTTCGACGAGGGCGACTTCCTCGTGGGCTACGGCCGGAAGAAGCCCGCGGCCTGAACCAGGCCTGAGCCAGCGAGCGGCCCTGCGCGTCGCCGGGCCGCGTCGTTGGGCCGCGTCGCAGGGCGGCTTCGCAGGGCCGCGTCGCTCGGTGATGCTGAACGACGCGGCCCGCGTGCGGCGGACCCTCGCCGGTCGGGCGCTCGTGCGCGGAGGACTCAGCCCTCGGCGTAGCTGCGGGACACGTCCTCCGTCGGACGATCGAGCACCTCGCGCACGTGGCTGGCGAGCGCGGTGACGGTGAAGGGCTTGCGCAGCAGGTGTGTGCCGCGCTGGAGGAAGCCGCGCTCACCGAGCAGGTCGTCGGCGTGGCCGGACATGTACAGGCAGCGCACCTGGGGCTGTCGCTCCGAGAGCCGCCGATACAGCTCCGGTCCGCTCAGGCCAGGCATCACGACGTCGGTGAGCAACAGATCGATGGGGTTCTCCGCGGCCAGCTCGAGGGCGCCGCGGCCGTTGGAGGCCGCCAGGACGCGGTAGCCAAGCTCCGTGAGGGCGTCGCTGGTGAGGCTCCGCACCGCGCCGTCGTCCTCGACGACCAGGACGATCTCGCTGCCGAGCGCCGCGTAGGGGGCGGGCTCCGCGGAGCTGACGGGCTCCGCCGCCTCCCGATGAGCTGCGGGCAGCGTGATGCAGAAGGTGGAGCCGCCGCCCTGCTCGCTCTCGACGCTGACGCGGCCGCCATGCTGCTCCACGATGCCTCGCACGGTCGCGAGCCCCAGGCCCGTGCCCTTGCCGCGGGGCTTGGTGGTGAAGAACGGCTCGAAGAGCCGCCGCTGCACCTCGGAGGTCATCCCCGTGCCCGTATCGGTGACGAGGAGCGACGCCGTGTCCGCCGTATCGCGCCGCGTCCGGAGGGTGAGCGTCCCACCCCGGGGCATCGCGTCCCGGGCGTTCGCCACGAGGTTCATCAACACGTGCTGCATCTGAGCGGTGTCGACGCGGACGTTCGCCTCTTCGTCCTCGAGGGTGACGACCAGGCACACGTCCTCCGGGATCAACCGGCGCAGCAGGGGCTCGCTCTCGAGGACGCAGGACGCCAAGGGCACGACCCGAGCGTTGAGGATCTGCTTGCGGCTCAGGGCGAGCAGCTGGCGCGTGAGCTCCGTGGCCCGCGCCGCGGCGTCCAGCACGTGGCCGAGGTACGTGAAGGGCGCGCTCTCCTCCGGGAGGGTGCGGCGGCAGAGCTCGGCGTAGCTGATGATGGGCGTGAGGAGATTGTTGAGATCGTGCGCGACGCCCCCGGCGAGCTGGCCCATGGACTGCATCTTTTGGGAGTGCTGCAGCTCCTGGAGGGCGTTGTATTGGACGGTCAGGTCCCGGTACACGACGACGGCGCCGACCAAGCGCCCATCGGGGTAGTGCAGCGGGGCGCCCGTCTGGTCGACGCGGCGCTCTTCGCCGCTGGCGGAGCGCAGGACGGGGAGGTTGCCGAAGGGGTCCGCCGGGTGGCTCAGGGCGAACTGGATCGGATCGCGCACGACGCGGTTCGTCTCCGGCGCGCGCATCGTCACGAACTCGGCGAGGGGCTGTGAGCGGGCCTCCGCCAGGGGCATGGCGAGGAGCCGCTCGGCGGCCGGGTTCATGTGCACCACCGCGCCCTCGTTGTCGGTGGTGATGACGGCGTCCTGGATGCTGTTGAGCGTGATGGCGATGCGCTCCTCCGCCTCGTGCAAGGTGCGCTTGGTCAAGGCGGCTTCGACCACCTCGTTGGAGAGCGCCGTGCTCATCATGAACACCACGGCGAACCAGCAGTATTCAGTGATGTAGATGTTGGCGATCAGGTGGTGGGTGACCAAGGAGTCGTGGAGCAGCCCTCCGAGCACGATGCTGACGGCGAGCGGGAGCGGTAGGGAGCGCTTCCCGGCGTCCGCGCGCTCTTGCAGAGCGATCCAGAACACGGCGAGGGCGAGCAGCGGGACGGAGAGGGTCGCCAGCTTCAGCAGCGGTCCGGGCACCATCTCGTAGTAAACGATCGAGCCGAACGGCGTATCGATGTGTTTGACCGACGGCGTGTGGGAGAACGTCCAGCCCCAGGGGTCGACGAGCCCGAAGACGGTCAGCGAGATCAGCAGACCGAGCACGACGCGTAGGAGACGAGGCAGCCGGACGTCGGCGGACGCCGCGACGAAGTGCGCGAACGCGAGCCCGACAGGGGTGATCGTCGCGTATTGGAGTCGTTGCCAGTACGCCCCCTGCTCCAAAGAGGTGCTGCCGTAGAGGCCCGCGGCGCACAGGTCGTAGAGCGCCATCGCGAAGCACGTGGCCGCGAAATACAGGTCGGCCCGGTCGCGCCTCCGTAGGTGGAGGCCGAGATGATAAGTCCCCACGTACAGGGTGATGCCCGCGACGACCAACACCGGAACCGCGATGGCATTCATCCGGAAGGGAGCACCTTAGCATGAGGGGGCCTCATCGGGGCCCCTCGGGGAGCGGGACATCCGTGCCGATTCGAGATCCGCGCTGCGCGTCACGTCGCGCCGTTACGTAAGTTCCTTGGGTACGTAAGTTTCGGGAGTGGTTCGGCGGCTCGATGGCCTTAGGTGACTGAGGCGACCTCCGTCCCGGGCACGCAGAGGTCACCGTCGACGTGCAGCGGAGGGGGGGTATCGATGAGGGACTGGCAGCAGGGTTCAGGAGAAGACGGTCGCGCCTACCTGAGCGGGCACCTTCGGAGCTCCATGCTCAGCGTGCCCCACCGCTTGAGCGGGCTCGCGCAGCTGATCGAGCACATCGCCCAGGGCTGCGCGGAGCTCGGGGAGCACGTGGCGCGCTGCGCGGAGCGGGGCACCCATGCTTCGGCGGGCCACGCCAACTCCAGCGGCGATCTCGTCTGCGAGCTCGACCGCCTGGCCGACGAGCTCCTGATCGAGCACCTCGCCGCGAGCGGATCCTGCGCGGGCGTCGTGAGTGAAGAGCGAGCGCTCCCCGAGGTCTTGCCCACGGCGGCGGCTCCGTACCTGGTGGCCATGGATCCGCTGGACGGGTCGAGCAACCTCGGCTGCTCCATCCCCGTGGGCACGATCTTCTCGGTACGGGCGCGGGGCGGCGGGGATCCGGCGGACCCCGAGAGCTATCTCACGCCGGGCACCGCGCAGATCGCGGCGGGGTATGTCATTTATGGTGCGCCGCTGGAGCTCGTCGTCACGACGGGCAGCGGCGTGCAGGTGTTCTTCCTCGACGGGCAGCGGCGCTGGCAGCTGCGCCGAGATGGCGTCGTCGTGCCGCCGCAGGGGGCGATCTATTCGGTCAACGAGGCCAACGTGACGCGTTGGGCCCCGGAGCTCCGGCAGTGGCTCGCGTCCTGTAAGGAGAGCGGTTACACCCAGCGGTACGTGGGCTCGATGGTGGCGGACGTCCACCGGACCTTGCTCAAGGGAGGCGTCTTCCTCTACCCCGCCGATCGGAGCGCGCCGGAAGGGAAGCTGCGGCTCCTCTATGAGGCGGCGCCCATGGCGTTGCTCTTCGAGGCGGCGGGTGGGTACGGCAGCGACGGGTCCCGGAGGCTCCTCGAGCTGGAGGGCAGCTCCATCCATCAGCGCACCCCGGTCGTCCTGGGGGGGCGAGTGGAGGTCAAGGCGCTGGAGCGCGCGCTGCGCTCCAGCGGCTCCTGGCAGGTCGTCGCGGCCGCGCGCGGCGGGAGAGGGCGCCTGCCGTGCAATTTCGAGGTCGAGGGGCGACGCGTCGACGGACACTTGGAGCTGTCGCCTGGGGGTAGGCAGCACCGGTTCTCTTCGTCCTGACGCAGGGCGCAAGGGGCCCGTGCCCTTGCTTGGGTGGGGCGTCCTCGGCGAGACTGCGGGCGACCTCCCCCCACGGGAGCTTTTGGAACTCAACTCATGAAGATGCGCTCCCCCTCGCGTCGTGCCTGGCGCTGGCGTCCGGTCCGCTCCCCGTTCGTGCCCCTGACCGCGGCGGCGCTGCTCCTAGCGAGCTCCCTGATCTCCTCGCTGGCGCTCGCGGAGGAGCTGGTCCCTGCCTCGGCCGAGGTCCCCATCACCGACAAAGCGCGGGCGCATTTCCGGGCGGGCGTGAACATGCTCCAGGATCCGGACGGGGCTCGCTACGCAGAGGCGTACCGGGAGTTCAAGGCGGCGTATACGGACTCACCTTCCTGGAAGATCCTCGGCAACCTCGGCATCACGGCGATGAAGCTCGAGCGGGACGGCGAGGCCATCGAGGCGTTCCGCACCTATTTGGAGGAGGGGGGCGACGAGCTGGAAGCGAGCGAGCGTCAGCAGGTGCAGCGAGATCTGGAGACCCTCGAGTCCGGCGTGGTGTGGGTGACCCTCCGCGCGACGCCCGACGGCGTGCGCTTCACCGACACCCGCACGCCGCTCGCCGGGCGCCCTGTCGTCAACCGTTACACGATCGACGGCGAGTCCGTCCGCGTGGGGCTCCACCCGGGTTCCCATCGTCTGGTAGCCGAGCTCGACGGCTACGAAGGGGCGGTGTGGACCCTCGAGGCGGAGGCGGGCAGCAGCGCGGAGCACACGTTCAGCCTCCAGCCCAAGAAGGCAGCTGAGCCGGCTCCCACGTTCACCCCCAGCGCCGAGATGAGCGACGGAGGCGTGCACCGACCGGTGCCCTCGTCCGTGTACATCAGCCTGGCCGCCGCGGGAGCTCTGGCGACGAGCGGCGCGGTGATGGGGGTGCTCGCGCTCGGCAAGCAGCGGGCCTACGACGACGCCAACGCCCGGGTGACGGACGTGGAGTCGGAGGCGCGCGCCCGGGAGCTGCGCAACCAAGGGCAGACGATGAACCTGGTGACGGACATCCTCTTCGGGAGCGCGCTGGGGGCCGGCGGCGCCGCGGCCTTCTTCTATTTCACTCGTCCCGAGGTGAAGCCCGCGACGAGCACCGCCTGGACGGTGAGCCCCTCTGCGCTCCCCGGGGGCGGTGGGGTGTGGATGCAGGGCACCTTCTGAGTCCCGCGCTGGCCGGGCCGATTCGACGAGCCGATTCGACGAGCTGATCCTACCAGCAGGCCCTACCAGGAGAACCGATAGCGGCAGGGCTCCTCGCCCCGGATCTCGCAGCGCAGGCTGCTCGAGGTGAGCTCGACGAGGGCGTGGGCCCGCGCCGGGCGACCGGGGGCGTCCTCGTCGAGGTTCTCGATCAGGCTCTGGAGGGTCACGTAAGGGATGCCTCCGATCACGCTCAGGTGGTTCCAATGGGCGTGCCCCGAGAACACGGCGCGCACCTTCCCGCTCGCCTCGAGGACACGACGCACCTGGCGTCGCTCGGCCACGCGGCAGAGGTGCGGCTGCCGTTCGAACCAGCGGTTCCCGCGGCAATCCATCTCGCAGAGCGGATGGTGCACCAGCACGAGCGTGTCGAGGCGGGTCTTCGCCAGATCCTCTTCGAGCCACGCGATCTGGTCCGGCGGGAGGTGCACGCTGCGTCCAGGCACGTAGCGCGTGCACAGCACGATGAAGTGCCAGCCTCCTCGATCGAAGCTGCGCCACAAGTCGCCATCCAGGCCCATCAGCGCGGCGAGCTCTCGGTCGGCGAGGTGCATCTGGTCGTGGTTGCCCGCCACGTGGACGCGCTCCGCCGTCGCGGCGCCGAGGAGCTCCGTGAAGCGAGCGTAGCGCTCCCGATCGAGCGCGGGGGACTCGTCCTCGACGACGTCTCCGAGGTTCACCACCAGGTCGGGGCGATCGACGTCGTTCATCCGTTCGACGAACTCCCGGAGCAGCGGCTCGGCGTGGGCAGAGAGCTTGCGGAGCCGCCCCTCGTGGCGCGCCTCGGGGCCGAGATGGACGTCCGTCACGATCCCGAGGCGGAGGGCGCTCATCTCTTCGCCTTCTTCTTCTTCTTTTTCTCGGAGCCTTTCTTCTCCGCCTTCTTGGAGCGCTTCTTGCGCGCGGAGGGCCGGGGCAGCTCGGGCGCGGGTTCCTCCGAGGTGAGCTCCTCCGCGCTGCCGCCGTAGCGCTCCTCGAGCATGCGCGCGAGGGCGAGGAGGCCGAGGGCTTCGCCGCCATAGGGGCGGCCAGGACGGGCGCTCAGGTTGAAGCCCATCGTGTCGATGTGCACCCAATCCCGATCCTGCGCGACGAACTCGCCGAGGAAGAGCGCGGCGGTGATCGCGCCCCCGAAGGGGCCATCGGAGATGTTGTTGAGGTCCGCCACGCGGCTGTCGAGCAGGCGTCGATAGGGAGCGTGGAGCGGCAGGCGCCACAGCGGATCGTGAGCGTCGTCGCCGGAGAGCACCAGCGCGCGCGCGGTCTCGTCCCGTCGGGCGAAGAGCGCGGGCAGGCTCGTGCCGAGGGCGACCCGAGCGGCGCCGGTGAGGGTGGCGGCGTCGATGAGCAGATCGGGCTCGTCGCGCTCCGCCTCGGCCAGGGCGTCGCAGAGGATGAGGCGTCCCTCGGCGTCCGTGTTGCCCACCTCCACGGTGATGCCCTTGCGGGTCTGGAGCACGTCGAGGGGGCGCATGGCGTTGCCGGAGACGGCGTTCTCCACCGCGGGCACCAGCACCCGCAGGCGCACGGGCAGGTTCCGGCTCATGATCACGTGGGCCAGGCCCAGGACGAGGGCCGCGCCGCCCATGTCCTTCTTCATGAGCTGCATGTTGCCCGACGGCTTGATGTCGAGGCCGCCCGTGTCGAAGCACACGCCCTTGCCGACGAGGGTCAGCTTGGGGTGCTTGGGCTTGCCCCAGACGAAGTCGAACAGCAGCGGCTCACGGCTGCTGGCGCGCCCCACCGCGTGGATGGCGGGGTAGTCCTCTCGGAGGAGCGCGTCGCCGCCGACGCACGAGAAGCGGGCGCCGTGGCGCTTGGCCAGCGTGCGGCCCGCCTCCGCGAGATCGGCGGGGCCCATGTCCTCGGCGGGCGTGTTGATCAGATCACGGCAGAGGCAGATGGCCTCCGCCAGGGCGAGCACCTCCTCTGGGCGCACCGAGTCGGGCCACACCAGCTCGGGAGTGGTCTTCTTCTTGGACTTGTAGCGCTCGAAGCGATAGCTCCCCAGCGCCCACCCGAGGCAGAGCGCCGCGGCCCGCTCGGCGTCGAGCCCGTCCGGGGCCGCGTAGGTACCGGGGGGCAGCTTGCCGGGGAGCGCGGCGTAGTCCCAAGGGGAGGGGCGCCGCTGATCGAGGACGATCACCTGACCGAGCGCGCCGTCGGAGCCTGGCAGGAGCGCGTGGGCTCCGACCTTGGGCTCGGTGCCGTCGTCACCGGGGCTCAGCAGGGCGCGGGTGGTCTCGAGCCACGCACGGACCGAGGAGGGCTGCCGTGCCAGCCAGGCGCCATAGTCGGCCTGGTACACGGGGACGAGGGACAGGGCGCCCTTCGCACGCTTGGAGAAGCAGGACTCGACCTTGAAAGACTCGCTCACTTTGCCTCCGGATGCTCGGGAGAGTACCTCAGGGCGATGGGGACGCCACACCTCGAGATCTTGCGCGCGGAGCGGGCGGTCGTGAGCGACGGCGAGCGGATCGAGGTGCGCCCAGCCGCCGTCTGGATCGAAGGGACGACCATCACTCGGGTAGGGGCGCTCGATGAGGTAGCTCCCCCCGGGGCGGTCATCCACGAGCTCGGGGCGCGCGTGCTCGCGCCTGCCTTCGTCAACGCCCACACCCACCTCGCCATGGGCGCGTTCCGTGGTGTCGCCTCGGCGGCCGCCCGCGGGGGCAACGTGGTGACGGATCTCTTCTTCCGTCTGGAGGCGGCGCTGTCCGCGGAGGA
This sequence comes from Pseudomonadota bacterium, assembly GCA_023460875.1. Taxonomy (GTDB): domain Bacteria; phylum Myxococcota_A; class Polyangia; order Polyangiales; family Polyangiaceae; genus NIC37A-2. The sequence goes on from JAEWOQ010000203.1 coordinate 13,770, forward strand.
CGTGCGCGCGTTCACCCGCATGGGCGCCTACGAGTGGCTGCTGGCGGGCAGCGCGGAGGTGCGGGATCATTATTACTTCGGGGAGGCGGTGGCGGAGGGCCTCTTGGACGCCGGCCTGACGGGGGTGGTCGCCCCGACGTTGCAAGACTTGGCTGGCCCAGGCGCGCGGCGCTGGGAGGCCGAGCTCGAGGCGACGGAGCGGCTCGCCCGCTGTGAACGC
>JAEWOQ010000204.1 GCA_023460875.1 Pseudomonadota bacterium
CTCCTGGCGAAGGACCCAGGCGATCGCCCCGAGTCGGCGCGCCACGTCATCGCCTTGATCCGATATTATCGAGCGCGGTACCTCGCCGACTTCCCCGACGCCCCACCTCCCCGCGACTTGGCCGCCACCGAGGACGTCATGCGGAGCGCGCTCACCCACGCGAGCCTCGGGGGGCTCGAGGGACTTCGCACGACGGCCTCCCATCGTGGGCCGGCGCTCCTCGAGGTCGGTGCATCCTTCGAAAGCGAGCAGGAGACGAAGGCCGACGACGCAGCGGCGCGCGCGGCCGTCGCTGGCGATCCGGGAGACTCCTCGCGCTCGATCCGCGTCGTCACCCTCACCAAACCCGCAGCTCCACCGCCCCTCACGCAGCCAGCGCCCCGTTCCATCGCCCCCGTACGACGCCACCCACCGCTCACCACGGAGCACCAGCCAGCTCCTTTCCGATCTTGGCCCATGAGGATCGTGGTCGCGGCAGGCGGGCTCGCGGCGGGTGCGCTCGCTGGCGCTTCCCTGGGGCTGTTGCTGCCCGCTCCTCCTCGATCTGGCCCGCCCGCGACGACGGAGGAGCCCGAAGCCCCGCGAACACCTCCGGTGGAGCACGAGCCAGCCTCCCCGGCGACAGCGGGCGTTCACGGAGCGGAGCCTCTGGATCCACCCGCCCCCGAAGAGACGGTGACGGTGACGGCGGCCCCGGTGACCCAAACGGCGCCAGCCAAAGCAGCAGCGAAGACGCCACGAGCAACCCAAACGGCGCCCTCGAAGACACCAGCGAAGACGCCACGAGCAACCCAAACGGCGCCCTCGAAGACACCAGCGGCACGCACATCACCCAAGACGAGCCCTTCAGCGTCAGACCTGACGCCCTGGATCCAGAGGAGCGAGCGCTGATGCCGACGTCTGCTGGCGCATTCCCTTGGCTGCGGCGCTGTCATATGACAGTGGGCGTCGCCCCGGGGCAAGGGGGCCGTTCCCATGAGTGAGCCAGAATCCAAGCGCCCGAAGGTGCGCTCCGTGTTGAGCGGGGCCACGATGCCCTTGGGCACCGCCGCCGAAGCCGACTCGGGCGGGCCGAGTCTCGTTGGAGGGGTCGGCGACGCGCAGGGTCCGCAAGACTACGAGACGGAGGACCCGTTTCGGTTCGGGTGGCATCACATCGACCCAGACTTGCTGAAGGAGCTGGCCGAGAAGCCGCTACAGCGCCTCGACGAGAAGGACAAGGTGACGACGATGCCGCCTGGTCTGGGTGAAGGTCAGGAGGCCACCGTCGAGCCCGACCAGGGCGTCGCCGCGACGTCCCAGAGGGTCGAAGGGTCCTCGACACCCTCAACCAAGAGTCCAGGCGAGCCTCGGCGTCGCGGGCCGCGGCTGGCGCTCGCGACGGTGGGGATGATGGCCCTCGTCGTTGGAGTGCTCTGGAGCGCCTCCCCTCCCTCGGCGACGATCGGGCTGGAGCCCACGGACAACAGCGAGGCGCCCAGCGAGAACCGGGCCAGCGAGAACCGGGCCAGCGAGAACGGGCCCAGCGAGAGCAAAGCCCGTGAGAGCAAGGCCCTCGAGCCCCAATCCCTGACAGCTCGAGCCACGCCGCCCCCGCAGACGACGTCTCCCCAGGATGAGACCGGCGATGGTCCCTCGGACCCCACGAGGCCCAGCCAGGGGACAGAGGAACCTCTGCAGGTCGGCAGCGCACCCACGCGCTCTCCGGACGAGGCCTCGAGCCTCGACACGCCACGGCCCCATCGCCGCGAACCAGCGCGACAGGCGGCGAAGGCTCCCGCTCCAACGAAGCCGAGGTCCCGGGAGATCGACATCGAGACGCCGATCACGGGCTTGTGAATCACCGAGCGAATCACTGAGGACCCATGCGCCGCTCCACCGGACTCCTTTGCCTCCTCTGCCTGCTGTCGGCCTCGACGACCGCCTGGGCCGAGCCTTTGCCGGAGGAGGCCCATGGCCGCTTCAAGGAGGGGCTCGCCGCGATCCAGGCGAAGGACTGGCACCAGGCTCTGGAGGTCCTGAGCGCCCTCTGGCAGGAGAAGCGCTCCTACGACGTGGCGCTCCTCCTGGGGCAGGTCGAGCTGAACCTCGAGAGGTATCGGGACGCCGCCGAGCATCTGGATTTCGGAGTGCGCAACGCGGCCGCGCGAGAGGCCCCCGCGAACCTCGCCCGCGCCACGCAGCTGCTCGAGCTCGCGAAGGAGCACATCGGGACCCTCGAGATCCGCGCGAACGCGGACGCGGAGGTGCGCGTCGACGGGGCGAGGGTCGGGGAGACCCCCCTCGGCTCCAGCGTGTTCGTCGATCCGGGGGTTCGCACCGTCCAGGTCGCGGCCCCCGATTTCGAGCCCGTGACGCAGCAGGTGCAGATCGGCGCGGGCGATTTGCGGCACCTCGACTTCGTGCTCTCCCCTCCCCCTGCCACCTCCGGCCAGGCCACGGGCTCCCCCGGCGCCCCGCGAAGCGGTTCTCCCGAGGACGACGCGGGCGACTCGGTCGCGTCGTTGAAATGGCCCGTCGTGATCGGGAGCGGCGCGCTCGCCGTCGCCGGGCTCGGGGCTGGCACGTACTTCTTGGTTCGGAGGGACGCGCTCGCGGCGGACGCAGCGGACCTGCGCGGGACGTTGTCGCCCGACGCCTGCACCGGGACGACGAGCGCCGTGTGCGACGAGCTCCGCGGCGTCAAGCGCGACGGTCGACGAGCCGAGCGGCTCGCGTGGACGGGGCTCGCCGCGGGCGGCGCC
>JAEWOQ010000205.1 GCA_023460875.1 Pseudomonadota bacterium
CGCCGGATCTCCTCGTCGCTCCGCCCCCGCCCCTCCGCCACCACACGGATGAAGTCGGCATAGACGGCCTCGAGCTCCCGCTCGAACGCCTCGCGCTCGTCCGGGCGCAGCTTGCGCGCCGGGGAGAACATGTCGACCCGCTCCCCCCGCCGGATCGTCTCGAGCTGCACCCCCAGCCGTCCGAGGAGCTCGCCCGCGACAGGCTTGGTGGCGACGACACCGATCGATCCCGTCAGGGTGACGGGCTGAGCCACGATGCGCTGCGCTCCCACTCCAATCATGTACCCACCGCTCGCAGCGACGTCGCAGAAGTAGGCCACGACGGGCTTCACGGCGCGGACCTGCCGCACCGCTCGTAGGATGCGGGCCGACGCCAGTGCGCCGCCTCCCCTCGAGTCCACGTGGAGCAGGACAGCGCGGGCTCGTGGATCCTTGCGGGCCCGCTCGAGGGCGTGCACCAGCGGGCGCTCCGCGGCGACGACCGCCCCCGGCCGAGCCTCGGACACGATGGCGCCATGCACATCGACCACGGCGACGTAGCTGCGGACTCGCCAAGGGATGAACCGAACTCGTCGGCGGCGCGCATAGGTCCCGATCTCGACGGGCTCCGGCCGCACGGGGACGCGGTGACCTCCCGCCCCTCCTGCTGGCAGCGCGTCTCCAGGCGCTTGGGGGGCCGTCGGCACACCGGGCCAGGCCAGGAGGCGCTCCGTGAGCTCCTGGTCGGTCACGAGCGCGTCCACGATGCCCTGCGCCAACGCGCCCCGCGCAGGCCAGGGGCTCTGCTCGATCCACTCCAGCGCCCGCGCGCGCTCCACGCGACGACCCGCGGCGAGGGCCGACACCCCATCTTCGAAGAGGTCGTCGAGGAGCTCTCCGAGCTGCTGTCGCTGCGGCTCACTCATGGTGCCGCGGGTCAGGTTCTCGGCGGCGGTCTTGTAGCGGCCGCGCGCGTATACCTCCGCCTCGACGCCGACCCGGTCGAGGGCGTCCTTGACGTAGGGCACCGACGCCGCGACGCCCAAGGGCGCGATGGACGCCGCGGGATCCATCCAGAGCGCGTCCGCGCCGGCCGCCACTGTGAGCTCTCGGAGAGAGGCGCCGTGGGGCAGATGGACGACCACGTGCTTGCCCCGGGCCCGTAGCCCCTCGAGCAGGTCCCGCAGGGAGCGCAGGCGCGCGGCTCCCCCGCCCACCGACGCCAAGGTCACCAGCACCCCCCGCGCGCGCTCGTCGGAGGCCAGCTCATCGAGGACCTGCCCGAGCCGGTAGAGGTTCAGCTCTTGTTTCTGCCCGCGGGACTTCAGGAGCTCTGCCCAGTGCTTGCGCGGTCGCGGAAGGTCGAGCAGCGGTCCGTCCACACGCAGGCGCACCCACCCAGCTCGCCCCGCCGCACGACGACGCCGCCAGAGCCGCAACGGCAAGAACAACAACAAGAAGGTGTTCACCACCAGCGCGAAGATGAGCCGCAACACGCCCCCATTACAGCTGGGCCTGACCAGACCAGCAAACCTGACCAGGGCAAGCAAACCAGACCAGCAAACCCGAAACCTCCAGCAGAGCAGCGGCGACGAGATGCCTCGCCAGAACACGCCGCGCAGACAGCGCGCGGACTCCAGCAGGCCGGCGCTGGCGACGTCCGGGGGACCTGCTAGTATGAGTTAGAGTGGCCCGTGCTTTTTCTCGTACTCGGTTGGGATTCCTGGGGGTCGTGACCCTCCTGGGGAGCGCTGCGTGCGCCGCTCGCCCGGTCCCACCCCCCGAGCCTCCTCCGAAGCAGGCCCATCAGGAGGAGACCAAGGAGCGCACCCGGGTCCCGCACGTCGCGCCCCCCCCAGCCTATGGGAACAAGGTCGTCCAGGCGCCCCCCACCACGACGGCGAACGCGTCGTCTTCGGTGGCCCCTTCCGGGAATCTCTGAGGAGCGCGCCTGGAGCACGGCCTTGCCTCGAGACGACTCAGCCGACGCCAGCTCCGGGTGAGACAACGACTCAGGCTCGATGCAGCCAGCGGCTCGATGCAGCTCAGCGCACGTAGGCCGGGACGCGTACCCAGTTGGCGCCCCCGCGGTTGTCCCGCACCACCGCCCAGATCCGTAGGGGTCCCGGCTCCCGCGGCGCGAAGAACTTCGTCGAGTAGTCGTCATTCCAGCCGGTCTCACTGTCGTTCAGGAGGCGCAGATCCGAGCGGAGCGCTCCCCGATCGACGAAGTAGCTGATCCACATCGCCTCTTCGATGTCTCGCCCGAAGACCTCCTGGGCGATCACGTTCTGCTCCACGTTGAGCTCCGGCAGGAGCACGGGGCGGAGATCCACCTCCGGGCAGCTCGGGTCGCCGTCGGCGGCGCAAGCGTCGATGCACGCCACCCCAGGCTCGCAGCCCGTGAGCTCCGGGACCGGGAACGGCGTGCGGCAGGGCTCGTCGTCTGTGCCTTCGTCGAGGCACACGCACCCTTCGCCGACGCAGTCGGCCTCGACGTCGACCCCGTCGATCTGGAACACGGCGCCGCTCTCCTCGTCGCCGAGGACGGGGTTGGCGTTGCGGTAGCGCTCCTCTGCGTAGCTGTACACGGACGAATACCCGACGACGTAGTCGCCCGGCGCCGCGGGCTCCCCCGTACGCGGATCGAGGCAGTAAGGCAGCGCGCTGCCCAGGTCGTCGATCTGGCCACGGCGCAGCCGCAGGCTCCAGCCCTCCCAGTCCAGCTGCCCGGCGCACACCCCGAAGAAGACGATGCTCAGGCCGTGGCGGGGTTGACCCGGCACCGGCGGCGTCTCCCGGATGGGCGCGCTCTGGGTGACGAAGCGATCTCCCTGCGCCAGGAGCCGATTCGGCCCCTGCCCCTCTCCGTCGTCCTCGTCGCCCGGATCCCCGAGCGCCTCGAGCCACTGCGGGAAGCAGCCCGCGTAGATGTCCCCGGGAGGGTTGTTGCACCCGCCGATCCAGAAGCGCTCCGTCTCCCGCGGCGTATCGCCGGCCGCGTCCTCCCAGAGCAGGCGGAACTCGACGTCCGTCTCCGGCGCCGCGTAGGGGACATCCTTCTGCACCCCGATCACGCGCAGCCCCGTGACCTCACTGATCCGCTCGAGCTCTGGGCCGCACCCTCCCAACGGCAAGGTCAGGGCGAAGCTCATCCAGACGAGACGCGCTTTCATCAGAACTCCCCTCGCACGCCGATGGACGGAATGATGGGCAGCCCCGTCTGGTACCCCCGCTGCGTGTAGTTGTAGTTGTACACGAAGCCTTCGGTGGCGGGATTGTTGTAGACGTTCTGCACGTCCAGGTAGGTGGACAGACGCCAGGTCTCGAACTGCCAACGCTTGTCGAGGCGCACGTCCAGATTGTGGAACACCGGCATGCGCTCGCTGTAGGGGGTCCCCTGCTGGGCCACGTAGGTCCCCGCGTCCGCAGCGTACAGGGCGGAGAGCCCCGGATGGGCGATGACCGGCGTCTGCAGCGGCCCTGACACGACGCGGAAGCGCGCCCCCACCTCCCAACCTCGGCCGAGCCGATAACTGCCAAGGACGATCAGGTTGTGGGTCTGATCGTACTGAAACAAGCGCTCTTCTTCCGCGGGAGACTCCCGCCGCGTGCTCCGCGACACCGTGTAGGCGAGCCAACCGAAGAAGCGTTCGTCGGGGTTGTACTTGAGCAGCGTCTCTAGGCCGATGACCTCGCCGGACCCGGTGTTGCCGTACACGAAATTGCCCTGCGCGCCGGGCACCCGACTCACCAGGTTGCTCATGTCCTTGTAGAAGCCCTCGACGCTCAGCAGGACCTGCTCCGACAGGCCTTGCTCGACGCCGACCGCGTAGTGCATCGCGCGATTGGACTGGAGGAAGGGGGTCCCGAAGACGGGGTTCGTCTCCTGGAACTCGGGGGGCTGCGCGAACAGCCCTACCCCGCCCTTGAGGGTGGTGCCGAGGGCCTTCCCTCCCCAGAAGCCGTCCTCCGGGAGCACCAAGGCATAACGAGCGTTGAGGCGCGGGCTGAGATCCGCGCGCCCGCTGTCACGGGCGTAGTCGATGCGCGCCCCAGGCACGACCCGCAAGCGCTTCGTGGGTTGCCACTCCAGATCCGTGTACCACGCCGGGCGATAAGCGAAGCCCGTCTCGGCCGTCTCGAGGGGCTGCTGGCTCACGAGGGGGCCCGGGTTCGGCTCGCCGGGGCGCGGCGGCTGCGGTGCCCGGACCACGGTCTCGTAGGGGGCGAGCAAAAAATCGACGCCGACGTTCCACCGTGCAGTGTCGCTGATTTTGAAGCCGACCTCGCTGCGACCCATGATCGGGTACTGGGTCAGATCGAAGGCCAGGTTCCCGCCTACGCCAAAGTCGAGGCGGATCTTGCCGACGGAGACCATCGTGTCGAGGGTGACCTTCGGAGAGAGCTCCTTCTGATAGAGGATTTGCCCCTGATAGAAGGCCGTCCCGAAGCGCAGGTTGCCGCCGAAGCCTGGCTCCTGAGCCGCCGGATCCTTGAACACCGCCTGGAAGCGATCGTCGGAGCCGTAGAAGCGCAGGCTCAGCTTGTCGCCGGGTCCAGCGTTCCGATCGACGATCACCTGATAGTCGTAGTAGACCGGCGCGCTGGTGACGCTCGCCCCACCCGCGTCCAGGGCAGGGCCCAACCAGCTGTCGATCCAGCTCCGCCGCCCTGCGACGGCGAAGCTCCACTCCTTGCTCTTGCCGACGGGACCCTGGAGCAGGAAGCGCCCGTCGATCAGATCGAGCTGCGCCATCCCGTGATAGCAGCCAGTCACCGGCGCGCCGCTCGGAGTCGACAGCGGCTCACCGTAGGGGCCGTAGCACTCGGTGTTCGGGGAGCGCAGGCTGACGTCCACGATGCCGCCCATCACTCGGCCGTAGCGCACCGAGAAGTTGCCCGGGTAGAAGTCGATGCGATCGAGCAGCTCCGTGGGCACGACGCTCGAGAGCCCGCCGAAGTGGTAGATGAGGGGCACGTTCGCGCCGTTCACGAACGTCTGAGTGTCCTGGGGCGCCGAGCCGCGGACGATCAACAAGCCCGCGAGACCCGGGGGGCGCGCGACCCCGGGCAGGCTCTGGAGGGAGCGCAGCGCGTCACCGCCCGTCCCTGGGACGCGCTCGATCTCCCGGCGCTGCAGCACGCGGCGGGTCACCTCTCGCGGTGGACGCTCCCCCGCGACCACGATCTCCATCTCGTCGCTGGCTGGCGCGAGGCGGTACACGACGTCCGTGGCCTCCCCGGCGACGACCTCTTCTTCCAGCTGCAGCGGCGTGAAGCCGTCGAGGCTCACCTCGACCCGATAAGGACCCGCGGGGAGGTTCTCGAGCCGCCAGCGGCCTTGATCGTCCGTCCGCGCGGGATAGACGGCCCCGGAGGCGTCCGTCACGGTGATCGACACGCCCGGCAGCGGCACGTCTGCGCCGCTCACCAGCAGCTCGCCCCCCAGCTCTCCGAGGGTCGGCACCTCGGGCTCCTCTGCGTCCACCACCTCGTCGACGGTGAAGTTGTACTCGAAGCCGATGCGGACCGTCCGCGGCACACCATCGACGGTCGCCGGCTCGAAGCGGAGCTGGAGAGCCGCGGTCCGAGCGGCCTCGTCGAAGCCGTGCCCCATGGGGTCCACGACCTCCGCCTCGGTGACCGCTCCCGTCTCGCTCACGGTGATCACCAACCGCACCTGCGCCTCCAGGCCCTGCTCGAAGGCGTCCGGCGGATACATGGGCGGCTCGTAGTGGACGAGCTCCGGGGCGACGACGCGCGGCTTGCCCTCCCCCTCTTGGGTGGACGTGTCCGCGGGCGCTCGTTGCTCCCCCGCTCCGTGTCCTTCTGCCTGCGCGAAGGCGGGCGATGTGCCCACGAGGAGGGACAGGCACACCAGGGCGAGCCGAGGAGATGAATAAAGCGGGCGTGCCACCAAAAGTCCTCGATCAGCCAGGCCCACGCAGACCTGCGCTGGCACCGCCTAGCGCGTCGAGGGCCCTCAAGGCAAGAGCTCAGCCCACGGAGCGCCCGCCCCCGCTGCCCCCGCCATCACCCCCATTTCGCGGCTGGCCCGCAGCTCGGCCCCCCCTTGAGCTCCTGGCTACCGCTGTTAAGGAGCCCCCATGCGCCTGGCCACCTGGAACGTGAACTCCATCCGCGCCCGCCTCGAGCTGGTGGTCGAGTGGCTCCGGGAGCACCAGCCCGACGCCCTGTGTCTGCAGGAGACGAAGGTCGCCGACCACGAGTTTCCCACGGAGGCCTTCCAGCGCCTGGGCTACGAGGTCGCCAAGTGCGGCCAGCGGACCTACAACGGCGTCGCCATCCTGTCGCGGCACCCCATCGAGGACGTGCAGGTGGGCCTGGTGGGGGCGGAGCCCGAAGACGACAAACGACTCATCGCCGGCACAGTCGCCGGTGTTCGGCTCCTCTCCGCCTACGTCCCCAACGGCAAGGCCCTCGACTCCCCTTCCTACGAAGAAAAGCTCCGCTGGCTCGAGCGCCTGCGTGAGACCCTCGACCAGCGCTACCACCCCGATGGCGAGCTCCTGTTGTGCGGCGACTTCAACATCGCCCACGACGAGCGCGACGTCTTCGAGCCAGAGCGCATGCGCGGACAGCTCTTCTTCTCTGCGGCGGAGCACGCCGCGCTGGAGCGTCTCCTCGCCTTCGGCCTCGTCGACGCCTTTCGACAGGTCGAGCACGAAGGGCAGCACTTCAGCTGGTGGGACTATCGCGCCGGCGCTTTTCGTCGCAACCGAGGCCTGCGCATCGACTATGCCTTCCTTACCGAGCCCCTGGCCCGGCGACTGTCCGGCTGCTGGATGGACAAAGACGCCCGCGCCAAGGACAAGCCGTCCGACCACGTCCCCGTCGTCGTCGACCTGCGCTGACGGCTCTCAGGCCTGCTCAAGGGCCTCGAGGGCTCGAGCGGCTTCGAGGGAGACGCGACCGCGCCGCATCCAGTCTTCGAGGGACGGCGCCTCGGCGAAGGCACGCCGCACGCGCCCGTAAGCGGGCAGATAGGCGAGCTCGCGTCCCAACCCGCCGCCGCGGAGCGCCCGCTCACACGTCCGGTAAGCCCGCGCGACGGGCGCGCCGTGCTGGAGCAGGGAGCGCATGAGCTCCACGAAGTCGGCGCCAGCCCGGGTCGCGTGGGCCACCAGATGCCGGAGCGCGAGCTCGCGCCTCCGCGTCGCGCCGACGAGCGTCCCCGGATCCAGGAAACCGCGCCGCTCCTCGAGGAGCAGCGCGCGCCCCTCCTCGTCCTCCCCCGCCCCGGCGCTCCCTACCCGAAATAGCGCGCGGCGCTCTCCGAGGGCAGCGACGCGGGGCGCCAGGTGCCCCTCGATTTCATGGCAGACGACGCGCGGCACCTGGGCGGCCGCGAGCAGGAACGTCCCCGCCCCCAC
>JAEWOQ010000206.1 GCA_023460875.1 Pseudomonadota bacterium
CGCATGAACCGCGCCGTGGTGCGTCGGGCGGCGTGGGCCCTCGGCGCGTTCCTGAGGGAGGAGGGCCTCGCAGGGCGGCCGGTGATCGTAGGGTTCGACGCGCGCCCGACGAGCCGCGCGTTCGCCCAGGACACGGCGGCGGTGCTCTCGGGGCAGGGGTTGACCGTACATTACTTCGGAGAGCCCTGCCCTACCCCCTGGGTGGCCTTTGCCTGTCGCGCTCGCGGCGCGGCGGCGGGCGTGGTGGTCACGGCTAGTCACAATCCCGCCGAGGACAACGGGTACAAGGTCTACGACGATCGCGGGGTGCAGATCGTCGCGCCCTGGGACGTGCGCATCCGCGCGCTCATGGACGAGGCCCCCCCGCCAGACGGCATGGTGCTCGCGCTCGAACGCGCGCGACCGATCTCGCAGGAGCTCATCGACGCCTACTTCGCGCCTTGGAGCGTCGTGCCCACGGCGGGCGCCCCGCTGCGGGTGGCGTACACGCCCTTGCACGGGGTGGGGCTGCAGTCCATTCGCCGTGCCCTGGAGGCCACGGGACGGGCAGAGCTCGCCGTCGTCGACGAGCAGGCAGAGCCCGACGGCACGTTCCCGACGGTGCGCTTCCCCAACCCCGAGGAGCCGGGCACCCTGGACGCGCTCCTGGCCTTGGCCGCCCGCGCGGGCAGCGATCTCGCCCTCGCGAACGATCCGGACGCGGATCGCCTGGCGGTGTGTGTCCCGGAAGGGGACGCGTGGAGGCGGCTCAGCGGCGACGAGGTGGGGGTGCTGTTGGCGGACCACCTGCTGACGGAGGCGGCGCTCGCAGGGGTGCAGAGGCCTGTGGTGAGCTCTTCCATCGTGTCGTCTCCGTGGCTCGAGGAGGTAGCGGCGAGCCACGGGGCGCGGGTGGCGCGGTCGCTCACCGGGTTCAAGTGGCTGTGCCGGGTTCCGGAGTACCTCGGCGCCGATGAGCGGTTCGTGTTCGGTTACGAAGAGGCTTTGGGTTACGCCGCGGACGAGCGAGTACGGGACAAGGACGGCATCAGCGCTGCCGTTCGCTTCGTGGACTTGGCGCGCTCCCTGCGAGCACGGGACCTCACGGTCGCCGAGCAGCTCCTGTCCCTGTTCGAGCGGTTCGGGTTGTGGGTCAGCTGCCCGACGAGCGTCCGGTCGACGGGCGCGGAGGGCCCGCTGCGGATGCGCGCGGCGCTGGCGCAGCTACGAAGAGCTCCTCCGCAGGTGCTCGGGGGTGTCCCGATCCTGGGATGGATCGACTACTCATCCGGCGCGGAGCAGCGGCCGGCGTACCTCGGCGCGCAGGATCTGTTGCAGCTCGAGCTGGGCAGCGCGGATGAGTCTGCGGGCGATGCCAGCGGACCAGCGCCGGGCGCCGTGCTCGGCGGACGGATCCTGGTGCGCCCGAGCGGGACCGAACCCAAGCTGAAGCTGTATATCCACCTGCGGGGCCACCTCGGCCTGTCTGGTGCGGGGGGGCTGGAGGCTCTGACGGCCCTCCGGGCGGGCCTCGAACAGCGAGGTGCCAGCATCGGAGCGGAGCTCTGTAGCACTCTGGGGCTGCCTGCCCCGGCGCCACCCAGTCTCTGATCGGGCTCGAGGGGGCCAGGGGAGGCAAGACCGCCGGGATCGGTCCGTAACGGAGCGTGATGGCGACGCGTCGGAGTGAGCTGGTCGGGCTGGTGGCAGCTGTCCTGGTCATGGTGGGCTGCGCGGGGGAGCGGGTGGAGCCCGGCACCCCGCAGGGGGCACGGGCCGCGAGCCCTGCGGAGCCGACCGAGCCCGCGGAGATCACCGAGATCGTCGAGGTCCGGGATTTTCGGGAGAGCATCGCGGATCGAAGGGCGTTGCTGACCCGCACGGCGGCGCCCTCGGTGGGCCAGGCGCTGGTGACGGTGGCGGACGGGTTCTATCGGGATCACCGGCAACGTTTGCACCAAGCCTTCGATGCGAGCCTGGGAGGCCTGCCCGATGGAGCGCCGCCCGGTCCGGCGAACGCGCGCCTCGTGGGCAGCGTCGACGCGGCCACTCCAGAGGACGCCGACGAGCAGCGGCAGCTGGCTCAATTCCACATCGCGATCGCGCCGGACATTCGAGAGCTGGCCAGCAGCGCTTTCGACGCCGCCTTCGTGCCGCTGGCCTCGGCGCAAGCGGAGATGCCGGTGTCGACGGCGGGGGAGCTCTACGGCTTCTTCGCTATCGCGGAGCCGCAGTATGAGCGCTGTGGGGACAGCGACGTGTGCATCCACTATGGCGACAGCGACGTCTTCGTCGTGAGCTTCACGCGGATCGACGAGCGCCTGTGGACTCCTGCGGCGGTGTCTTGGTGGACGCGCATGCCGCCAGACGCCCCCCCGGAAGGCATCGGAAGCAACGAGGGCGTACCGGCGCCGCAGGAGGCCGGAGCGATCGGCGGCGTCGCGCTGCCCGCGAAGGTGCTGCCTACGAAGGCGCGGCCCGTGAAGGCGCGGCCCGTGAAGGCGCGGCCCACGAGCAGCGCGGAGGCACCCACCCGGGCGCCCTGAGTCCCACCTTTCCGACCGCCCGCGGAAGAATCGGCGCCTCGTGGACCCGCACCCGCGTTAGGGTGTGATGACCCATGTCATTGTACCTACGCAAATGCGTCGGGCCGGTCGGGCTGCTCTCGGCCGCAGCCCTCGTGTTCGGCTCTTACGTGGTGGCCTGCAGTAGTCAGCAGGCCGAGGTCGGCAGTGAAGGGGGCGGCTCGGGGGCGGCCTCCGGGAGCGGCGCGACCTCTGGCGGCGGCAACGGCGACGGCAGCGGCGGAGGTCTCCAGGTGGGCGAGGGCGGCCTGGGCAGCGGCGCCCAGAACGGCGAGGGGGGAGCCGGCCCGGCCTGTGAGAGCAATGAGAGCCAGGCGGAGCTCGCCCCTATCTACCTGGCCTTCGCCTTCGACGTGTCCGGGAGCATGGGTCACCTGGATTGCCCCTTCTGGAATCACGATCCGGCCGTCAAGTGGGCGCCCGTGGTGGAGGCGACCACCGAGTTCTTCGGAGACGCGTCCTCCGCGAACATCAATGCTTCGATGACGTTGTTCCCGTCGCCCGGCACCGACAGCTCGATCAAGTGCGCCCCCGCCACGTACGCCGATCCCGACGTCGCGATGCAGGCGCTGCCCTCCGGGGATTTCGCGGCGACGCTCGCCGCCTACGAGGAGGAGGTGGGCCTGAGCGACTACACGGATCCCGTGCCGAGCCCCGGCGGCGGACCCTGGCGCGGGGGCACACCGACGCGAGCGGTCGTCGATGGCATCCTCGAGACCCTACGCCCGCTTCGCGACGAGCACCAGGACGCGAAGGTGGCGCTCGTGCTGGTCACGGACGGGGTGCCCCAGGGCTGCACCACCGGCAATACCATCCCCGACGTGGTAGACGCGGTCAGCGCTGCCCTCGAGGCGGACGACATCCCCACCTACGTGATCGGCGTAAAGGACCCCGCCCCCCCGCCCCGGGCGGGGCCGCGGGGGGCGGGGGGGGCGCGGGGGGGG
>JAEWOQ010000207.1 GCA_023460875.1 Pseudomonadota bacterium
CCCTTAGCGCTGCGGTCCAGAGAGGCCAGGCGAACTGACCTGCTAGGCGGCGCCCAGCACAGCCCGTGCTCTGCACGCGGCGGCCGTCACCGGTGATCGGAAAGTAGACGAGCCCGCGAAAGGCGAGCCACTCATGCACGGGGAGAAAGCCACGGCTGTAGCCGGTGTAAATGGCTGCCGGAGTGTCTGCGGCAGGGTCCCAATCCAAGCTACGCGGCGCCTTGGCGTCCGGTTCGCCCCGCTCGAGAGCTGCTCGAACCTTGTCGGCGTCCAAGTAACCGCGAATGTGCTCCACCTGCTCCAAGAACTGGGCATTGCGCGCGGTGAAGTCGAAGAAGCTACGCTCGACGGACTCCGTGAGCGGCGCGTCTGCCGAGACGGCAACGCCTGCTCTCCGGTGGTCGTCCAGAGACGCCGCCTCCTTGACGGTCTCCGTCGTCCCATCGCACATCAAAGCGGCGGCGTATTCCAGGGCGAGCTCGTCCCCTGCCCTGCGCCGGTCGAGCTGCCAAGCCCGAACCACCGCCAAGGGGGCCCTAAGCCCTCCCACCGTCTTCGGCCCCTTCTTCTCTACCTTGACGTACCGAAACTTCAGGAGGGCAGAGTCGGCCCAAGCCCGCGCGTCGTCTGCGACCGCGCTGGCGACGTCGTCGAAGGAGGCGGGGACGTGAAGGACCGGGCGCCAAGCATCGAGCTGCCGCCACGACAATTTGGGCCCCTGGGCGTCCTGCTGCTCTTCGAAGAGACGCAGGAGCCCCAGCGCCGCGAAGAACCCGAGCGGCGTGCCACCGTCTACGCCCGGGAGGAGCACTCCGTCCGGCGCACCCGTCGTCTCGTCACGCTGCCTGTCCTCCGGCTCGACCGTCGCTTCAGGCATCCTTCTTCTCCTTCCTTTTCCGCTCAGCCTCGTGCGCTTCGCGCTCGCTCTCACGATGGTCGGCGAGCCGCACGATTGCTTCGAGCCAGGCGAGCCCCCACCATCCGTAGCGGCGCACGAGCCGCCAAAAGCGCTCGACGACGCCCGCATCGATTCGCGACAGTCCGTGATCGCTCCGGCCCAGGAGCTCCACCCCACCGATCTGCGCTTTCACCTCGACGGGATCCGGGTCCAGCGCCAGAGGAGCGAAGGGACGACACCAGCCGTGATGGGATGCCACCAGGTGCAACACGAGATCCCAATCATGAGCTCTGGCGCGCAAGGTCTCGCTGCCTTCGATCAAGGCTACGGACATAAGCTCGTGCCTCGTGCCCACAGGATACCCGGATCGCCTGCGCGCTCGCTCACGCGCTTCAGGGTCCGTCGCAGAGACGACAGACTTGGCCAGGAACTCCGAGGCGGTCGCCTCCCGCACAGGATCGCCTCCGTGCAACATCAGCTGAAATCGCGGATCAGCCTTGCCCAGGTCGTGCAACCACCCGGCTAGGGCAAGGTCGTCTCGGAGCCGCTCCGGAAGAGCCAGAGCCCGAGCGAACGCCGCCGCGAAGTCCCGCACACCGGCGAGGTGCTCGGACAAGGCAAAGGGGCTCCCGAGAAAGCTGCCCTCGTCGTCCTCGGTCGTCGCCACGCCTGTCTCCAGCACCTCTAGGGCCATCGCTCGCACCGTCGGCAGGCCTCGTAGCGACTGAAGCTGCTTCCTCGAGACCCGCTGCGCCTGCCAGCTCGCTCGCCACGGCGCGAGCTCTTCGTCGCTCCCCCCCTCTCGGAGCCGAGCATCGGCCACTCCTTTCGGGGCCCTGACAAGGCCCTCGAACGTAGACACGTCGAGTCGCTTCGCCAGCGCCTCCAGCGCGACGCGCGCCCAGGCAGGAACGGCTTTTTCTTCGAGCACGGCCTTTCGCCACGCTCGAAATGCGTCCCGCTCCGCCCTGCGTCCACGTTCGTCGACGTCGCCGCGGCTCACCTGCGGACCCGCCGCGAGCGCGCCAGGCAACTGCCCGCCCCAAGCTTGCACGACGGCTGGGTGCCAACGCAGCACGGCCCGCCCTCGTTGCAAGAGCTGCGCCTCATCGCCGCGATCAGGCACACCGCTGACAGCCTCTGGAGCCCAGCAGCAGAATCGGGCGTCCAACCCACCGTACGTCGACGGAACGACCAGCGTGTCTCCCGGCAATATCTCCGGCGACTTACGAGCAACCCGCGTCTTGTCTCCGCGCCACAGGACGACCGGCGCGACCTTCTCCGGAGGGTCATCGCCGACCCTCGCTGCGCCCTCGACGTCCGTCAGCTCTGACGACCGGAGAGCTGCGTCAGGCACCTGCGTCTCCAGCCTTGCGGCCACGGCCGTAAGCCAACCCCTCGCCGCCCACAGCGGCACCGAGAGCGCTTCAAGGGCGCTGGGCCGCACCGTCTCGAGCATGCCCCGGAGTAGCCAGAGGTGCTCTTCATTCAAGAGCACGTCATCGAAGTCGGCGCGCCACACGATCTGCACTTCCGGCGTACCCCGATCCGGGCCATGCAAGAACGGCGCAACCTCGGGATCCGCGGAAGGCGCTGGAGAGGTTTGCACCCACCTGTCCAGGTGGCTCATCGTGAGCACGGGCGCAACGGTCCGTGGAGGCAAGAGCGACTTCAGAGCTTCTGGTGTCAGCTCGGACAGCCTGAGCGCGAGGGCGTCGATGCCGAAATCGACGACGCGCGCGTCGTGCTCTTCCGACATCTCGCCGACCGCGCTCAGCCACCGCCAAGTTTCGCGCAGAGCGTAGCCGTAAATGACATCGGAATCGGACTTCTCGTCCACACTGCTGGAGGCCGTCAGGACGACGGCGTCCGTCTCCTTCAAGTCGCCGGCGCGGTCGAGCCGCCCGAAGCGCTGGCGCAGGGCGTCGAGGCTGGCGCACTCGGTCACGAGGGCATCGAAGTCGAAGTCCGCTCCCGCCTCCACGGCCTGAGTGGACACTAACAGGACGCGCTCATCCGCTTCGTGGCGACTTCGCCCCGACCGGATCCGCTCGAAGACCTCCGCTTGCTTCTCGGCGCGATCGAGGGGACGCATCCTGCCGGTGAGCAAGCTCACCTTCCAGTCTTTGAGGCGCTCCTGGGCGAGTACGGCGATCTGCCCCGCGGTGCTCACCCGATTGACGATGACAGCGATGGCGCGCGGTGTCCCCTGAGCCAGCCGCTCCACCTCGCGCACGGCGGCCTTGGCGATCGCTTCGCCTACCTTCGCTGGATCGCGGGGAGCATTGACCAGCCGCAGCACGGCGCGCTTGTTGGCTTCGAGGCGCTGTTGGAGTCTTTCGTGCTCCCGGTCCGCGTCTTCGAGCCCGAAGAATCCGTCGTCCCGCTCCTCTGCGACCGTCGCGGACATGCGCACGAAGACCAGGGGACGAGGCAAGAGACCGGCGGTGGCGCCGTAGGACGTCGCGATCGCGGACAAGGTCTCCTCGAAGGGCCTCGCCAGGTGCACCTCGTCGAGCAAGTAAAGGACGTCGCGCCCCAAGAGGCCCGCATGAACCGGTCGCATGCCGTCGGAGACACCATAGCCACGAAACAGCAAGCGTGACCCCACTTGATCCACCGTCGAGACCAAGATCACGGGCTGGCTCGGCGCGTTGGCCCAGTCCGTCTCGCGCGGCATGCCCCCGCGTAGGATGGCTGGCAAGACGGGCAGCCCGTCCGGATACCCAGACAGCTGGCGTAATGCGCCGGCGACATCGACCAGGATGCCATCCTTGGCTGCGTCGAGCTTCGTCGCAATCTCGACGGCGCGTACATAGGCTTGGTCGACCACCACACGGCGATCCACGACCAGCACGATGCGACGTGCTTGTCGGCGCCGCTCGGGCGCTTCGAAAGCATCAAGGGCGAGGGCGAACAGCGCGACGTCGAGGGCGGCGGTCTTTCCGGAGCCGGTAGGCAGGTCCAGGGTGGACGGCCAACCGTCGGCCACGACGCGTTCGAGGAGCCGCGTTTGCCAAGCGAAGGGCGGATAGCCCCAGAGGGCCTCGAAGAAAGCGGGAAAGAGAGCGGGCGTCATTGGTTGCGGGCCTCCAAGGCTCGGGTCGCCCTCATCACTCCTCCAGGATCGCCGGCAGGCCCGCGATACGCTGCCAGGCTCTTGGCGTCATCGCGGCGCCGTTAGGATCCGAAGCGAAGCGCGCAAACCATTCGCGGAAATCGCTCGGGACGCGATTCGCTAGACCCGCCCTTCCCCACTCGTCGTTGATAACAGATCCACTGATCGCGCTCGGTGCGCTTGACATGATTTGACTCGGCCACGCGTGTGGGATGCAACCTTTGGTCGCAGTACCGGAGAAAGACTCGAAGTCTCCCGTCATCATCGTTCCGCTCCCTGAAGCTCTCCCCGCATCCGATGCCCCTGCCGAGGATGTGTCAGCACAAACTCCATCACTCCCTCCCTCGACAAAGTCCTACCCCGAAGTACCGCCCCGCACCGATCAGCACCGGACCTTTGACGGGCTCGGTGAAGCACAGCTCGACGTGGACGCACACCCGTCGCAAGCGGCCGTTCCCGGCCGCCTTCTTGGGGAAGGGCATGTAGTGCCGGGCCGCCGGCGCGGCGTCGAACAAGGAGCGCCGCACGATCTCGACCCACTTCGGGCGCGGGAGACCCACGTGCTCGCAGGCGCTCGCGACGATCTCCTCTGCCGCGGCTGCGGCCTCGGCGGCTTCCTTCGGATCGCGAGAGAACAAGTTGCCCGGGTTTCTATCGAGCGCCACAGGTGTGACGGAGGCCCAGCGCCGTGATGGGCGCGTCCACCATTCGGGGTCAAGGGTGCGCCGCGGCTCGCGATCGGTGACGTGCTCGAGCTGGACGGCGCCGATGCGACCGAGCACCAGGCGGAGCGCGTTTTCCTCCCAGCGACCCACGGCGCGGAGCACCGCGCGGCGGTCCTCGGCGCTGATGTCTTTCGGGAGGACGATGGCCGCGCCGAGCACGGTGCCGCTCGCGTGCTTGGACCCGACGTCTGCCAGAGGCAGGAAGGCCACATGGGGTCGTTCGAGGGGGCGCCCTTCAGGGGTGTGCCCGGTCAGGACGGGGGGCGGCGGATCGTCCGCGTGGTGCAGCAGCGCCCCCCGCAACGCGCGCGTGATGTCCTCCGTGCGCTGGAGCCGAAGGCCGCTGCGGCGGCCGTCCTCCCCATCGAGCTCGCGCAGAATGAGCCATTCTCCGAAGACGGACTCTGCGGGCGCAGCTTGCGGGGCGTCTCCGAGCTTTCGATAGAGCTGCTGCGCGAAGGGGAGCACCCGCGGTTCGAAGCCCTGGTGGCGCTCGAAGGCACCTTCGAGGCGCGCTACCTGCCCGGGCGTGACCGTCCTCATCGCGTGCCCGCCCTTCTCCACAGGTTCCCACTCCTGCCAAACGCTGCTAGCGCCCGTTTCGGTGCCCGCTCCTGTCTCGGTCACGAGTCGGCAGGAGACGAGGGAGGAGGAGTGTCCCAGCCGCACGAGCTTCTTCGCCAGGTCGGACAGCGCGGCTTCGATGCTCGCGTCGGGGGTTGCTTTCGACCAAAGGTAGCGGACACGCGGCTCGTCGGGCGTCACGGAGGGGAGGGTCTTGGGTTGCTTGCCCCTGCGCTCTGGCAGCAGCCTCTCGGCTATGGCGCTGCTGCTCGCGTTGTGCTTGCCGTCGTCGGCCACCGCCCCCGCCATTTGCTGGTGAAGCTTCTTCTCTGCCGCGGCGGCGGCCCGCTGCGCGCGCCCCAGCGCCTTTTCGTCTCCAGCGTGCTCAGCATTTGCGACTGCGGCCAGCGCCTCATCGAGCTTACCTTCCTGCGTCGACCAATCCCCGAGCACGCGGTTGGTGTTCCCGGGGACGTACACGGTGACGACCGCGCGCTCTTGGGCCTCGCTCGCCAGGATGCGCGGCGGACCCTGGTGCTCGAGCCACACGAGCGCCTCGCGCGCCTGCTCGGTGATGTCCTCGTGCTCGTGAGCCGTAGCGAGGAGGGCCGAGAAGAGACGCGCTGGGTGCGGCGGCCACTCGGAGACGGCACGATCGTTGAAGCTGCTCGCGACGTACCGACCAGTGAGCAGATCGACATCGAGCGCGATCACCCCTCCTCGGCCTCCGTCACCGTCAACTCACGACTCTTGCGGATCAACCCGACGAGCTTCGGCGCCGGCACGAGGTCCAGCGGCTTCTTGCGCCAGGACAGCCCCGCGGCTTCAGCGGCGCTGGTGGCTTGCTGCAAGAGGTCCCGCGCGGTGTCGCGATCCAACGAACACCTCTGGGGCTCGCTACCGTCCCCCGGGATGAGCTCCAGGTTCAAGGGCGTGAGGGGGCGCAGCGCGCAGCGGGATCGCAGATCGAACCCGTTCTCCCTCTGATAAGCAACGGCGCACAGGGCCAGCGCCGCCAGGGCAGTGCGCGCGGCTAGCTCGACTTCGCGACGCTGCTTTGAATCGAGCGTGGTGCCGTCCGGCCGCGTAGGAAAGCGGAGCCGCCGGAGCGCGGGCAGCGAGAGCACGGTGACCTGCTCGGCGTAGTCGATGGTCACGCCCCCGGTCTCCGCGTCCTGAGAAGGTTTGACGTTACCGTGATTGATGACCGCCGGAGAGCCTGCCTTTTCGCCGCCGCGCTTGAACGGCTTCGGCTTCTTGCCCTCCTTCTTCGCCTCCTCCGGATCAATCGTCCAATCCTGACTGCCGCCCTCGCCCGGAGTCTTTGCCTCGTAGACCTCCGTCTTCTCGATGCCAGTAGGATCGATGCGGCTGGAGGTACGGGTGCCCAGCTCGACCCCAACACCGATGATCTCACTGACGAGGGTCCGCGGAAACTTGGAGCCGAGGCCCCCCTTCGGCCCCGTCGAGTCCCACAAGCCGAGGACGAGAGACACTGGACACAGGTCGAACAGCGGGGAGGCGTTCGACGGAGAGGCCTCCGTGAACCGTCTACCGGGCTCCGTGTAGCGGAACGGTCTTCCGTCGATGAGGCTGTCCCGGAGCAGCGCGTCGGCGAGGCGGTGAGGTGCTTCCAGCGTCGTGATGAACCCATCGCCCCCCAGAGTGGACAGGTCGAGCGCTGGGTCGTCGCTAGTAGCTCCCGTAAAGTCCACGCGCGCAAAGGGGAACTCGAGCTCTCCTCGCTCGTAGCCATCGAGCAGGGCGAGCTCCATGCGGTTGGCTTGAGAAGCCACCGAATCGAGGACGACACACAGCTTGGAGGTGCCGTCGATGCGCCGCCATTCGACGGCGTACTTCGTGCGTCTTCGTTCGTCCCTGTCCTCACCCACCGGAACGGGGATGCGCACCGAATCGCCGAACGTAGGCGGAAACAGCTTGTCGTCGGGGCCGCCCAGCGGTTCCAGGCGGGTGACGGACCGAAAGCCCGCCGCGCTTCCGTCCATCGCGTTCCTCAATACGTCAAAGGTGAGCTTTTGCATCTTCGTTCTCCGATGAGGGCCCTCGCCAGCGGCTCCCGGGAGGAGCTCAGACCGGAGGGTCGCCCGAGTTGCCGCGCAGCGCAACAAAAATCGTCTTATTGGTCGGGTGAGGTCAGGAGAGGGTACCGGTCGAGCTCTCCACGCGGCGATATGGGACGGCGACCCCATGTTCCGTAAGATCGCGGCCCACGACCCCCGCGTCTCCGTCGGGTGCCGACGGCTCCATAGAAGGTTGGTCGGCTGGGGTCTTCGATAGGCGTGAGCGCCACTTCCCGGCGGCTACGGCGGCCGGGCTCCATTTTGCAGCTTCGCCAGCTTTCCCGCGGGGACAGATACAGAAGCTCTCCTATATCTCACCCCGTTGACATCGAAGGTCACGAACCGCCGCACCCCGCGAGGGCCGTCGCAGCCCTGAAGGGCCCTCCCACCAGCCGACCTCTCACGGCGGTCCGCTCGGTCCCTCGATCCGTGGTATCGGCTCCGTGGTATCGGCAAGGAGCACGGAGGAATCATGGGAGCGGAAACCCTCATCGCCAGCGCCGCGCTGATCATCGCCGTCATCGCCCTCGTCCGGAGCTCGTCGCGGCGCACCTCGAGCGCACCGCCACTGCACCCGACGACGTCGACGGACCGCACGGGCGCCCGCACCAACACTTACGAGCGCCTCGTCGCGACGGTGCGCGCCCTCGAGCTCCAGGTGAGTGACCACGAGACCCTCCTCTGCTCCCTGGTGACCGAGGACGAAGCGCGTCACCTCTGGAACATCGCCAAGGACGAGTCGACGATCTACGAGCGGCACCCCGGCGTCGAGAGCGAGCTCCGCACCCTCGTGCGCCGCGGCCTGGTCCGGAAGCAAAGCTCTTTCCTGATCCACGAGCTCCCGCTCAGCTTCGACGTCCGCGAGCACTTCGAGCTCACCTCCTCCGGGCACCTCCTCCTCGGTCTCCGCAAGCACCTCGAGGGCGCCGACACGAAACCCGCCGAGTCGCTCCCGCCCCACGGCCCCGCTCCCAGCGCCCACGACGGCGGCGGCGCCCCAGGAGACGTCGCCCGGGACGCCGGCCATCCGTAACCACGGACCCAGCCCGCGGATCTCCCGAACGGGCCCCGATCCGGCGACGCCTTGGAGCTGCGGGGGCGCTCCGAGCTCACCTCCGACGGGGGCTCGATCCGGCGCCTCACCGACGTGAGCCGAGGCGTGAGCTGAAGGATGGCGTCGCCA
>JAEWOQ010000208.1 GCA_023460875.1 Pseudomonadota bacterium
CGCGGGAGTCGGCCGGCTTGCGCATGCGACTCGCGCGCTCCGACGCGCTGCTCGGCGCCCTGACTGACCGAGGCGCGTCATGAGGATCGCTCTGAACATGGCGAACCTGCGCGGGCAGGGGAGCCGCCAGGTGGGCCAAGGCATCCATACCGGTCTTTTGGCGGCGGGCGTGGACATCGCTCACTGTTGGATCCCCGAGGTGTGGCCAGACCTCCCCGATTTTCGCGGAAACGTGAGCCGCGTGCGGAGCGGCCTGCTCCCGAAGTTGTTGGCGGACAACGTCTCGGTGCGCGCGCACCTGCGCCGCCTGGACGCTGCCTGCCTGTTCTCCCTGGGCGATACCGGGACGATCGCGCCTCCCGTCCCCCACCTCCTCCTAGTTCAGCAGGCCTTCCTCGCCTATACCTCGGAGGATCTCGACTTTCCCCTCACCGCGGCCTTCCGCGCCAAGCTCACCCTCATGAGCAAGTACTTCCAAGCTGGCCTCCCGGGAGTCACGCACTTCACGGTGCAGACCGAGGACATGAAGCGCCGCCTGGCAGCTCGCTGGGGCCTCTCGAGTGATCGCGTCTCCGTCGTCCCCAGCGCGGTGGACGACATCGTGCTGGAGTTCGCCCAGCGCGGCCGCGCGCCGGCTCCAGAGCCCTATCTTTGCTACCTGGCGAGCGCGAACTCCCACAAGAACCACGAGATCCTCGCCCCCGTCCTGGCGCGCGTCAGGAGGCACTCTCCGCGGGTGACCTGCCACTTGACGGTCCGCCCGGAGGAGGTCCCGGCGCTCTCCGCTGCCGCTCGTCGGCTCGGCGTGTTCGAGGCGTTCGTGTTCCACGGCGCCCTGAGCCGCCGCGCGTCCATGGAGCTCCTCGCGGGAGCCCGAGCCGCCATCATCCCGTCGAAGCTCGAGTCCTTCGGGCTCCCCTACTACGAAGCGCTGGCGCTCGGAGTGCCGGTAATCGCAGCAGACCGTCCCTTCGCGAGGGAGGCGTGCGGCGACGCGGCGCTGTACGCGGGCGCGGACGACGCGGCGTCGTTCGGTTCCCGTGTGCTAGAGGTAGTGTCCTCGCCGGCCTCGGAAGGTACTTGGTCGGAACGTGCACGCTCCCGATTCGAAGCCGCGCACTGCACCTGGTCTGAAATAGCGTTTCGCTACAGAGGCGTCCTTGCTGCTCTCCTGGGGAGATCTGTGCATGTCGCGTAGACGATTTCGCGTGGAGCTATCTCCCAGGGGGCAGTTCTTGGCCTTGAGCCTCATGGCGCGGCGCGACCCGACGTGGTCGTCCAAGGTTCGGAGACTTTACGACGCCGTAGGCGAGGAAGCGCTCCTCGCGGCTGCCGAACGGAACCAAGTCACGACGTTTGTCGCGCACGCCCTCGTCACGGCGGAGGTTCCGAGGGTTCCGGAGCACTGGTCCGAGCGACGCCGTCATAACTACGAGCGTGTTCGCAGCTTGCTGGACTCTGCAAAAATGGCATGTGAGTGCCTCGAACGTGCCGGGTGCCAGCCCACTGTCATCGAGGCGGCGGGCACTTTGCTCGGCACGGACTTGCCCTTCGAATCTTTCGCGTCGCGAGACGTCGACATTCTCGTGGCCCCAGAAACCTGGACTGAGGTTCACGGCGTCATGACGAGCCTCGGCTTCCGCTTGCGGAAGCGGCGCCCCGGACGAACGAACCGAGCGGAGTACGTTCGTGAGGCGACGGGAGGGGTGCCGCATTGGCTAGAGATTGGTTCCGAAGCGTTCGAACGTCATTGGATGCCCGTCGACGTCTCCGACAGGACGGCCATCTGGCTGGAGCGCCGGGAGCCGTCTCGGAAAGACGACGCCTTGTTCGTGTTGGCGAACACCGACGCGCTCGTTCAGGCATCGATCCACACGTCGATGCATGGGTATGTGCGTGCACCTGGACTAAGGCTCTATGTGGATATCGATCGAGCTGCGCACGATGGTGCGCCTAGTTGGAGCGCGGTGGTCGCCGAAGCTCGCGCGTGTCGTGCGCAGCTTCGATGCCTGACCGCGTTCGCTCTTGCGTCGGCCGTCCTCGAAACCCCGGTCGATGAACCTGCCCTGGAGGCACTAGGGGCGACGGAGGCTCCTTGGCAGAGAGTGAGAAAACTCCTCGAGTCGGAGAGCCTCGTCCTCGAGGAGGGCGTGCAGGAACTCGGACGCTCGAAGGCCCTGCTGCTCGACGCCTTGCTCTCGGACGATGGCGCTTGGTCCTGGATTCGAACCGTCCTGTTTCCGGAGCACGCCTGGCTCGCGGCGCGGTTTGGCCAACCGGGCCAGAGGGAGGGAAACGCGTCCCTTCAATGGCGTCGGTTGGTCGAGCTCACGTCTTCATGGAGGCCGCAATGACGGGGAGCGTCGAGAAGGCTGCGAGTGCCGCCGCTGCTGCGGCAGCGCGGACCAATAAGGTGTACTTCGGGTCCTCAGTGGGTGGTGGGCCCCTCAGCCGGCTGGTGCCTCACCTGGAGCAGGCGAGGGGGCGGGTGGAGCTTGCCGTCCTCTATTCGCCTGAAGCTTGGCGTTCCTGGATGACCCAAGGGCGGGCAGGTCGTCTGTGGGCACGACTTACCGGCAGCGTTACGTTCCCGCTACTTTTCGTCGCCAAGGGCCTGCGAGACGCAGCGCCGGTCTACGTGCCGACCACCAATCCACCGTGGCTGCCGTTCTGGTGCGTGATCACGGCGTGGGCGCACGGAGGCCGCGTGATACCTCTTATCTACGATCTGTACCCCGATGCACTCGAGGCAGCAGGCGTCGTCAAGCCTAGTAGCGCGGTGTCTCGGCTGGCTACCGTCGTGAATCGGTACTGGATGCGCCGCGTGGATGGGGCCGTCTTCATAGGCCACGCAATGCGTGCTCACAGTCTCGCTCGGTACGGGACTCCAGCCCGGCATATCGTCATTGAGACGGGAGCGGATGCTCAAGAGTTCGACCCCGAGAAAAAAGGAGCGGCCGTCGTGTTCTCCTATGTTGGCAACATGGGAGCGATGCACGACTGGGAGACGTTGGCGGGCGCACTCGCCAAGGCGGACGCCAAGATTGCCGCAGCGGGGGGACGTGTAGTTATCGCCGCCTCCGGGGCAGGTGCGCAGCAGCTTCGCGAAACGTTGACGGGAGCGACCTCGGTCGAGTTCCTGGAACCGCTCGCCGATGAACAGTGGCGGGAACTCATGGAGGCAACGCACGTGGCCTTGGTGACGCTCAGGACCGAAGCCGCGATGACCTGTGTGCCAAGCAAAGCTTTCAGTGCTCTGGCGGCTGGTAGCGCCCTGCTCGCTGTGGCCCCTCCAGAGTCCGATCTTGCCGCTCTCGTGCAAGATGGAGGATGTGGTGAATGCATTGCACCAGGGGATGTCGACGGGCTCGCGGAGGCGTTGATCAGGATGGGTAGCAGCCCAGAAGAGTCGAGGCGATACCGATGCGCCGCTCGCGCTGCCGCGGTCGAACACTTCGACGTCAAGGCGTTGGCAAGGAAGTGGACGGACTTCATCGACTCGATGGCCCCTCGTAAACCGTCCGCCTGGTACCCAATAGCGAAGCGGGTGCTCGACGTCTGCGTTGCGTCGGCATCGTTGGCCTTGTTCTCCCCCGCTATTGTCGCGGCCGGGGTCGCAACGCTGCTCGAGTCGGGCCGGCCAGTGTTCTTCTTCCAAGAACGCCCCGGACTTCACGGACGTCCGTTCAAACTGGTGAAGCTTCGGACGATGCGGCCGCCGCAGACGGGGGAAGACGGGCCCGCTACCGACGAAGTCCGCCTTACCCGTGTCGGTCGATTCTTGCGGGCAACCAGTATCGACGAGTTGCCTAGCCTCTGGAACATAGTGCGGGGAGAGATGAGCCTCGTTGGACCGAGGCCACTCTTGACCTCGTACTTGAGTCGCTACTCGTCACATCAGGCTCGGCGCCACGAGGTTCTTCCCGGGCTCACCGGGTGGGCTCAGGTGAACGGGCGAAACGCGCTGAGCTGGAAGGAGAAGTTCGATCTCGACGTGTGGTACGTCGACCACAGGAGCTTCCTCCTGGACCTCCACATCCTCTTCCGGACTGCGCTCACCGTGCTCAGGCGCGACGGCATCAGCCAGGACGGTCATGTCACGATGCCCGAGTTCATGGGAACGGAGGAGATCGCCGCATGAATGTGTTGCTCTCGTCGGCAGGGCGCCGAGTCGCGTTGCTCGACATCTTTCGTCAGGCGCAGCGCAGCATCGGCTGCGGCGGTCGGGTGTTCGCGGCGGACATGAGCGTCTACGCGTCGGCCTTTCACGCGGGGGACGACGCCTTCGTCGTCCCCCGGTGCACCCACCCCGAGTTCATCCCCACGATCCTCGAGGAGTGTGTACGACGAGACGTTCGCCTGGTGATTCCGACGATCGACACGGAGCTCCCGGCCTACGCCGCGGCGCGGGCGGACTTCGAGGCTGCCGGCATCCACGTGGCGGTCTCGTCCCCCGAGACGATCCGGATCGCGGCCGACAAGGTCCTCACGCACGAGTGGTTGGTGCGCTCGGGGCTGCCGACGGTGCGCCAGGCGAGCCTGCAGGAAGCGCGTGCCGCCTCGGAAGGGTGGCCCCTGCCTGCGATCGCCAAACCGAGAGCAGGGAGCTCGGCGATCGGCGTAACTCTGGTTCGCAGCAAGGAAGAGCTGGACGCCCTTGGCGACCGAAGCGACTACATCCTGCAGGAGCTCGCGGGAGGCGAGGAGTATACGGTCGACTTCTGGGTCGACCGCTCTGGGGTGTGCCGCTCAGCGATCCCACGCAAACGCCTCGAGGTCCGCGCGGGAGAGGTCAGCAAGGCCGTGACCGCACGGCGCGACGAGCTCCTGGAGACCACCTTCGCCGTGGCGCGGGCGCTGCCCGAACCCTTCGGGGTCCTGAACGTACAGATGTTCCTGGACCCCGACTCGGGCAGGGTCGCGATCATCGAGGTCAACCCGCGCTTCGGTGGGGGCTATCCCCTCGCATGGGAAGCCGGAGCGCGGTACGCGGAGTGGCTCATGCGCGATCTGCTCGACCTCCCGATCGACGCCGCGCCCATGGGCTGGCGCGACGGGCTGGTGATGCTCCGCTACGACGCAGCGGTCTTCTTCGAGGAGCGACCATGACGGGCGTTCAATGCGTCGTCTTCGACATCGACGACACGCTCTACCTGGAGCGTGACTACGTGCGGAGCGGGTTCCACGCAGTCGGCGAGCACCTCCAGAGGACGCACGGCGTCGACGGGTTCTCCCGACGTGCATGGGAGCTGTTCGAGTCCGGGCACCGAGGGAGTACGTTCGACGTGGTGCTCGCCGAGCTCGGTCTGCCCGAAGCGCTCGTCCCCGACCTGGTCCGGGTCTACCGAGAGCACGAACCCGACATCGAGCTGCTCCCGGATGCGCGGGCGTGCAT
The DNA here is from genome assembly GCA_023460875.1 of Pseudomonadota bacterium. Taxonomy (GTDB): domain Bacteria; phylum Myxococcota_A; class Polyangia; order Polyangiales; family Polyangiaceae; genus NIC37A-2. Next base: position 5,396 of record JAEWOQ010000208.1, read on the forward strand.
CGAGCGCTGGAGTTCGTGCTGCCGGCTCGCGGCCATCAGCGATGGGCCGCTCAGGTCGCAAGAGAACAAAGCCAAGGCCTTGGGTCTACCCCGCTGGTGCGAGCCGATCGTTCTGACGGAGTCCTTGGGGCACGGTTTTGGAAAGCCGCACCCGCTCGCCTTCGAGAAGGTGGAAGCGGTGACTGGACTCTCGGGTCCGCAGTGTGTCTACGTGGCGGACAATCCGGCGAAGGACTTCGTAGCGCCAGCGCGTATTGGGTGGAGGACCGTTCGGGTGAGGCGTGCCGGGGCGCTTCACGAGTTGGTCCCCTCGGGAGCGGACGTGGAGACCGAGGTGCGGGATCTGTCCGAACTAGGAGTAGTATGAGGCTGTTCCATTGGGTGGCGAGAAGCAGTGTCCTTGGTTCCGTGCTTGCCAGGCACTTGGTGGCAGCGTGTATCTGCGGCGGCGCGTTGGCTTTAGTCGAGACCGTAGAGGTCTTCGCGGGGGGCCATGGAGCGACGCTCTCGTTGGGTCAGGGAGTTTTGTTCTTCACTGTATCCGCTGGGCTTCTGATTTTCGCAGCTGGCCTGGTGGGAACAGGAGCGATGTTTCTTGTCCACCTGTTGCGCCAGATCGGTCCTCTTCGGACACTGCGCTTCTCCGGCGTCAGAGCGACGGCGGCCTTGACAGCCTGCAACGTCCTGCTCGCGCTCGTGGCTCTAGTTCCCCTCTACGGTCCGAGACATGTAACCATGGGTTCGTGGGAGCTGATGGCCACCTTGCCTGTTGCCGCCTGCGTGGGCATGGTCGCGAATGGAACTGTGCGACGTTGGCCAGGTCTCCTCGCCGTTCTCGTCACCGTTAACGTCGTGCTCGGATACCTCGTTCTGAGCCGCTGGCTCTACATGTTCTCGCGGTACGGGAGTTTGCGCTATCTGCACGGCCTTGGATTGGTGCTCCTTCTTCTCCTTCTATACTGGATCGTGTTCCACCGACCGTGGCGCAGTGGGCGAGGCGAGAAAGAGGTGGGCAAGCTCGCCCTGGCAACGCTCGGGTGTGTATATGCAATTGCCCTTCTGACAACTTCTCGAGCCCTGGATCATGGCGGTCACGCGTTGCCAGTGGTCCTTCACGAACGTACGACGTTGGTTCATCGGGTGTTGTCGTGGACCCCCCCGCTGCACAGCGGGCTTCCTCCGCGCATGGATGCGTGGGAGGCGGCATGTGGGCCCGACATGCAGAGAGAGCGATCGTCACGGCCGCAGGCTGATGCGGTCGTTGACCCGGGCTCGGTTCGCGGTGTTCTCCTCCTAGTCGTGGATTCGCTTCGCGCCGATCGATTCGAGGCAATGCGGGACGGCCGCCCGCTGACTCCAAGCCTGAGAAGGGAAGCAGAGCGCTCGACCTTGTTCGCGAACGCGTTCGCAGCTTATCCTGGGACTCTTCTCTCACTGCAGGCGATGACGTCTGGCAGGTACTTGCAACCTAGCCAGAAATTCGGGGAGGCCCCGACCGGGCTCGGGGAACTCCTCAGAGCTCACGGGGTGACTGCTGAAGCCATCATCGGACACGAGAACCTCCGCATAACCCTGCACGACATGAAGCTCGATGAGCGCCTCGATGTAGAAAACCTTCCCGAGGGAAAGAAGGCTCGCACATCTCCGGACGTGGCGCGAGCTAGCCTGGAGGCGCTCGCCCGCCTCAGCGCTCAGGACAAGCGTTTTCTGCTAGTTAGTCACTTCTATGATCCTCACGCGCACTATGTCGGCAACGAGTTGGCGGATTTCGGTAGCAGCGAGGAAGATCGCTATGACGCTGAAGTTTACTATACCGATCACTGGATGGGGTGGCTCCTGAGAGAGGCAGAATCAGCAGCGCTCTTGGACGGGGTGGCTATTGCGATCATCAATGACCACGGAGATGAGTTCTGGGACCATCGCTACATGCGGCATCAGTTCCGTCTTTACGACGAAACGATCCGACATCTCCTCATGATTCGGATGCCTGGTCAGGAGCTCGGGCGTCGTGTTACGATGCCGGTTTCGGGTGTTGACCTTCGCCCGACGTTGCTGGCCCTCCTTGGGATCTCCGACGATGCCGAGATCGACGGGGTCAGTCTCCTCC
>JAEWOQ010000209.1 GCA_023460875.1 Pseudomonadota bacterium
CATGGGCACCACGGACACGGTCACGGTCACGCCCACGGGGGTCATGCGCACGGCGCAGCGGATCACAACCATCGCGCGGCCCTGATGCACGTAGTGGCTGACACGATGACGAGCGGGCTCGCCATCACGGCGCTCCTCACGGGTCACTACCTGGGCTGGGCGTGGCTCGATCCCCTCTCGGGCGTGGTTGGCGGCATCGTGATCCTGAAGTGGGGGTTCGACCTATGTCGCAGCGCCGGGGCGGAGCTGCTCGACTACGATGCGTCCGGTCTCGAAGCTCGCATCCGCGACGCCCTGGAGGAGATGGACGACGTGCGCGTCACGGACCTGCACGTCTGGTCCCTCGGCCAGGGGGTACGCAGCTGCATCGTGAGCCTCGCCAGTGCCACACCCCGCGACGTCAGCGACTACCGGGAGCACCTGGCACCTTTCGGCCTCGAGCACCTCACCGTGGAGGTGGAACGCTGCTCCCCGGAAGCCGCGACTTCGGCATCCTCACTCGACACCCGGCAAGCCCTGACCAGCTGACGACCTCTGCTCACCCGCGGCCGCCTTGGTCGCCAGCGCCCGTTCTGCCCGCACGCGTCCGCTTTGCGTTCGCAGGATGCGGGGCCCCATGCTCGCCCAGGGCCGCCCAGCGCTTGCTGCCCAGCTCGCCCAGGGGATCGGAGGCCCCCCGCGGGGCGCCACGAACCCGGGATGGCCCCCTCTCGCATTCACCCTTGATCTCGACGGGCAAACCTGTAAGTTCCGCGGGCCTTTCGGGCGGTCCGGGGCGTAGCGCAGCTTGGTTAGCGCACTTGACTGGGGGTCAAGGGGTCGGAGGTTCGAATCCTCTCGCCCCGACGGACGACGGGGCAATCCCGGGGCAACACCCCGGGGTTGCCTCTTCTTGATTTTGCGGCTTGAATTCGGGCGCGTCGACCCGCCGCCAAGCCGTGGACGCATCAGCCGTGGACGCATCAGCCGCAGTCGCCGAGCTTGACGTGGGCCTGGCGGTCCTGCTCGTCGATGTTCATCGGGAGGTTGCGCGCGCCCACCCGAACGGAGGGCTTCTCTGGATCGAGGCGGGCGGGGTGTGCGGCCGTCGCCCGGGCCACCACCTCTTGCCAGGGCACCCCCGGTGCTCCCATCACCACGAGGCACGTGGGGGCCGCCTTCGGGTCCTCTGCCTTCGAATAGTGCAGGGTGAAGGACTCCGCTCCGTACTCCATGCGCAGCACGGCGCCGCCGCCAGCCGCCGCCGGTAGATCCTCGGTCACCCGCTTGTACCCGCGGCTCTCGAAGTAGCTCACGGCGTGAGGCCAGGGCATCTCGATCATCTGCGGGCCGGTGCAGCGGATGAGCTGCTTGTTCTGGTGGTGCTCGTAGCCCTGTCCCTTCGGGCAGCTCGGATCACCCTTCTTCTCGAGGGCGGCGAGCTGCTCTGGGGTGAGCTGGGGGCGCGCCTTGCGCTGGGCTCGCGCCTCGAGGGCATCGTGCTGGGCCTTGATCTGTCGGTGCGCCTTGCGGAGCTCCTTCACCTCGCCCGTGCGCTGCGCCTGCTCGCAGGCGTTCAGGGCTCCCTCCACCGCCGCGAGGCTCTCTGCCACGCTCTCCAGGCTCGATCCGTCGATGCGGAGCACGACCTGCTGCGACGACTCATAGAGCTCGGAGCACAGCTGGCTCTCGGGGCTTTTGCATCCTCCGACGGCCCCCCCGAGCAGGAGGGCGAACGCCACGATCCCCCGGGGCCGCGAGGCGCTCCTGGGGCGTTCCCATCGACTCGTCGCCATGGGCCTCCATACCAATACTGCGGGGAGTGACCCAAGAGCTTCCCTGAAACACCCCGCTGCGCCCCCCGCGTGTGCGTTCGTTAATGCAACGGGGTTGCGCCTGCGCCACGGCGCGCGTAGGGTGCGCGCCGTGCGCCACCCGGGGCTGATCGCGCGTGTTTTCGCCTGCTTGCCGCTGCTCGCTGGCGCCGCGTGGGCCCAGGCGCCAGCGGAGGAGCCTCATGAATCGGGTCCGACGCAGGCGGATCCTCCCCCGGTCCCGCCGCGCATCCTCGAAGCGAAGCCCGCCACGCTCCCCGAAGGCGTTGCCTCGGAGCACCCCGTCCGGGTGTTGCTGCGCGTCACCCTCGACGCCACCGGCGCCGTCGTCGCCACGGAGGTGCTGGAGTCGCCCGGAGATGCCTACTCCGAGGCCGCCCAGGTGGCCCTGGGACGATGGCGATTCGCTCCCGCGACGGAGAACGGCCGACCCATCCCCGCAGCCGTGCCCGTAGAGGTCCCTTTCGCCGAGCCGACGGCGGCAGCGCCCCCGCCCCCGCTGGACAGCGACGTCACGCAGAGCGCTCCGTCACCCGCGGCTGCCCCGTCACCCGCAGCTGCCCCGTCAGCGGCGCCCGCTCCGTCACCCGCGGCTGCCCCGTCAGCGGCGCCCGCACCGTTTGACGACGACGCCCCTGCCCCCACGACGACGGCGAGCCCCGACGAGACCGGCGGCTCGGCCGAGCCAGAGTACTCCGCCCAGGGCATCACCGACGTACGAAGCTCCCGGGCGCGCTCCCGCGGCGCCGCCGATTTCGAAGTACGACGGGACGTGCTCACGGCCGCCCCCCACC
>JAEWOQ010000210.1 GCA_023460875.1 Pseudomonadota bacterium
GCCCCCACCGCCCGGTCGCTCCCGCGAGCCAGCCCCGCGCCCCGCAGCGGCTCCCGGCCACGTCAACTTGTCAACAACCTCGACAAAATGTCACCAGAGCGCGACACTTTGTCTAGAACCCTGACAAAATGTCCCAGTTCCCGCAGCCTGGCTCAGAACGACACGTCCCACTGCACGCGGAACCTGTAGCGCGCCTCGGTGACGAGCGTGCTGGGGTCGGCGACCGTCAAGCGGCCGAGCTCGACGGACACCTTGTTCGCGTGCCCCGAGAAGAACCAGTTGGCGACCCCGGTGAGCTCCGTCAGATGATCGTGAGAGACGTGCGACGCCGGGTTCACCCAGGCGTAGCGGGCGGCGAGCTCGAGGGGCCGCGGGACGACGGGGAGGGCGTAGTGCGGGAAGTAGCCGAGCTGATAGAGGCTGCCCTGCAGGTCCGTCCGACGGCCGGGTGCGCCCTCGGGGACCTGTCGGTCGATCACCCGCTTGAAGTGCTGCTCGTGCTTCGCGTACCAGCCGCGCCACTTGATGCGGAACTCGAAGAACGCCTGATCGACCTCGTACCGCCCCGCCTCCGCCGCGCCCGGATCCACGAAGGCGCTCCCGTCCGAGCGCCGCGTGGGCAACGCACGACAGCTGCGGGCGTCGGTCTCGAACGCCGTGCAGCGGCTGATGTTGTGGGCGACGCCGCCGGCGATGTTCGCCGCAGGCCGGTGGTGGAACTCGACGTCGCTCTGGGAGAAGCCCAGCTCGCGCCCGAACACGTTCCACTGTAGTCGCCCCGTGTACATCATGTGGCGGTCGTCGTTCTCCCGGCTGCCGACGCCGACGCCCGTGAAGACCCCCGCGAAGTAGGAGAGATCCGCCCAGGTCTCCGGGAAGAGCCGCCCGAACGCCTGGATGCCCTGCTGACGATCCACGGTGAAGAGGTCGTTCAGGATCGAGCGGTTCACGAACTGCTGACGCCCCGAGGAGGCGACCCGCTCGTCGTTCCACGACACCTTGCGGCGACCGATGCGGAGCCGGAGCCAGTCGAACTTGGCGATGTCGAAGGAGAAGTCCCGCAGGACGGGCTGGGACCAGTCGTACTGGAAGTTCCACTTCAGCCACGGACGGAACGCGTGCCCCTCCAGCTTGAAGCGGGCCCGCCGCACCATGAAGGAGCTGAGGTCCTCGTTCAGAGCCTCGATGGACCGCGGATCCGGATCGAAGGGATACGCGTAGCGGAACTGCAAGCGGTTCTGGAGGCGCAGCCGATAGTTCCCGTCGTCGGTCTCGACGGTCAGGTAGTTGTTCTCGTACCTCGCCTGGACGGGGATCGCCGTCTCCGCCTGGGCGAGGGACGACGCCGAAACCGCTCCCAGCGCGCTCGTTCGCGCCAGCACGAGCCCGATCCGACGACACCGCTGCCGACGTCGCGCTCGGTCCTGATGGAAATCGAAGCCGCCCATTCGCGAGCACCGCCCTACACGGCTCGACGGGCCCAGGGAAGCCCCGAGGCGCCGGCCGGCCTCCGCCCAGACGACACGACGGCCCCTCGAGGAAAGTAGCGCGAGTCAGGAGCGCTGGCGGGGCGCGGGCGTCAGGAGGCTTCGGAGCTCGAGGGCTCCCCGGGGGACTCTCCGGTCGCTGGCGACGCGGGCGCGCTGGGCGACGCGGGCGCGCTGGGCGACGTGGGCGCCTCGGACTCCTGAGACGTCGACGGCGCAGGTGACGGCGCGGGTGACGACTCCGACGGCTCCTTCCCGTCGATGGGCGGCGCGTGAGACGGCTTGGGCACCTCGGCCTCCTGAGACGTCGACGGCGCAGGTGACGACTCCGACGGCGCGGGTGACGACTCCGACGGCGCGGGTGACGACTCCGACGGCGCGGGCGGCGCGTCCTGTACGGCGGGTTTGGCTGCCGCGCGATCGGGGACACTCCTCGCCGATGCTGGCGGCGTTGGGGCGAGGCGCGTCGAGGCTGCCGCCGCGGGGACCAGGAGGGACTCCTCGACGGCGTCGACGTGGTCCGGGCGCGCTCCGGGGACCTCGACCTGCAGCGTCCGCGTCGTCGCCTCGAGGTCCTCCTGCGCTGGAGCTGCAGCGGCGTCCCCTGCAGGCTCCGTCGCCATCCCTCCTGGCGCAGCCTGCCTGAGCAGGAGGCCCGCCCCCGCGGCGACCGCGAGGGCGGCCGCGAGCACGATGAACTTCGACTGTCCGCTGCGCGCAGCCACTTCGGACCTCGGCGCCACGGAGGCGCCCGCGTCAGGAGACGTGTCGAGAGGCGGCAGGGACGCCTCCGAGCGTCGCCGACGACGCTGGGTGGTCTCGGCAGGCGGTGGTTCGACAGGCGGCAGGAGCGCCGCGAGAGCGGCCGGCGACATCGTGGCGGCGGAGACGAGAGGAAAGGCAGCGAACGGCTCGGGGGCAGGCGCGGGCTCCTCCACCACGACCCGCGGGGGCGCCAACGTCGGGATCCGCTCCGAGGGCGGCTGCGTCTCCGTCACCTCCAGCACGGGGAGCGCAGGCACGGCCGCTCCGCCGCGCTGGGGCGGGGCGTCCTCAGCGACGTCGGCACGGGAGCTCACCTTTCGCTCAGCAGGGCCAGAGGACGCCGCCGCGGTCGGTCGGAGGCTCTCCATCGGTCGCAAGAAGGTCGGGGCCAGGGGACGAGCCTGCGGGCGCACGAGCTCCCGAGGCACGGGAGCCGCCTTGGGGATCTGCGGAAGGCTCTGAGGAGACTCCGCGTCCCAGCCCAGGTCGATGTCCTCCATGTCACCGCCGGGCGAGGTGACCGGAGGTCGCTTCGATCCGGTAGTCATCGAGCCAATGGTAACCGCGACGGGCCGCCCCGTCTCGGGGTGCGCGCACGAATGTCCCCCGCCCTCCCCCTCGGAGGGGAATCCCGCGACATCCTTCACGGAACCCTTGTCGGCCGCGCGTTTCCCCAGGGCAACGCACCCACCCCGACGGCGCGATGCCCCCTTTGCCACGTGACCCTCGTGACCTTCGCTTCCGGAGAAAGCGCCGAGGGGCCCGACCGCTCGAGCGAAGCGTCGCTGATCTGACGAAGTCACCCAGCGCTCTCTCGGCGCTCGGCCCGCGGAGAAAGCGCCGAGGGCCGATCTGGCTGTCCATGGTTGCGCCTCAGCGATGGCAACACGTCGTGGGTCGCCGTTCGGTTCTCCGGAGAGCGCCTCGTGCTTGTCGTCGAGGGGGACGACGGCGCGACGCCCCGCAGCGCCCCTGCATGGTCACCACGTACCCGCTCGTCGATCACGTGTCGGGGAGAGCCGTAGGGCGGGCGCGCTCACCTTCCTGCGAGCGCACCGCGAGAACGGGACTCACCGCGAGAACGGACGCATCGTTCTGGGTCCGTTCGTCCTCGCTTCCGAGGAGACGACTGATCTCGATCAATGGAGCGAGGCTACGTCGTGATATGGCGGCACAAGACGACACGGGCGCCCGACCTTGGGGCGCGGATTGTGCCAAACGTGCCGCAGTTCGGGGCCAAGACGGCCGAAAATCCGGGCATCCGCGGCGGCACGTTGCTTGCTCTAGTGCAGAACCATGCGAGCTCTATCCCTGACATCCTGGCGTTACGCGCTGCTTGCGAGCTTCGGCCTGATGAGCGCTTGCAGCACATCCAACGACCCCATGAGCAGCACGAACGCCGGCACGGGCGGTGCTGGCGCGGGCGGAACCGGAGCGGCGGGGGGCGAGACGGGTGGAAGCTCCGGAATCGTCCATCGCCCGGAGCCTGCCACCTGCGACCCCATCGAACCACGACCAGAGTCGCAGATCCCCGCTGGCCTGGGCGGACAGGCGAACGGCTACTACGCCTGTGAGTTCGATGCGGACTGCGACGAACGCGCGCACGGGCGCTGCGTCGTCACCGGAGATGGGTTCGTCGGTTCCCTCGGAACGGCCTGTTCCTACGGGTGCACCACGGACGCCGATTGCGGCGAAAACGCCGTCTGTGAGTGCAATTGGGGGGGCAGGTGTGTGCCAGCCGACTGCACCACGGACGCCGACTGCGTCTCGGACAACCTGTGCCTCAGGACGAGGTACGACGACGGTTGCCATGTAAAGACGCAGTACAGATGCCAGACGGCGGACGACACCTGCGCCGAGGATGCGGACTGCCCGGAAGAGCACCAGTGCGGGTTTCTCGCCGACGAGGGGCGCCACGCTTGTCTCCCGAGCCATCTCTGTAACGCAGGGCGTCCCTTTCTCGTCCGCGGAGACGAGCGACTGGCGGACGCTCGCCGGACCACGGAGTGGCTCGACGTCGCCCCGACGAGACGCGGCACGCTGACTGGCGAACGCGCTGCGGTGCTCGCGGCCAGCTGGA
>JAEWOQ010000211.1 GCA_023460875.1 Pseudomonadota bacterium
CATCCGGGACGCCGCCGCACCCGGGACGCCGCCGCATCCGGGACGCCGCCGCACCCGGGACGCCGCCGCACCCGGGACGCCGCCGCATCCAGATCGCTGCGACCCTCAGAACTCGAAGGCGAGTCCGACGACCCAGCTGGTGGTGCCGACCTGCATCCCGGTCCCGAAGCTGTCGATGTCGCTCGTGAACAGCTCGCCGAAGACGTAGCTGTTGTTGATGCCCGTCGCGTTGTCCATGTCGAGGGCAGACTGGGGGTGCAGCACGTTCAGCCAGAACATCAGGCCCACCGCCGCTTGATAGCCGGTCTCGGCGCCTCGCCCCGCGAGCCCCTCGTGGCGATCGACCCCGTCGCCGCCACCGATGCTCCACAGGGCATAGCTGAACCCCAGCTTCGCGTAGGGCACGAGGGGAACGCTGAAGCGCTGCGCGAGCACGTCGACGCGCAGCACGGCGAGCACCGCCGCGGGCAGGATCCACAGGGAGGTCGTCTCTGCGGAGAAGCCCTCGCCAGAGGTGAAGGGCGCGCGCCCGCTCGAGCGCGTGTAGCCGAGGCTGAAGCCGGGCCCGAGGGAGCCGAGGTAGGGGATGCGCAGGGCCTGCCAGTCCACCTCGAAGCCGATGGAGTAGCGCTGCGAGGTCCCGAAGAGATCCTCGTAGGGCGTCGCGCTGCCCCCGAACTCGTCGTCGACGTTGGGGACGTAGGGGCCGAAGCGGAGCTCGAAGGCGCCGAACTGGTCCGAGCGATAGGCGCTGAGATCGGGGGTGCCTGGGCGGCGGAGGTCGCGCTGGCTCCGTGAGGCGCCGATCACCTCGTCGTCTTCGGAGGTCCCTTCGTCGCCGGGGACGCCGTCTGCCGTCTCCGTCCCGGACGCCGTCTGGGCCAGGAGCGACGGCGTGAACAGCAGGCAACAGACCGCGGCGCTCCTGGCGAGCGTGCGGGCTACGGTGGGGCAGCGCAGGAGCTTCGACGGCTCCGACGCAGCTCCCGCAGAGCAGAGCATCGGGGAGGTCCTCACGCGCGCTGTCTCCTCCGGCGCAGCCACCAGAGCCCCATACCCACCAACGAAGCCGCGACCCCGCCCGCGGGCCCCGGGGGACCCCAGCTGCAGAAGCCGCCGCCGCCGCGCCCGCCCGCCTCCCGATAGGCCTCGAAGAACGTGGTCACCGGCTGGGGCGTGCCGCAGGCGAGGGGTGACAAGGGCCCCGAGTTGCCCACGCGGTCCACGCCGGCCACGGCGATCGCGTACTCGACGCCGTTCTGCAGGGTGCTGGTGCGCGTTTCCCGTGTCCCTCGTCCTCCGGAGCGCCCACACTGAAAGGCGAGATCCGGGAGCTTGCCCGGTTCGAGGCGCGAGGAGCCGCAGGCACTGCCCCCGGAGGCTCCGCCCATGCCCGTCATACCGCCCATGCCGCTGGCGACGCCGTCAGCTTCGGCGCAGTAGACGGCGAAGCCGTCGATGTCGTCCAGATCACCGGCGATGGGCACGGTCCAGTTGGCCACCAGCGCGTTCTCCGCGATGCCCGCGGTGAGGGCAGTGGGAGCGGGCGGGCCGAGCAGATCGAGGGTCGTGTTCTCCCACTTGGCCACGCTGCCCTGGATGTTCCCGCCGCCGTCCACGAGCATGAGGTACAGCGCGATGGGCAGCTGGATCTGCTGGTTGCAGACCTCCTCGTCGATGTTGTCCGGCATGACGTCTTGCATCGGGCGCTGCCCCGCCACCTTGCGCGGGGAGATGTCGATGGTGACGACCGCCATGTTCGGGTTGGCGGCCCTGCCTACCTCCCAACAGCGGGCGACGGCGCCCTGCCGCTGGTTGACGTCCGTGCAATCGACGCCCGAGCCGGCCCAGACCTGCAAGGACCAGCCCGTCCGCGCGCCCTGCACGTTCGGGCTCATCTGGATGGTGGCGCGCTGTAGGTCCGGGTCCGCGCCGAAGGTGGGGTTGTCCTCGAGGCAGTCCCGGCGGCTGATCCAGTTGGGGAGCTGCCCGTCGGGGCGGCGCACCTGCCTCAGGAAGCGGAACGCCGCCTGGTTGAGGGTGACGCTCTGGGCCTCGGCGAACCCAGGCAAAGCCGTGGCGCCGACGAGCACGAGGGCAGCGAGAAAGCGAGGCGTCCTGCGGGGCATCGTCGCGCTCGTTTGAGCATAGGCCGTGCCAGCGCGCAAACGCCTCGAGCACGGATCGGTTCGCCCATCGGGAGAGCTCCGCCCATCAGGCCCCAACCCTGCCCCAACCCCCTTGCGGGGGGCCTGATGGGCTCACCCAAACCTCAGTCTTGCGCGCGGATCGGTGCTCTAGTCTTATTCTGGTCGCGACAGACGGCCTGCCTTTCGGCAAACCATTTGTCGCTCTAGGCGATGTGCCAATTCTTCGATCGAGGGCTTCGCCTCGCGTGGTCGGGGGCCCGCGGCACGTCGCTTTGTCATCCGGAGCGACGCTCCCATGACACTCTGTCACGACACTCTGTCACGACAGAGTGTCATCGCGATCGCGACGACGACGTTGTGTCACGACGTTGTGTCACGACGTGGGCGCGACGTGGGCGCGACGTGTGTGGGGTGCTCGCGGCGTGTACGGATGCCGGCGCTGGTCGGGCGCTGGTCGGTGACGACGCCGGCCGATGACGACGCTGCTCGGACAGTCACGCCGTGGGCGCGGCGTGTGGATCCCGCTGGGTCGCGTCGCGGGGGGCACGTCGTGCGCGCGCGGGGCGCGCTGTGATCTTCGCGCCCGGGAGCCTCAGAGGCGCGTGTCGACGTGGGTGCGGTTCTTGAGACCGTCGAGCCAGTGCTGCCGCGCGGTCCCCATCTTCTCCATGTAGACACGCTCGTGGAGGGCCGGGCGCGCCTCCTCGAAGTCGGGCAGCGTGCTCTCCTCACGCTCGGCGAGCAGGAAGATCACCAGGTGGCTCCCGTGGAGGATGGGTTGAGAGACCTCCCCCACCTCGAGCAGGATCGTGGCTCTCCGGACGGGCTCTGGCTCTTGCAGGGGCGGCCGCGGGGGCTGCAGAGCTCGCTCATAGGGCATCAAGGAGTACTGCTGGACGAGCGCGCGGAAGTCCTCCCCCGCCCGCGCCCGCTCCACGATGCTCGCCGCGAGGACGCGGCTCGCCCGCTGCTCCTCTTCGGTGCTGCCTGCGTCGAGGACCAAGCCCACCAGGCGCTGCTGGAGTCGCTGCCGCTCCTCCAGCAGGAGCTTGCGATAGGCGCCCTTGATGTCGGACTCCGTCACTCGAATGCGCCCCTGGAGGCGGACGTTGGCGAGCTTGGCCTGCAGCAGCTGACGTCGTAGCTCGCTGCGGTATTGCTCCTCCGTGAGGCCGCTGCGCTTTGCCTCCGCCAGGATCGCGTTGGCGGACAGCCCGTTTTGGGCAGCGACACGGGTCAGCGCCTGATCGATCTCCCGCGCCGTGACCACGATGCCCGCCTTGGCGGCCGCGGCGTCCTCGAGCTCCTCCTCGACCATCTTGCCGAGGACGGCTCGGTAGACCTGGGAGATGGCCGCGTCGCGCTGGGGGCCTGCGGGCACGCCGTCGTAGACCCGGAGCAGGAACGCGCGGGAGCGCTCCCGCACCTCGCTCAGTAAGATGGCTCGCTCGCCGACCACCGCCACCACGCGCTCCACCACCGCGGCGTCTGCGCGGGCCGGCACCAAGGTGGTGATCAGCCCCAAAGCAGGGCCTAGGAGTGACGCGCTGAGCGCGCCGACGACGAGGGGCCGTGTCCAACGCATGGGCGGGCGACTTCTAGCATGAACGACCGTCGGGCACCGCCCTCAAGTCGGCTCCGTCACTGCAGAGCGAGGAGAGGGGCGGCTCCCTGACGAACCCGCCCTGCCTCGCCTGAGCCATGCACGGGCGAGCAGCTCCACGAAGCCGAGGGCCAGCACCACGAAGGCGAGCTCCCGAGAGACGTCCACGTCCGCATAGGCGGCCTGCTCCGTCTCCTGCTCGAGGGAGGCGGGGCCGCTGCGAGGCTGCCGAACCATCTCTTCGGGGTGCAGCGTCGCGAAGCGCTCCTCCGTCGTGTCGCCGTGGTGCAGGTGATAGCGGCCGTGCAGCGGGGGCTCGACGTAGGTGCGATCGCTCTCCGGTTGGTGTTGCGCCCGCAACACGCCCGCGGGCCCCTCCACCTGGATCCCCGGGCCGAGCTCCCACGCCTGGCCGACGACCGTCTCGCGACCCCCTCGACGGCTCCGCGCCTGCTGCACCACGTGATCCAGGAGCGCCAGGAAGCCAGGCCGCAGGGCGAGATCGCTCTGGTCCACGGAGACGGGGAGCCC
>JAEWOQ010000212.1 GCA_023460875.1 Pseudomonadota bacterium
ATCAGCGCCTCCCGACGCGCCTCCCCAACCGGCGGCGCCATCGGGGCGGCTCCCGCCGGTGCCCGGAGACGTGCCCCCGCTGCCGGCTCCCCCCGTCGCCGCGGTGTCCGATCCGCTCTCCTGCGCAGGACCACAGCCGACGAGCCCTGCGCAGGCGACGAGTCGGAGAGCGAGGGAGAGGCCCGGCGGGAAGGCCAGGGAGCGCCGCGTCTGCATGGCGCCAGCCTACCACGAAGCCCTCACCTCCCAGCGCCGCGGAGGTGAGGCGCTAGAATGACCACGCTGTGCGCCGTCGTCGCGAGCGAAGAGCCACACAGGAACTTTGCACTATGGCGGCGATCAATCGACTTCAACCACTGCAGCACACGCCAACCCCACCAGCGAGCGCGCAGATGTAAACTCTTCGACGACGAGCGCGCGGCGCTTCTTCCCAGGCCGAGACCGTCCAGAAGCGGCGAAATGCAAACTGCGCCACCAACTTTGGCATATAGTAGACGACGATCATGATCACGCGACGCGGCTCGGCAAATCCTTGGATCCAGCGAAGTCGAGGAGCGACCCTGCTCGTCGCTGGGCTCCTCTTTTATGGCGCCTGCTCGAGCTCATCCAACGAGCCGAACGGCGGCGGGGCCAGCGCCGGTGGCACGACCTCCGGCGGTGGCAGCGGCGGAACCGACCTCGGCGTCGGAGGTCTGTTCGTCATCGATCCGTCCCCAGGCGGCGCGGCGGGCAGCCCAAGCGCCGCCCCCGGGCCCTGGTCACTGCCCGAGGGCTACACCGCTGGGCTCCTCGGCGGATATTTCTTGGGCCCCGCCATCGAGACGAGCGGCGACGAGACCCCCGAGCTGCCGAGTGACGCGCCAGGAGCAGACGGCGCAGGTTGCGGCTCGACGATCATCGGCATCGTCCGCGACTTCAGCGACGATCACGACGACTTCCAGAGCTATTGTTGTGGCCACCAGGAGGGGCTCGTCGCGGAGCTGCTCGGCCCGGACAAGAAGCCCGTGTACGCCCATGAAGCGGGCACGAACATGACCACGGGGCCCGAGGAGTTCGCGGAATGGTACAACACCATCGACGGCGTCAACCTACCCCACTGGCTCTACATCAACCTCGAGCCGAACGACGGCGTCTACACCTTCCACAGCGATGAGTTCTTCCCCTTGGATGGAGCGGGCTTCGGGAACGAAGGGCACCAGCGCAACTACCACTTCACGACCGAGATCCACACGAAGTTCCGCTACAAGGGCGGCGAGGTGTTCCGGTTCCTGGGGGACGACGACGTCTTCGTGTTCATCAACGACCACCTCGTGATCGATCTGGGAGGCGTCCACAACGCCCTCAGCGCCGAGGTGGAGCTCGACGCGATCGCCGACGACATCGGGCTCATCGTGGGTGAGCGGTACGACCTCGATCTGTTCCAGGCCGAGCGACGCACCAGCGAATCCAACTTCCGCATCGACACCACCCTCGAGCTGGTGGACTGCGGCTACGTGCCCCCGGTCGTCCGCTAGGCTCCGCGCCACCGAGTTCGACCGCAGCGCGGGCCACGCGGGCACAGCCGAACCGAAGCGAACCGGGCCACGGCGACGTTTGGCCTTGTGTATAACCTCTGTGTAATATAACATGCTAGTTATGGACGGGGTTTTTACCTCAGACCGCCTCGACGCGGCCTTCGCCGCGCTCGCCGATCCCACCCGCCGGGGGATCCTGGCGCAGCTCGCGACGGGAGAGCGGACGGTCTCGGAGCTGGTCCAGCCCTTCGAGCTCAGCCAGCCCGCGATTTCGCGACACCTCAAGGTGCTCGAGGGAGCTGGGCTGATCGTCCGGAGCGTCGACGGGAACCGGCGACCGTCCCGGCTCGCTCCGGAGGCCCTGCGGGAGATCGACGGCTGGTTGTCGATGCTGCGCGCGGCCCTCGAGACGAACTACGTGCGGCTGGACGATCTGCTCGCGGAGCTGACCGCCGATGGAGCTCCGCCCCCCGGTGTCGTCGCGAAGCCCGACGGAGCGGACCTCGACGCGACCCAGCGCGACGAGCGCCGCTCACTGGCGCGCCGCGCGAAGCCGCGACACGACGCACACTCGCCGGCCGCGGTGACCAGCTGCGACGCGACGTCCGGCGCAGGCCGCGAAACCCAGCGCGACGAACGCCGCTCACTGGCGCGCCGCGCGAAGCCGCGACACGACGTACATCCAGCCCACGACGGACGGCTCTCACCATCCGACTCGACACCCAACCATGACGAACGGCGCTCACCAACGCACGGCTCGACGCCCCGCCGGGACGCGCACCTGCCGTCCGCCGCGACGAAGCGCCCCGCCGGCTCCCTCGCGGCGCGCGACCCGGAACCACGGACTGGCCGCGATCGGCCGACGCTGACGAAGCCCACTGCGCCGCCGAAGAAGCGGCGCCCCGAGACAGACGACAGCGCACGATCAGGAAGGAAGGGACGGAAATGAGCAAGCTCCAACTAAGCCTCGAAGGCGAGACCCACGTCATCGTCACCAGGAAGTTCGCCGCGCCGCCCGACGTGGTGTACCGCGCACACGTCGAGCCCGAGCTGCTGCAACGCTGGCTGCTCGGCCCCGCCGGTTGGACGATGCCCGTCTGCATCAGCGAGCCGCGACCCGGCGGCAAGATTCGCTACGAGTGGACCAACGGCGAGAGCGGCTTCTACCTGACCGGCGAGTACGTCGAGCTCGATCCCGGCAAGCGCATCGTCCACGTAGAGCGCATGCACCTGCCGGATCCCACCCCGGACAACCACGTGGAGAGCACCTTCACCGCCGACGGCGCCGGCACCCTCCTCACCCTGCGCATGACGCTCCCGGATGCGAAGACACGCGCCTCCATGCTCGAGACGGGCATGGAGCACGGCATGGAAGACAGCTACCGCCGGCTCGAGGAGACGCTCGCCGCCGGTTGATGCTGGCTCGCGGGAGCGACCGCGCGGCGGGGGCAGCGTCGAGATCCCCTCTCAGAGAGATGCAGCTGGGTGGGGATGCCGGGGGGATGC
>JAEWOQ010000213.1 GCA_023460875.1 Pseudomonadota bacterium
GTGCTCGGCCCTGGGCCGAGCCGGCACTGCCCACCGAAAAGTTGCACCCGTTCGACCTCGCGACGAGGCTCAGTCATTGAACAGGTTATCGATGTCATCGTCGGTGATCTCGGCGAAGGGAGAGTCCCCGCCGGGCTCCGCCACCTTGCTCAACAGCGCCTCGAAGATCCGGTTCAGCTCGTCCGTGGCCTTGCGTACGCGCAGCCGCACGAGCCCCAGGCTCGACTTCGAGTCGAAGATCACCACCAGGATCACGCGATTGCCGACCAGCTGGATGTGGATGTTCTGGTTCTCGCCCTCGTGGAACTGCGTGGCGAACTCGTTCTCGCGCAGCAGCTTGGCGATCCCGCCGGTCGCGGCGATGTTTCCGGCGGTCAGCGAGGCGAGGGACGTGGTGTCGATGTTCTCCACGTCACCGCTCGCGGCGATGAGCTGACCATTCTTGTCGACGATGAAGACGACCTTGGCGTTCGCTTCCCGAACGAGGCGGTCCACGACCCCCTGGATCTGGTTGAACTCCTCCTCGTACATCACCATCTGCGGGTTAACCATTACTCCCTCCGTCGCCTAGACGATCGGTGCGACCCGAAATCTCTCGGCTCATGTTCATTCGCGGTCCGTTGGGGGTCCGCGCTGCGAGGTGCCACGGCTTCGTTGCCATCTGTCGTTGCGGCCATGTTGCCACGGCAGTCTCCTGGCCACGGCGTGGCCTGCTGAAACAGAGCCGTCCGCCCGGGTTGCAGCTCAGCCTTGTAGTATGACCGGCGGTGCTCCAGCAACCCCGAGGACTGGTTCTCCGTCGGCTGGCGCGGTGCAGGTCCGCCCGTAGCGCACTGGTCATGAGGAGGGGCCACGGGGTGGGCAATCAGGCTTCATCGGATCCGTCCGGATCATTGGGTAGCAGGGACGAGGCGCACCGTCGGGCGACGCAGGGGGAGCGAGTGACCTCCGGGGGTGCCGTTGGCTCTCTGCGGGTTGTGGTGCCCTGGTGCTGGTGCCCTGGTGCTGGTGCCCGGGTGGCGCTGCACGGGGGAAAGCCCCCGCGGGGGGGCCCCCGTGCGGGGGGAGGTGTTTTTCCGGGCCTCCACAGGGCCTGGGGGAGGGGAGCGGATGCGCGCCGTCGAGCTCGGCGCGTCGAGGTTTGCTGCCCCGGCGGGCATGCAGGTAAGGAGTGGGGGCCATCATGAGACGCCCTTCGATCCACCCACGGCCGGCTCCGCTCCCCGCACGGGGATCCGGATCGACGAGAGCTTCCCTTTCAAGTCGACGGCCACGGACGCGGTGGGTCGCAGGGCGCTGGCTGACGATGCTGTGTGGTCTCCTGACCTCGGCGAGCCTCGCCCAGGCGGCGCCGCACCCTGCAGCGGCGCCACACCTTGCGGCGGCGGAGTACGCCGTACACCCCGATCTCGTGGACGCGCAGCAGGAGTTCGCGCGCGCCCAGGGAGGCGACGCCTACGTGGCCCTCGATCGGATCTGGGACACCTGGGAGCGGGCGAACCCCCGTCACGTGGAGGAGGCGCTCGCGTGGGCTGCGGCGAGCCAGCGCCACGCCGCGCCCGTGCGCGCCCACGCGCAGATGCTCGGTGCCTTCGCGCGCATCCGTCGCGGGGACACCGCCGCGGCGCGGACGATCGTGCGGGAGCTGGGGTACGTGGACCGGTGGCTTCTCGTGGGGCCCTTCGACAACGAGGGGAAGGCGGGCTTCGAGCAGCAGCTCGGCCCCGAGGCGGAGCCGGCGGCGCCCATCGTGCCCGGCCGCGCCTATACCGGCAAAGAGCGCCCGGTGCGCTGGAGGGTGGTGCCCGAGCGGTTCCCCTTCGGCTGGGTGGACACGGGGAGCCTGGTGCGCCCCGAGGAGCACGTCTGCGCCATGGCCACGACCTTCGTCTCCGGCGGCGACGAACAGAAGCGTGAGCGCAACATCACCGCCTGGGTGGGGACCGCGGGTGCGTTCCGGTTGTTCTTCAATGGGCAGCCTGTGCTCGCGGACGACGCTTACCGCGGCTTCGACGTCGGGCGGTACGGCGTGACCGTGCGGCTGCGTCCGGGCGTAAACCGCCTGAGCTTGAAGGTGTGCGGCGCGGAGCAGGCGCCCGTGTTCAGCGTGCGGCTCGGGGACGCCCAGGGCAGCCCGGACGCGAGCCTGATCGTCAGCAACGACGTGCGCCTGAGCGAGGAGGCGACGGCGAACGTCACCGCGGCGCTCGCGGACGCGCGCCCCCAGCCCGTGCACCCCGTACAGCTCCTGGGTCCTCTGCAGGATTTCGAGCGGCGCACCCTGTTCGGACAACCCGCGGACAAGCGCCGGGGCGCGCGCATCCGAGCCCAGGATCTGGAGCTGTTCGCGACCTACCTGACGCACACCGGTGGCGACGACCCCAGCAAGCACCAGGCGCGCGATCTGGCGCGGGAGGCCGCGGAGAAGGACGCCACCGTCGAGCGGCTGCTGCTCGCCGCGGAGCTCTCGGAGGATCGGAACCAGGCCGCCCGCTGGATCGAGCAGGCCGCCCGTATGAGCGCCGAGCCCCGCGTCGACGTGCTGCTCGCGCAGGCGTGGCACCACGCTACGGGGCCGAACCCCCGGGCGGCCTTCCCCTTGTACGACGAGGTGCTGTCCATCGATCCGGACAACCTCACGGCCCTGCGCGGTCGCGTCGAGCTCTACAACGCCGCCGGGCTCAAGCGCACGGCCCTGTCCACCCTCGAGCGGGCCCTCGCCCGCAGCCCCCACTCCGTGCTCCTCCTCAACATGGTGGCCTCCCAGCTCGGCGCGCTGGGCCGCACCACGGAGGCCGCCGAGCTCGAGGAGCGCTACTTCACCCGGCGCTTCGACGACTCAACTTACCTCACGAACCAGCTCGAGCTCGCGATGAACCGGCGCAGCCCCGCCGCCAGCGCCCACTGGCTCGAGCGCGTGCAGAGCGCGGATCCCCAGAGCCTCTGGGTCCACCAGCTGGCGGCCCGAGTGCACCGCGGCTTCGCCGAGCCCGAGCGGGCCCTGGCCGCGCTGGAGCGGGCCCGCGAGCTCGCCCCCGAGGACGTCGGCGTGCTGCGGAGCACCGCCGATCTGCACGGGGAGCTGGGCCGCCGGGACGAGCAGCTCCGCCTCATGCAGGACATCTTGCGCCTGCGCCCGCAGGACCGGGACGCCCGCGAGTACGTCGAGCACATCGAGCCCCCCGAGCAGAAGCCGGACGAGGTCTACGCGCACGCGCCGGAGGAGTTCTTGAAGCTGCGTCACGCGCCGGCGGCGGGCCACAACCGCCGCACGCTGCGGGATCTGACCGTCAGCACCGTGTACCCGAACGGGCTCTCCTCACGCTTTCGCCAGGTGGTGTTCCAGCCGCTGACGGACTCGGCGGCGGCGCTGTCGCGCCAGTATGCGTTCCAGTACCAGGCCGACAGTCAGGTGGTGCAGCTCAAGGGGGCGCGCGTCTTCCGAGCGGACGGCAAGGTGGACGAGGCCATCGAGAGCGGCGAGGGGGCGGCGGACGATCCGTCCATCGCCATGTACACCTCCGCGCGGAACTTCTACGTGCAGTTCCCCCGGCTCGAGCCCGGAGACGTCGTCGAGCTCCGCTACCGGGTGGACGACGTCACGCCGCGCAACGAGTTCGCGGACTACTTCGGCGAGGTCGTCTACCTCCAGAACGACGAGCCCACCCAGAACGCCGAGTACGTCCTCATCACCCCGAAGAGCCGCAAGCTCTACATCGACGAGAAGCTCCCCGGCTTGAAGCGCCAGGTGACGGACAAGGGGGATCAGCGCATCTATCGCTTCACCGCCGCCGCGGTGCCCGCCATCACCCCCGAGCCCAGCATGCCTCCTTGGAGCGAGGTGCTCGGGTTCGTGCACGTGTCGACCTACGCCAGCTGGGAGGATCTGGGGCGCTGGTACTGGGGCTTGTCCCGTGAGCAGTTCGACCTCGATGAGGAGACCCGCAAGCTCGCGCGGGAGATCACCAAGGACGCCAAGACGGAGCTCGAGAAGGTACAGGCGGTCTACGGCTGGGTGATCAAGAACACCCGCTACGTCGCCCTCGAGTTCGGGATCCACGGCTACAAGCCGCGCCGCTGCGTGCAGACGGTCGCGCGGGGCTGGGGCGACTGCAAGGACAAGGCGACGGTGATCGTCACGCTCCTGAAGGAGCTCGGCATCGACGCCAACTTCGTGGTGGTGCGGACCCAGATGCGCGGTGACTTCTCCTCGAAGCTGCCGAGCCTGGCTCCCTTCGACCACGCCATCGC
The DNA here is from genome assembly GCA_023460875.1 of Pseudomonadota bacterium. GTDB lineage: Bacteria > Myxococcota_A > Polyangia > Polyangiales > Polyangiaceae > NIC37A-2. The sequence continues at coordinate 4,252 of JAEWOQ010000213.1, forward strand.
TTACGTGCCGTCCCTGGATCTGTACCTGGACGGCACCGCCGAGCACACGGGCTCCAGCGAGCTGCCGGTGATGGATCAAGGCGCCCTGGGCCTGCACGTGAGCGACGGCGAGGCTCGCCTCGTGCGGTTGCCGCTGCCGGATCCGGAGAAGAACGTCATCACCCGGCGCCTGGACGCGCGCCTCGTCAAGGACGGCTCCGCGCGTCTGCAGCTCGCCTACGAGGTGCGTGGGCATGGCGCGCCGAGCTGGAGGCGCCGCTACGAGGCCAACGCCACGCGCATCCAGCGCGTCGGGCACGACGTCGGCCGGGAGCACACGGGCTTCGAGTTCGACGAGAGCAGCCTCGAGACGAGCGACCTCTCCAACCCCGAGGAGCCCGTGACCCTCGAGCTGCGGGGCACCGTGCCCTCCCTCGGCACCCGCCAGGGCAACCAGCTGACGATCCCCGTCACGGGCGGCTCCAGGCTCACCCAGGACTACGCGTCCCTCACCAAGCGGACCCAGGACGTGCGCGTCCAAGGTTACTCGACCCGCGACGACACGGTACGGGTCGAGCTCCCCCCAGGGGCGCGGGTGATCTCGCTGCCCACGGACGCCCAGCTCGCGTCCCGGTTCGGGTCAGTGCGGGTCACCGTGGAGAAGCAGGGCAACGAGGTGGTCGTGCGGAGCCGGCTCTCCGTCGGTGTGACGCGGGTGAAGCCCGCCGACTACGCGGAGTGGAAGGCCTTCTGCACCGCCGCGGATCAGGCCATGGCCGCGCGCCTGGTCGTCCAGCTCTGACGGCAGGGGCGGGGGCGAGGTGCTTTGAGACCGCCCCGCCGCAACCGCCCCGACGGTACGTGCTATCGTGAGCGAGCCATGGAGGCTCGCGAGCGCCGGAGAATCGGCTGGGTAGTGGCGGCCGCGTGGGCCGCGGGCGCGGTCCTGCTCACGGATGCCGCGGCGGCTGCGGAGGGTGCATCGCGGAGCAGCGAGATCGAAGGGGCTCGGCCCGCGGAGGAGACCCCGGACGAGGGCCCCCGGGTGCCCCTGGAGGTGACCATCGACCGGAGCTCGGTGGATCTCGAGGCGCGCCGGTTGGAGCTGCGCATGTCGCGCCCCGCGGGGCACGTGCGCATCTCCGTGTTCGCGGCGTCCGGGGCCACCCTCGCGGAGGACGAGATCGACTTCAGCGGCCGTCCCGCCAACGCGCGCCTGGTGGTGACGTGGCAGCCGAAGAGCGACGAGCCCGTCGCCAAGATCGAGCTCTACGCCTACGACGCGGACGGTTACTACAAGGGCATCGCCATCGTGCCCTGGTCCCTCGAGATCCCCCACGAGGAGGTGGTGTTCGAGACGAACTCCGCCGCCATCCGTCCGGAGGAAGAGCCCAAGCTGCGGCGCAGCCTCGAGGAGATCCGGCAGGCCTTCGAGCAGCACAAGGATCTGGGCGCCGTGACCCTCTTCATCGCTGGTCATACGGACACACGGGGCAGCGCGGAGCACAATCGGAACCTCTCCCGGCGCCGCGCCCGCGCCATCGCACAGTGGTTCCGTGACCATGGGCTCACCATGCCGATCGCTTACGAGGGCTTCGGCGAACACGCCCTCAAGGTGAAGACCGAGGACGAGGTGGACGAGCCCCGCAATCGACGCGTCGACTACGTCCTGTCCGTCGAAGCTCCCCGCTTGAAGAGCACGGGCGCGCCCGCCGCGTGGAAGCGGCTCTGAGCGTCATCACGTCACGTTCCGTGCTCGCGGGAGCCGAGCAGGGGGGGCCGGGGCCTGCTCCGCGCGTGCCGTGGACCGGCGTCGTCGTGGACCGGCGTCGTCGTGGACCGGCGTCGCGGCGTGCGAGGAACGCCCCCGCGCGGAGGGAGTCCGTGATATTCTGGGGAGGTGATGCCCTCGATCCTCGTTCGCCGCTCGTTTCCGTGGATCGCCGGCGCTCTGTGCAGCGTGGCCTGTGCCGGCAAGGCGAGCGACGCGGGCGCGGGGGGGAGCGGAGG
>JAEWOQ010000214.1 GCA_023460875.1 Pseudomonadota bacterium
GGGATGCGGTGGGCCACGACGAGCGGCGGCTCTTGGAGGGGGAGTGATGAAGACGATTCTTGTCGTCGACGACGAGATCGACATCGCAGCGACCCTCGCGGAGTTCTTGGAGCTGAGCGGCTATCGAGTCGTGGTCGCGCACGACGGGAAAGAGGGCCTGGCGAAGGCCATCCAAGCAAACCCAGACCTCGTCATCACGGATCTGATGATGCCCCACATGGATGGCGATGAGCTCGTGGCGCGCCTGCGCGAGAACGCGGCCACGAAGGAGATCCCTGTCGTCATGATGTCCGCCACTCGTCGCCTCTTCGTGGCCCCCTACCTCCGCAAACCTTTTCGGGCAGAGCAGCTCCTGAAGGCCGTCGAAGAGGCGCTGACGGCGTCCTCCAGGTGAGGCCGTCTCCCGCGCTCTTTTCGTGGGGACGCAACGGGGAGCGCTCCGCAACAGCGGCGGCTGCCAGACCAGAACAGCGCGCGCTGCCACAGAGAACATCGAGCGCCGACGGGGGTCTCCTGGGAACGCCCGCCCTGCGCTATCGTGACGGGGTGACCAGCACTCCGCGCAGCTCGCGGGATCCCCTCGCACCGATCCCCCTGAAAAGCCGTCAGGTCGACATCACCAACCGCATGGGCGCCCTCACGCCGGCGACTCCGACGGGCATCCGGGGCTTCGACGCGCTGGTGGGAGGTCTCCGCACGGGGACGGTGCTCCTGCTCTCTGGCGCGCCAGGCGAAGGCAAGACGGCCTTCGCGCTGTTCCTGGCCTACATGGCGGCGCGCTCCGGCGCTGCGGTCCTGTACAGCAGCGCTTCTTTGGACGAGACCGAGATCGTGGCTCGTCTGACCGCCCGCGCGCTGCACCGGGACTGGCCGGAGGCGAACACCCCCTACGGACGCATCTGGTCGGGGCAAGCTTGGCAGACCCCTCATACGCGCGGCCCCGTCGGTCAGGCGGTGGAGAGCGTCATCGGCAAAGTGGGGCAGCGGCTACATCTGCACGCGGCGGAGGCCCTCGATCCGGTGGAGGAGCTGCACGAGCGCGTCGCGGAGCTCTGGCGTCGTTACGAGCGGGTGCTGCTCGTGGTGGACGATCTCGAGAGCTTCTCCTCGGTAACCGCGGCGGCGGGAGAGGACATGAGCAGCCGCATGGCGCGGGTCGGATACGCTCTGAGGAGCACGGCGGACCAGGGGTGCGCGGTGGTCGCTACGTGCCTCCACCAGCACGTCGGGGGCGCGCTTCCGGCAGCGAGCCACGGCTGCGAGCTGACGCCGCCGGATCAACGAGTGCCGATGCCGGTGAATGCTCCGCCAGATCTCGGCGTCCGTCCCTTGGATTTGAAGCTGTACAAGAACCGCCTCGGAGCGACCGGCGTCGTCCCCCTCTGGTTCGTGGCGGGAGCGGCGCTCTTCCAGGAGCGGGGCTGAGGTGTGACGTGGGTGTCATGGTCCTCGCGTCTCCAAGGCCCGAACTCCGGAAAAAAGCGCTCGTGGCTGTATCGTGAGCGTGTCGTGAGGCCGCAGTCCGCCCTAGCAACGATCCAGTGACGTTGTTCCTGTCACATTTCGCTCCGTTTCGTTGCATCGCGGGCGCGGTCGACGTATACGGGGCCCGCTCGTAGCTCGCTTGGCGCTGATTCTTCGGGATGGAGAGCGGAAGCCGTGACGGGAGCGAGACTTCAGGGGAGTGGCGCCCTGCGCGAACACGCTCCTGACGGATCCTTTGTCAGAAGGTGTCGCGCTTCCCTCATTAGCGCCAAGTTGGCACGAAGCGTGCTTTAGCGGACCCAGACCCGCCTCACTTGAAGAACCAGGGTTGTTCGGAGGAACAAATGAAGAAGATTTATACGCTTTTGGCTCTCGTGGCGCTCAGCGCCAGCTTTGCGGTCGTCGGCTGCGGTGATGACGACGGTGGCGGCGGCGGCGGTGCGACCGGCGGTGAAGCCGGCGACAACGGCGCTGGCGGCAGCACCGGCGGCTCCAAGGACGCCACCGGCGGCAAGTCGAGCGGCGGCAGCGCTGGCGAAGGCGGCGGCGCTGGCGAAGGTGGCATGGGCGGCAACGGCTGATCCATCCCCTCGTCGATAGGAGCGGGGTCTGGCGCGAGCCGGACCCCGTTTCGTTTTGTCCCAAGAATGCAGGGAGTTGGACGCAGGGGAGTGCTCCGCGTCGTGGGCGGAAAAAGTGGAGAGATCCCTTGAAGGGGAGGCCCGCCAGAAGAGAGAGGCGCTCCGCCGTCGTCCCCTGGCGAAGTGTCACTGCGCTGTCACTACGCTTGCCAGGTGACGTCACCATGACAGCGCTGTCACGGCTCCAATACCTGCACAGGGCTTCAGCATTGATGCACTCAGAGTGTGGGACTCCTCCCAGAGGGTAGGACTCCTATGACATTTCGATCATGGTTGGGGTACGAAAGTCACGAGTCCGTCTGATCCAGGCACACCGCGGCGCGGGGCGGTGCGGTTGCATCGGGCGGACGCCTCTGAAATCCTGCGGCCCCATGACTCAGCGACGAGCGCGCTGCTGGCAGCTCCCCCTGGTGCTGCTCCTCGGGGCCCTGATGGGCGCCTGCGCTGGCGCCCGGAGCCCGGCGGGTTACCGGGGATCCACGGAGGAGCCGCGGCTCGGTCCCCAGGAGGTCGGGGAGGCACCCATCGCGCCGGCGGGGTATGCGCTGCTCGGTCGGGTGCGGGCAGAGTGCACTTTCACGGAAGGTCGCGCCACCGTCGACGACGAGTGGCTGAGCGACGTGGACTGCACGAGCTGGCGGCTGACCGAGGCGCTCCGCGAGGAGGCAGCTAACAACGGGGGAGAGGTGCTGGTCGGGCGGAGCTGTCTGGTGGCGCGGCGCATGGGCCGCAAGGTGGTGCTCCGCTGTCGGGCGAACGTGGCCCGTCGGGAGGCGGCTCAGAGCCCGCCGGAGGTCGATCCCACCCTGGCGAGCCTCCGAGCGGATGACCCGTCGGCGGTGGAGGCATGGCGCATCCGCGTGGACTTCGAGCCCAAGGTGGAGCCCACCGCCCGCGCGCCGCGCCGCGCCGATGGCGTGGACGAGGTGACGGTGCTCCCTGTCGCCGCGCGGGTGCTGGGGGCGCTCAGCGTGCGCTGTGAGCGAGCCCCCTGCAGCGTCGAGGCGGTCCGCGCCGGGGTGCGCGCCGCCGCAGGGCGCCTGGGCGCGACCCACGTGGGCGGCGTGCGCTGCGTGGACACGAACGAGGCTCCGCGCTGTCTGGCTGAGGTGGCGTTGCTCGAGGAGCTGCCTCCCAGCGCGTCGGCGGTGTCGCGCTGAGCTCTTCAATCGTCGTGAACGAGACCATCCCCTCCCTCCACTTCGCCGGCGGCACCCTCGAGCTCCGAGGGCTCGCCGAGGACGCAGAGCTCCCGCCCGGTTGGCTCTGGGACGCGCGGACAGCTTGCTTCCGGGCGCCGGCGGTGGAGTACGCGCCCGTGGTGCGGGCGCTGGTGCAGCGGGGCGTAGCTCTCGAAGACCGCGCGCGGGCCTACGACGAGCTCCCGCTCGTGCTGCAGGATCGACGTCCGCCCCGTCCGTTCCAGACCGAGGCGCTGCGAGCCTGGCGGGCGGAGCGCAGCCGCGGCGTCGTCGTGCTGCCTACGGGCGCCGGCAAGAGCCACGTGGCGGTCCTCGCGATCGCCGATCGGCGGCGCAGCACCTTGGTCGTGGCGCCGACGCTCGATCTCGTCCGCCAGTGGTACGACTTGCTGCGCAACGCTTTTGGCGTCGAGGTCGGAGTGATCGGCGGCGGGGAGTACGACCTTCGGCCGCTCACGGTCACGACGTACGACTCCGCCTACGCCCACATGGAACACCTGGGCGCGCGCTTCGGCCTCGTGGTCTTCGACGAGTGTCACCACTTACCGGGCGAGAGCTATGCCCTGGCGGCGAAGCTGTGCCTAGCGCCGTTCCGCCTCGGCCTCACCGCCACTCCCGAGCGCTCGGATGGACGAGAGGCGAGCCTGGCGGAGCTGATCGGCCCCATCGCCTATCGCCTCGACATCCGCGATCTGTCGGGTGAGTACCTGGCCGACTACGAGACGCGGCGGGTGGGCATCGAGCTCACGGAGGAGGAGCGGCAAGAGTACGACGCGGAGCGGGCGGTCTACCTTGCCTTCGTGCGGCAGCAGGGCATTCGGATGGGATCGCCGCGCGGCTTCATGGACTTCGTGCAGCGCTCTGCGCGGACCGCCGTGGGTCAACGTGCCCTGCGCGCCTACCGTCGTCAGCGAGAGCTGGCCCTCGCGGCGGAGGGCAAGCTCGCCTATCTCTCGCGGCTCCTCGAGCAGCATGCCCGCGATCGGATGCTCATCTTCACCCAAGACAACGCCACGGCCTACGAGATCAGCCGGCGCTTCCTGGTCCCCATCATCACGCACCAGACGAAGGTGCGGGAGCGCAGTGAGATCCTGGAGGGCTTCGCCGCGGGTCGCTATGGAGCCGTCGTGACTTCGAAGGTGCTGAACGAAGGCGTCGACGTCCCTGACGCCAACGTCGCGGTCGTCATCAGCGGGAGCGGTTCGGTCCGAGAGCACGTGCAGCGGCTGGGACGCATCCTGCGCCGTAAGGGAGACAAGAGCGCTCTGCTCTACGAGCTCGTCTCCGCGGGGACGACAGAGACCAACACGAGCGAGCGGCGTCGTGAGCACGACGCGTACCGCGGTCGGCGGAGCTAAGGCGATGCTCGCTCCCGAACACGTGCGGGCTCGACGTCGTGGCGAACGGCTCCGTCTCGTGCCCCTGGCCGGCGACGAGCGACGCCGGGCCCTCGAGCTGGCCGCCGCGCTGTTGGAGACGACGGCAGGTCAGCTCGGGCGGGTGCGGGACGAGGTGGAGCTCGCCTGGGCGGAGGTGCCGTCCGAGCCAGGGGACAAGCGCCTGCACGAAGGGCTCGTGAAGCTGGTGTCGGATCTCTGCGAGTTCGGCGCGCCGCTGGAGCTCGAACCGAGCGAGCTGCGGCGGCGCGTGTTCACGCTCGCGAGCCAGCTGCGCTCCGAAGCGCCGGACGGGACCCTCGATCGGCAGGAGTCGTTGGCGCGCGTCGCGGGCGAGCTCGGCGTGAGCAGCGAGGTGCTCGAGCGCGGGCTGTACTCCGATTTGAAGGGCGCTCAGCGGCTCGAGGCCGTGGCGGACGGGATCACGCCGGAGGCGCTCGTGGAGCGCTACGAGACCGGGCAGCTCCAGGCGGCCCTCCTGCGAGCGGTCCGCGTGACCCTCACCGTGCGCTGCGCGCACCCGCAGGGATACCGGAGGCTCTTTCATCGACTCAAGTTCCAGCGCCTGCTCCACCGCATCGAGCGCTTGCCCGATGGCGCCCACCGGGTGGAGGTGGACGGGCCCTTCAGTTTGTTCGAGTCGGTGACCAAGTACGGGCTGCAGCTCGCGTCCCTCGTGCCCGCCTTGTACGAGTGCGATCACGTCCTCGTCGACGCCGAGCTCCGCTGGGGCAAGGGCCGTCTCCCGGTGCGCTTGGAGCACGAGCTGCGGGGAGCGAGCGCCCAGGGGGCGGCCCCCCTGCGGGACGACGTGGCGAGCTTGCTCGATCGCTTGCAGAAGGCGGGCTCCAGCTGGCGGGTGCGGGCCTGCGCCGAGGTGCTCGATCTACCGGGGGTCGGGCTGTGCGTGCCCGATCTGGTCTTCGAGCGGGAGGCGCAGGGCCCCGTCTACCTCGAGGTGCTCGGGTTCTGGAGCCGTGACGCGGTGTGGCGCCGGGTCGAGCTCGTGGAGCGGGGACTCGCGGCGAAGGTGGTGTTCGCGGCCTCGAGTCGCCTGCGGGTGAGCGAGGCGGTGCTCGAGGGCCACGAGTCGAGCGCGCTGTACGTCTACAAAGGGACGATGAGCCCCCGCGCCGTCCTCGAGCGGGTGGAAGCCCTCGGCGGCGGCGCCTCGAAGTGAGCCAGCCGCTGTCTCGCCGCCTATTGGCACGGGGGGAGGCCGCTCGGCGCGGAGCTCCACGCGCTGTGCCGAGCGCTGACGCCGAGCACTGGTGCTGACGCCTGGTGTGGACGAATCAGTGTTCGGCGGCCGTCCGTCGACGTCCCTTCGGGGTGCCGCGTCCCGCGGCGCGGGGCGGCTTTCGGGGCTTCCGTGCCCGCGCGGCGGTCGCAGCGCCGGGGGTGGCGTCGAAGCCATCGCCGAAGGCGTCCTCATAGCCCGGGGGGAGCTCGATCGTGGGCAGGAGCGGAGCCTCGCTGGGACGCGGGCGCGCGGCGCGTGGGGGCTTCAGCTGCATCCCGATGGTGTCGCGCAGGTCGGCGGAGCGATCGTGGGGGACACCGAAGCGCTCGAGGATGAACGGCTTGCGCTGCAGGGCGAGCTCCCGATCGAGGGCGATCTGCGTGCGATCGATGCCCTCGAAGAAGATGAACGGCTCCTTCGAGGACTCGATGACCTCGACGAGGTGCCGGAGATCGCGCACGGGCTGTCCCTGCACTCGCACGACCTCGAGGCTCTCCACGTCGTGCACGCCCTGGTTCGCCTCGTCAGCGAGCACCTTCTGCAGCACGACCACTTCGCGCCGCTCTGGACGTCGGCAGCCGCGCTCGTAGCGGTCCATCAAGCCGTGGGGCGCGTGCACCCACCAGCTCGAGCCCCAGGTCTTGAGGTAGTCGCGGGTCAGGGGCACGAAGAGCAGCCCGCCGAACAGATAGTAGGTCGGCTTGACGTCGTAGCGATCCTCGGGGACCAGGTGGTTCGGCGGCCGGAGGTTCAGGCGAAGGGTGCGGGCGCGGCGGTCCCGCCCCACCCGGGCGTCGGGGGTCGTGGCCACGTGGTTGCTGGTGACGATGTAGCTGAAATCGATGCGGGCTCCGTGCTCGAAGGGGACGGTGCCGTCCGCGGCGATGGGGACGTCGTCGACGGCCAGCAGGACGTCTCCCGCCTGCAGCTTGCCCCAGGCGCTCCCTTCGAAGGCCACGTCGAGCACCAGCACGCCGCCAGGTTGGCGAGGGCCGAGGCCCAGGGCCCGGCGGTGCGCAGGGGCCTCCAGGTTCTGGGTGAAGACCCCCAGGTCCGGGAAGCCGTCGAAGGTGCCGTCGTCCAGATCCTTGAGGAAGTGCCGTACGACGGGGGAGGCGATCATGTAGCCGATGTTCTCGCCCTCCTCGAGCCCCTGGAACGCCACGCCGATGAGCCTGCCGTTGCGCACGACGGGGCCGCCGCTGTTGCCCGAGTTGATCGCCGCGTCGATCTGCGCTGCGAGCAGATGCCGCTGGGACTGGGCGTAGGGCGTCATTTCGATCCGCGACAGCACCCCCTGGGTCACGCTCAGGCGCTCGCCTCCGATCGGGTAGCCGAGCACCTGCACGGGGGAGCTGAGGGGCGGCAAGCGCGTCGCGATCGGGATCGGCTGAGCTCCTCGGAAGAACTCGTCCTCCTCCACGGCGAGCAGGGCGAGATCACACTCGTGCCCTACGCCTTCGACCTTCGCGGTATATTTCTGGGAATCGCCGTGGCGGATCACCTCGACGAAGACTTGGTTTTGGACGACGTGCGCGTTCGTCAGGATCCGTAGTCCCCGTTTCGTCTGGATGATCGCGCCCGACCCCGTGTTCAGGGTGGGGCCGCGCGTCTGCCACGGTTGGTCGTAGTCGGGTTCGTCGGAGACGGTGAGCACGCGCACCACCGCCGTCAGGAGCGAAGGAGCCTTCGCCCCTGAGCGAACCCGGCGTGATGTCCTGGGGGACCCAGTGCTGCTCATTCCTTGAGGATAGCGAGGCCCGCCCCGCAGCGCTGCGGCCGGCGCGCGGAGTCACGGAGAATCTTGTAAATTGTTGAAATGACTCCGGTAAATTTTGTCGACCCGCGGGTCCGGGACCAGCCCTCGAGATGGGCTAGCCATTTGTTCAGCCCGAGATCCCACGTTCTCCGCCTCCCACGAGCGGCCCCCGCGGGCTGCTTTTCGGGTGGCTCACGCCGGGGATGTGCGGCCCTCGCGCACCTTTCGTGCCCCCCTGCGCGGGTAGCTCGTTGGGAGTGGACCTCCTTCACACCTCGCTGGCGAGGAACCGGGGCAGCAACCGGGGATCGCTCATCAGCACCAGCTGGAGGTTGTCGAGCACGAGGTTGCGCTGGCTCTCCTGACGGTGGGTCATCAGCAGGTCGGCGATGCCCACCGCCTCGGCGACGTCGGCGCGGGTCACCTCCGGGCGACCATGTCCCAGGGCGCTCGCGCGGGCGAAGCGCGAGATGAGCCCGAGCGACAGCCCGAGGTTCACCAGGGCGCGGGTCAGGTACGTGACCTTGGTGAAGGGCTGCCGTCGGTCGATGACCTCCAGGAGGTAGTCGACGACGAACTCTCGGTGCTCTCCGACCAGGAAGGGAGGCACACGGTCGATCTTGCCCGGAGCGATCCGTCCGGGGACGTGGAGCAGATCCACCGTCCCCACCTGGAGCATCCAGGCCAGCTTGTTGCCCCACGCGCCGATCCGTCGCCCCAGCGTCGGCCGGGTCACCGCGAACTCCGTCAGCACGCGGGTGGGATAGCTCAACCCGCCCAAGAAATGGGCGTAGAAGACGCGCGCCTGCCAGGTGGGGCGACGCCGCTGGGGGAGCTGCGGAGTCTCCAGCTGCTCTCGAGCCTCGCCCAGGAGCTGCTGCAGCTGGCGCGGCTCTGGATCGGCGCCGCGCTCCACTCCTCGCTGCAGGTGCTCATCGAAGGTGTCCGTGAGCTCGTAGGCGCTGAGGACTCCGAGCACGGGGCCCTCTTCTCGAAGGAGCTCCTTCCAGACCTCGGCGAGCGGGAGATAGGCGCGCACGGGGAGGGTGCGGCCCGAGCGGAGCCCCATCCGGGCGGCGAGTGAGAGGGCGCCGCCGGCCTGGGAGCGCTTGTCACGCACCTGGGGCCCCAGGGGCTTCCCGTAGTTGTCTCGGATCGACGGACAATGTCGCGAGAGCAGCGTGAGGGTGCGGCCCCCTTCGTCCTCGAGAAAGCCGAAGGGGTACGCCTGACAAGCGCTGGGCAGCGCTTCGTGCCCCAGGCGCTTATGCAGCGCGCACAGGTGATCGTCGTCGAGCAGGACGCACTGGAGCTGGCCGTCCCGCTCGATCATCGGCAGGGTCCCCCCGGCGAGCACACCGGGGGCTCTGCCGACCAGGCGTTTCCGGAGCTCCTCGTCGGACAGGATCCCGTGGGCGACCTCTGGGCTGACCGGGATCCCCCAAGTTCGGCAGCAGCGCGCCGGGCAGTCCCGGCACTCGTAGCGTTGCTCCTCGGGGTAGACGATGCGGAGAGCTGATTTGCGCCTCGCCATGGGCAGGCCACCTATACGCTGCCGAGGCCGAGCAAGCGAGTCCGTGGATCGCCGAATCCGCCTGGCAGCTCCCGAAGCTCGCGCTCAGACTGCAGACATGAGGGCTCGGCTGCCGTTGGACGGTGGCCGGGGAAGGCTACTTCTGATGGTTCCCGGGGCTCTGTCTGATCGGCCCCAGGGGGAACGCTGGCGTTGAGCAGACGGCGGCGCTTGTCTCAGGGAGGGGAGGCTCATGTTCGATAACGTGACCGGGGTCGAGGAGACCCGGCAATCGGCGGTCAAGGGGATTCGCATCGGGCTCGTCAGCGGGCTCATCTTTGGCTTCGCGGCGACGGTGGGGGCACTGCTGGTGGGCTACGGTCCGCTGATGCCGCTCCGCTTGGGGGCGAGCGTGCTCTTGGGAGAGGGCGCGCTGACGGCCTCCCCGGGCACGGCGATCATCATCGGGCTCATCGTGCACTTCTCGGTCTCGGTCTACTACGGGCTCTTGTTCGGCCTCTCCCACGAGCGCTTCACGTGGATGAAGCGCTGGCACCGCCTGGCCCTGGGATGTCTCTTCGGCCTCGTCGTCTGGGCCCTGAACTTCCAGATCATCGCGCGGGTGCTCTACCCGTGGTTCCTCGACTTCATCCAGAGCATCATCGCGCTCATCCACGTCGCGTTCTACGGGCTACCGCTCGCGATGATGTACCTGCGCGGCGAGCGCCGCTCCGGCGGCCGCGCCCCCGGATCAGTCCCACGCCACGCGTGAGCGTCGCAGGATCGTGGAGGGCTCGAGGGCTCGAGGTGCTCGAGCCCTCCGACCTTCGGTGGCCGTGGGCAGGGGCAGGGGCGAGCACCCGTTGAGCACCCGTTGGGAGCCCCAAGCGTCGCGGGGCCGTTGCATACCGAACAGCAAGTCGTCCGGCTCGAGGGGGGAGCCTCACCCAGCGTCTTCCCGGGCGTCGCTGCGCGCGGCCTACCAGCGCGTGCTCTCGCCCGAACGCAGTGCCCAGGGACGGAATCGAACCGCCGACACGGGGATTTTCAATCCCCTGCTCTACCGACTGAGCTACCTGGGCGCCTCCCTCGGAGGGCACGGGGCCCCTTGACGAAGGGCCCGCGTATTAGCCCAGGCATCTCGGGGGATGCAAGCCCCTTGGCGCACTTCGCCCTCTCGGAGCCTGGGCCGCCTCGATTTCCTTGGTTTCACCGTCGAAGCGCGCCTCAGTCCGTCGTCCCCTGGGGGGTGCCGCTCTTCGAGGGGCGCTGCCCCTCGGAGCCCCCAGCGCCTCGCTTTGCTTGGCCGTAGAGCCCTGCCTTACCGCGCCGGGCCCACCCAAGTGCACGTCGCCGTCTCGGTGAAGGCGCCGCCGCGTCCGTGCCGCCGCGTCCGTGCCGCCGCGTCCGCGGGTGCGAGGGGGTGGCTGGCTTCGCGGGCGCGCTGCCTGCCCTGGGGGGCGACCTGAGGGTAACATCCGGGGGCAATGTTTTCTTCGGGCGAAGCCCAGCACAACCCGTATGCGTCGGTCGGCTACTTCCATCAGATCTTGCAGAAGGCGATCGCGGCGGGCGCCCGTGACATCCACCTGAAGGTGGGGCAGCCGCCGGGCGCGCGGGTGCGGGACGACCTGATCTTCTTCCGCATCGACCCGCTGCGCTCCGAGCACACCGAAGCGGTGGTGCAACACATCGTGGAGGATCCGGAGATCCTCGCGAACCTCCCGCGCCTCCAAGAGTACGACACCTCCTACGAGGTCGAGGGCGTTGGTCGCTTCCGCGTGAACGTCTACCGACAGCGGGCGAGCCTCGCCATCGTGCTGCGCGTGGTGCCCCTGCGCGTGCCGACCCTCGACGAGCTCGGCGCGCCCGCGGCGTGCCGGGCGCTGGCCGAGAAAGACCGCGGGCTCGTGCTCTGCGTCGGGGCAGCGGGCACCGGCAAGAGCAGCACCCTCGCCGCCATGGTCGATCACATGAACGCCCACCTCGCCCGGCACATCGTGACGATCGAGGACCCGGTCGAGTTCATCCACACCGACCGCAAGAGCTCGATCAGCCAGCGGGAGATCGGCTTCGACACCCAGAGCTTCGCGGGCGCCCTCCGCGCCGCCTTGCGCCAAGATCCCGACGTGATCCAGGTCGGCGAGATCCGAGACGCGGACACCATGGAGATCGCGCTGCAAGCCGCGGAGACCGGGCACCTCGTCCTCTCCACCCTCCACACCCCCGACGTGGCTCGCACGATGAACCGCGTCATCGCGCTCGCGGGGGGCGCAGGCGCCGACATCCGTGAGCGGCTCGCGGACTCCCTCCAGGGGATCGTCGCCCAGCGGCTCCTGCCCCGCGGCGACGGCAAAGGCATGGTCCTCGCGGCGGAGGTCCTCGTCGGGACCGGCTCCGTGCGCGAGAGCATCAAGCGCCCCACCGGGAACCCCTCCCTAAAGGAGCTGATGACCGGCGGCGCGTCGATGTACGGCATGCAGACCTTCGAGATGCACATCAAACAGCTCGTCCAGCAGGGGCTCCTGTCCATCGAGGCAGCGCGAGCCGCGATGAGCTTCTGAGCCAGAGGACGCACGACGCCGCGGCGTGACCGACCACGGGCCTCGGGAAGCAACGCGCTGCTTGTGGCGCCACGTCGGGAGGGGCCGCCCCACGGGCCCGGAGAGTAAGGAGATGCTGGCCGCGGCCGGGAAGCCGCGAGCTGCTGCGGTCTGCCGGCTGGATCCGTCGGCGCGCTGCCGCCAATGACGATCGTCATGGCCTCCTCGCTGGAAACCCCACGGTATGGACGTGGAAACCCCCGCCGGCTAAACCGGCCGGGATGTCCCAGCTTCGTCATGACTGGAGCCTCGCCGAGGCTCGCGCGATTCACGACCTCCCTCTCTTCGAGCTCGTGGATCGCGCTCGCGCCGTGCACCTCGCCCACCACCCGAAGGACGAGGTCCAGCTCTGCACCCTCCTGAGCGTGAAGACCGGCGGGTGCCCCGAGGACTGCGCCTACTGCCCGCAGTCGTCCCACCATCAGGCGGTGGAGGGGGAAGCCATGCTCAAGCTGGACGAGGTCATGGACGCGGCGCGCCGCGCCAAGGACCACGGCGCCGTGCGGTTCTGCATGGGCGCGGCCTGGCGCCAGGTGAAGGACGGTCCCGCTTTCGAGCGCGTGGTCGAGATGGTGAAGGGGGTGAAGTCCCTCGGGATGGAGGCCTGCGTGACCCTCGGCATGCTCACGGAGGAGCAGGCGCAGCGCCTCAAGGAGGCGGGCCTCGACGCCTACAATCACAACCTGGACACCTCCAAGGACTTCTACAAGTCGATCATCTCGACCCGGAACTTCGAGCAGCGCCTCGCCACCCTGAGCAACGTGCGGAAGGCGGGGATCACCGTGTGTTCGGGCGGTATCATCGGCATGGGGGAGGGGATCGACGATCGCTGCGCCATGCTCATCGAGCTCGCCAAGCTGGATCCGCACCCGGAGAGCGTCCCCGTCAACGCCCTCGTCCGGGTGCCGGGGACGCCCCTCGAGTCCTTGCCGCCCGTCGAGCCCCTCGAGCTCGTGCGCATGATCGCCCTGGCCCGCATCATGATGCCGAGCTCCAAGGTGCGGCTCAGCGCGGGGCGCACGGAGCTCTCCCGCGAAGCGCAGCTCCTGTGCTTGTACGCGGGGGCGAACAGCATCTTCTACGGCGACAAGCTGCTCACGACGCCGAACCCCGAGCAGAACGACGACATGGACCTCATCGAGGCCGCTGGCCTGCAGCCCCAAGCGCAGCAAGCCGCCCCCGCGGAGTAAGCGTCCGAGCTAGCGATGGCCGAGCTAGCGCCATGAGCGGAGCTGCCGCGCGCTGGGTCCCGTCGGGAGGAACCGGGGAGCTCAGCCGCGAGTCGGTTGAACCCGGGCTCGTCGGCGGCTCAGCGCAGCGAGCCCCAGGGACGCCGCGAGCATCCCCCACAGCGGTCCGCGCCCTAGTCCTCCGAGCCCCAGGGGCGAGGCGGCCGCGACCGAGCAGCCGGTGTCTTCTTCGTAACAAGAGCTGGAGAAGCCGTGGCGTGGTGTGCAGTTCCCCGAGGGGAGCTCCCGACCCGGCGGATAAATCGCACACATCCCTGCCTGATCGTCCTCGGAGAGGTGACGCAGGGTCGTGGTGCCAGGTGCGTAGCCCGCCCACATGGTCGCGTCGCGGCTGCGACTATGGCTCAGGCCGAGGAAATGCCCGGCTTCGTGGGTGACGATTGACGCCAGATCGAACTGCACGTCCGTGTCACCCGTGGTGAGAGGGACGTGCAGGGAGTTGATCTCCACGTCCGCGTCGAAGATCTCTCCGGTCTCGGGGTTGTACGTGATGATGGTGATCGCCAACGTGCCGCTGGGCGTCTCGCTGGCGGCCGTCGCGCCCGCGCCGCCCTCGTCCCAGACATCGTCGCGGAACATCCATACGTTCGCGTTGGGACCGCCCTTGTTGTACTCGGGCACCGCGCAGGCGATCGGTCCGAAGTCGGCGATGTCGATGGACGGCAGGCCCCCTTCGCAGGACGCCGCGAGCCAGGTGCCGTAGGCGTGCTCGATGATGCCGTGGGCCTCGTCGTAGCTGATGCCGCGCAGCGCGGAGGCGTCCTCCTGCACCCCGAACGACACGCAGGGACGCCTCCACTCGAGGGGGATCCCGGTGAGCGCGCAGCCCGTCGCCGGATCGTACTCGCAGGTTTCACCTGGGACGCAGGTGGTCGTGCGACAGTAAGCAGCTGCTGGCGCCGACGAGAGCAGTGGCACCAGAGCGCAGAGGCCGCCAACGACGAAGGAGCGCCCCACGACGGACGCTCGGCGCGCCGCGGCTCGAGAGGCGCTCATCGCAGGGCCTCTCGGATGAGCCGGCTGGCGTCGCCCAGGCGCCGCGCCACGAGTCGGTCGACGGCCGCGTCCTTGCGCTCGACGAGCTCGGGCAGCTGCGGGCTCCGTCGAAGCAGGAGGGCGCTGCCCACGCGCTCGAGAGGATAGTGACCCTGGGCCATCGCGGTGACACGGCGCTCACCTCCGCGCTCGTCGGTGAGGAAGAGCACGCTCTCTTCGCCCACCTGGAGCGCCGCCTCCCCGTGGGCCAGCTGAGCCACGTCGCCGACGCGGCCGCCCCAGGTGAGCACCAGCACCTCGCGCTCGTCGTGGGGGCGGGCGAGATCCTCGTCCACGAGCACGCGGGTGTGAGTGACGATCCGCCTGCGCCCCCGGACGTTCTCCCAGGTGGAGAACCGCTCGACGGGGGTGCCGCGGACGATCCTTCCGCTCGCCCGCACGAGCTGCCGAGTGGTCAAGGCTTGGGCGATGGTCGCCTCGGCCGGAGAGGTCCAAATCGCCGGAGCTGCGCAGACGGCGAGCCCCACCAGGGCCTGGCGGCGGGCGAGGGGGAAACCAGCCATAATCTATACATATAGCACAGAGGGGGGGTGG
>JAEWOQ010000215.1 GCA_023460875.1 Pseudomonadota bacterium
GCGCACGGCCGAGAGCAGCCACCGAGTGGCGGCGTAGGTCCCCTGCGTGAGGGATACCTGCGTGAACGGCGCCTCGCTCGATACCACCTGCACACCGCCGCCGCGCGTATGTGCGGTGACGGTCACCTCCTCACCGGCGGCGTCGAGCGCCCTGACGCCGAAATCCGCCTCGACGTCCGAGGTGATGTCCACCTCGAGTTCGCGCGCCTCCCTCGCCAGGTGTACGTCCAGGGCGAGCACACCGGGACCGACGAGAGCGACTCGGCCGCCTTCGTCTCTGGCGCCGCGCGCGGTCGCCAGGGCGATGCCCGCGCGCGCCTTGGCGAGCTCACCGGCGGCTGTCACGCGTCGCTCGTGCCACGGCCAGACGGCTCTCCCCCACAGACCGGTGACTCTGTATTCGACCGCGGAACCGGGAGGCACGCCGGTATCAATCCAAGCGACGCCAGCGACGCGGGCGAGGTCGGCGTCGAGCGCCGCAAGGGCGAGGAGCTCGGCGCGATCGATCGAGAGCCGGCCGAGCTCCGCCGGACCGGGACCGGCGAGGAGGAGCTCGACGAGGCCGCCGAGGTCGACGGTCCCGAGGTCCGCGAGGGCACCCGCGAACGACTCATCGTGGCGGCGACGGGCCTCTGCGAGGGCGGCACCGCGAGAGCGCCCGTTCGTCGGCGGGAACAGAGTGGCGATCGTCGTCCACGCGCCGGGCTGATCGAACTCGTCGACCCGCAGGGTGCGCCGCTCGACGCGGAAGCCCCGCGCCGGCCACGGGAGCTCCACCGGATAGCCGATGCGCAGATGGATGCCGGGGGCGACCGGTCCGTCGCGCGGCGTCCTGAACAGCCCCTTCGAGGGGAGCACGGACAACGCGAGTAGGGAGTCGGAGGGCATGCAGACAGGCGATGGTACCCGTTCCCACAGTCCCGTAAATCGTCGATGGTGTCCCTCACGGCGGTCCCGCACGGTGCATCGAGGGGGAAATGCCTGTGCGCTCTCTCGAGCGCGAGCGCGAGCGCGTGCGCGTTGGCGATTGCGTTGCTCGCAGGAAAAGTCGTTGGCCCGCCGGCCGGTGCGAGCAACAGGCTTTGCGACAGCTCGCGCAGACAGGTCACGCAAACGGCTCACGCAGACGGCTCGCGCAGGCGGAGCGCAGAACAGAAAGTTGCACGCAGATGAGTGCTGGCGTCTCGCGGGACGCACGGCTCCGCCCCGCGGAAGCGACCGGGCGGTGTTGGTCGGCGTGGAGAAATCCTTCCGAAATCGCTCCCGAGCACCCCGCGCCGATGCTCCTCCTCCGTGTACCCGCTCACGCTCCGCCCTGCAGGCGCTCATCCGTGCCGGCGCTGACGCCGAGCCTTCGCACGCCGTGTCAGCGGCCCGTGCAATCGCCCGGACCATCCTCACCGGTGCACGCGACCGCTCTCGACAGCGATACTCGAGGACGGTCATCGTCATCCAGCGCCGCTCCGAGCCGCTCACACGCACCAGGCGAAAGCCTCGACCCCACCCCCAGGGTGAACGCATCTAAATCTCGGGAAATCCCGCGTTCAGGACGGTCAGGAAGTAGACGTCGCTCCATGTCGCGATTTTCTTCTTCAGGCGGACACTCTGTTTGCGATTGTTGGTTGACGGCGCGCCAGGGTGCCTCTTGAGGAGCGACAAGGCAAAGCGACTGAGTAGGGCGAAGTTCTCTGCGCCGTACTGGCTGCGGATCGCTCGATGGTCTTCTCCGAACGTCACGTCCAGGCAGTGGTGAAGCTCGTTCTCGATCTTCCAATGGTCGCGAATCTGCTTGGCGAAGGTCTTCGCTCGAGCAGGATGACTGCTGATGTAGTAGGCGCGCTGAAGGGAGAGGCCGTCAGTCGCTCGGATTCGCTCGACCTGGACGATCGTTTTCAGATCACACCATGGTGCTTGCAGACTCTTGGGAAGGTCCCCCAGGGGCATCGCGCGGACGATGCGCACCTCACTCCGCCCGTGAGCGCGGCCTTCTTCTATCGAGGCTTGCGTGGTCGGGTAGTTGCTCTCCCGTTCGTTCTCGAATCGCTCTTCGACATGCCGATGGAGCGCTTTTCGGTTTCCCTTGAGCGCCAGCACGTAGTGTCCACCACGATCTCGGATCGTCCGTGTCAGCTCAGAGGCGCAGAAATTCGCGTCGGCGGTGACGGTGGCCCCAGTGAGGTCGAGCGTGCGCAGCAGCTCGAGCGCCGCCGGCAGTTCGGAGCCGGCTCCATCCGTCGCGGCCTGTGCAAGTAGGATTCGCTTCTCGGTGGCCCATGCGTGCAACAGATGGAAGGACCCTGGCTGACGAGAGCGTTTGAGGGCTCCGCGAAGGGTCTTGCCATCTAGCGCGATGGTCTGCCCCTCGAGATCACCCAAGAGAGGCCTTGCCCAACACAGCAACGCCTCGTGAAACGCCGGTGGCGGAAGCGCCTCGAAGACTCGACGGAAGGTATCCGCGCTCGGAGTTCCGTGGGGCAGGTCGAGAAAGGCGCCCAAGATCTGCGCCCTCCCTTTCGCGAAGTAGGAGAGCTCATTCCAGCCGTCGGCTCCGGCGATCGCGCCAAGCAGCGCGATGGTCAGCACATTCTCGATCGGGTGAAGCCGAGTCCGAGCAACTCTCGGATCCTTTACGTCGGAGAAGACATCAATCAGCGATTTCAGAGGTTTCGTGAGCGGGGTGGACACGACGTGAGGAGATCACAGCTCTCAGGCCTTGTCTCCATGGCGTCGTAAGTGATCGAAATTGATCAGCTTTTGATGCGCTCGCCCTGAGAAAGGCCCAGGGGCTCCACTTGGACGAGAGCATGCCCGCTCCGAACAGCGGAAGCTGCTGTGCAAAGGCGCGCGATGAAGCCCATGGGGTCGAGGACGATGGCCCGGGTACCGTGACGCCAGGTCTTCGTCACCGTGTATTACAGTAGAGCCTGGCATCAGCCTGACCTTCGCTCCGCTGCAGGCACCACCATCGCGAAGGCCTCGCCCCCCGGCCGCGTGAGGAGTGGAAGGGCTC
>JAEWOQ010000216.1 GCA_023460875.1 Pseudomonadota bacterium
GTCACCAAACACCGCTCCAGCGGGGCAAGCGCTGCGAAAAGTCCCGGGCGGTATTCGCCGAACTGCCACCATTGGTCCCGATAGTTGGCGCGGTTGTTCTTGTCCCGCTCCGGCTTCACCTTCTCCCGCACGATCCCGATCAAGTCCGGCCAGCGCTCCGCCTCTTCCAGGCTCATCTGGCCAAAGCTGATCACATAGCGGCTGTGACTTTGCGTGGGGCTGGTGTTGACCTCTTCGCCGCCCAGATAGGGAAAAATGCGCTCGCCGTTGCGCGGATCTTTGGCGATGAGCGCATCGCGCTCCTCGGGCGTGAGCACGAAGCCCATACCGAGAACATAGGTGCCCACGAAGGCGCACCCGGCATTGGCTGCGAGAACCTGGGGATCGGCCCGCTCCGGCGTCGGCCGCAGGCGGGAGTTGATGGCCCGGACGGTCGCCCCCTCGAGGCGCACGGTCGTTTCCTTCGCCGGGCTTCCTTTCGCCAGGTGCACCACCGACACGGTCACCGCAGCCTCCCCCGGCCAGGGCAGGTTCACGGTGGCGTCGTAAATGGAAAAGCCCTGGCGCACGAGGTGCTGCAAGCCCGTCGCCCGCGTGTCCCCCTGGCCGATGGTGTTGGTGGCGATGAGACCGATGGTGCCGTGCTTGCCGAGCAGGGCGGCGGCGCGACGGAAGAAGTGGGCCGATAGATCGGCGTTGCCATGGGCGCCCTCGTGCAGGGCTTGCAGCCACGGAAGATACCCAGGCCCGCCGGCTTCGCTGATGCCGTTCTTGCCCGCGAAGGGCGGATTGCCCACGAAGGCATCCACCGCGGCGGCGCTGTTCACCTTGCCGCCATCGAGGGGATCGGGGCGCTCCAGGTAGAACACCTCCGGGAACTCGACTCCCCAGTGGAAGGGCACCTGCGTCTCGCGGAGGGCCCGCTGCAGCTCCCGGAGCTCGGCTTCGAGGCGCTGTTCTTCTGCGGTGTCCTTCGCGGTGAGCCAACGCTCGACCAGATCGAGGCGGCGGTTGCGCTCCGTCTCCCGCGCCTTGTCCTTGTCGCCGGCGAAGAAGGCGCCCACCACGACGTCGGCGATGAGGCGCGCGCGGGCGAGGGCGTCCTCCGCGTCGGCGAGCAGGCGCTGCTTTTCGCGCTGGGCCGCGGGGCTGTCGTCGGCGGCGAGGGCGTGGATCTGCCGGCGGATGTCGACGGCCTCGTCGAGGGCCTCGCGCAGCACGCGGTCGGTGGTCTCGAGCTGCTGGCTCGGCTTCCAGTGAAAGGCGCGGATCTGATCGAAGCTGAGCCCCACCAGCGAGTCGCCGTAGCGCAGGGCGTGATCGAGGAAGGTGAAGGGCTCGTCGCGAGCCAGGGTGATGAGCCAGAGGGACAGCCGCGCGAGGTGCACCGCGTAGGGGTTCTTGTCGACGCCGTACAGGCAGCGCTGGGCTACCAGGCGCCGGGCGTGGTTCACCACGTCGTCGTGGGCGTCGGCGAGCAGGGCGTGTTTCGTGCGACCGGCCGTCGCCGCGCCGCGCAGGCCCGACTCGGGCGCGAACAGCTCGAGGCCCTCCGCCGCCTCCCGCGTCCAGGCCAGGACCACCTGATCGGCGAGGTAGCGGCACGCCGCGACGAGAAAGGCACCCGAGCCCATCGCCGGATCGCAGATGACCAGGTTCAGGAGCTGCTCGGAGCGCGGGCGCTCGCCCAAGGCCCGGATCAGCGGCTCGAGGGTCTTGTGCACGATGGTCTCGGACAGCTCGCGGGGCGTGTAGTGGCTGCTGGTGCGGCGCCGCTCGAGGCCCGGTTGGATGACGAGGGTGCTCGCGGCCGCGCGCTCGCGTCCATCGGCGCCCCCCTTGCCGCCCCTGCGTCCGCCCGGCGACGAGACGGCGAAGGGCTCGAGGGCGGCGAGCATCTCCTCGTCCGTCTTGGCCCCGCTCGTGGCGGCGGCGATCTTTCTCGCCTGGGCCCGCTCACAACCGAGCTCGTCGCTCAGCCAGGCGGCGCGGCGTCCGGAGGGCACCGCGAGCAGCGCCTCGCCCTCGAGCCAGGCGCGGGCCCGTTTGCCCCCGAGACGGATGCGCACGGCGCTCGCCTCGAGGCGCTCCACGTCGAAGCCCATCAGGGCCTCGTACACGCTGCCGATCTGCTCCACGTCGAGGGCCCGGTAGCTGAGCCGTTGTCCGCCGAGCACGAGCAGGCTCTGGAGCACGCGATAGATCGTGCCGTCGTCCACGGCGGGCACCTGCACCGCCGAGCGCGCCTCCGGATCGATGATGGGCGCGCTGCCCGCCCCCCAGCCTTCCAGGAAGGGATACCTGTTCGGGTCGAAGAGATCGCCGCGGCGCGGCGGGATGCGGAGCTCGCCGTGCTCGACGCCGAGGTAGATGGCGCGAAACAGGCTCACGAGGCGCGGGTAGGCGCCGAAGCGGCGCCGCATGGAGTCGGGGTAGCGGCCGTGATCCTGCTCGAGCTGCTGAAAGAGCCCGAGCACGCTGTAGTGCTCGGCGTAGAGCTTGTCGTCACTGGGCAAGAGCCCGCGGTCTTCCGCATACAGGCAGAAGACCAGCCGCATCAGCAAGGTGAGCAGGCCCGAGTAGACGTGGCCCTCACCGCGCTCCATGGCCTCGCGCAGAAAATCCGTGGGGGCGCGCTCGGCGGCCTCCGAGAAGCCGCGCAAGAGCTCGTCCAGGGCCTCGAAGACCTGATCGGCCAGGGCGTTGGTCACGCTGGCTTGATGGCGGCGGCTCCGCTCGAGCAGGGCGGGCAGCGCTTGCTCCTCGCTCACGGAGAACCAACGCTCGCGACCGAGCAACATCACGAAGGCGTCGAGGAGCGGGCGCCCGCCCACGGTGGCGATGTCCGCCACGCGCCAGCTGAGCCAGCCGGTGCTCTCGCCGTGGGGCGCGTAGACCAAGCGCAGCTCTCGGCCGTTCGAGAGCAGGCCGATGGGCACGTGGCACTCGCGGAGCAAGCGCTCGAACTTCGCCTGCGCGGGGTACTCCCAGGGCCCCGTCACGGTCTCGGGTTTGTCGAGGTCCACCTCCGGCGGGACCTCCCACACCAGCATCGCGTAGTCCTGGCCGGCACGAGCGGCGGCGGACAGATCGACGCCCGGCGGCTCGCTCCGCCCGGTGGGCGCCGCTCCTCCCCAACGCAGAGCACAGCTCGGGCGGAGCTCCTGGCGACCTTCGGGGACCCAGAGGCGCAGAGGCCTGGGCAGATCGGCGCCTCGATCGAAGCGCTCGGGGCCGAGGTCGAGCAGCTCGGAAAAGAGCCGGGACAGATCCGTGATGCGGGGCTCGCTCTTGGGGTCGTTCTTTCCCTCGGCGGGCGGCGGGGACTCGAGCAGCGCGAGCAGCTTTTGCTGCGGCTCGCGGCCGAGGCGCAGCATGCATTGGGCCTCGGTGAGCACGGGGACGGAGACGACCAGGCCCTCATAGGGTTGGGCCATGCCGAGCCACTGCTCGTGAAACCTGCGTTCGGCGTCGCTCATGACTGCATCACATCCGCGTTCGGGGAGGTTAGGAGGGCATAGTCATCGGATCAAGCGGGTCGTGCGGTCGTCGGCGCCTGAAGCTGCGAGCGCGGGCGCTCTCAGAGTCCTTCGGTCAAGTCCCGCAGATCCTGCGGAATGAATCCCTGCGCCTCCAGCGCGCGGCGTTGCTCCGAGTCGAGTTGAGGCGCGATGGCGGCGTACTCGTGAGTCCAGTTGCGGAACTTCGCGTGGCTCTCGAGGAAGCGGTCCGCGCTCGAGCGGAGGGCGGCCAGCGCCGACGGCAGGCGCGCCGGGTCTCTCTTGATGGTCCCGAACCTGAGTGTGCCGGTGTCGGAGTCGAGCGCGACGAGATCGATCTCCGTGTCCCCCGAGTCCCAGTACCCGGCGATGCGCTGAGTGAGCGAGAAGCCGGGCAAGCCCTTCCGACTGCGCTCTTCGTAGAGTCTCGCGATCAGCTTCTCGAGGGCGAAACCTTCCGCCTTGCGTAGGCGCTCGTCTGCGCGCTGGACGAGCTGGTCGACGGGCCTGAAGTTGATGGCGTCCACGCTGGGTTTCAACGCCGACAGCCAGGCGACGAGGAAGTTGTCCGAGATGTAGTAGCGACCTTTGCGAGCATTCGGGCGAGCGAGGATGGGTAGCTTCTTCTCGACCATGCCGAACTTCTCCGTGAGCATCTTCAGGTACCCACCGACCTGTTCGTTCGTCTCCGAGCTCACGGCGGAAACGTGAGCCTGGAGGTCGCCGTGGCTACAGCCCGGGTGCCGCGCCAGGTACTTCAAGGCGACGTCGTAGCGACCCCGGAGCTCGTGCAGGAACCAGTTCTCGGCTTCCGAACGTAGCGGAGACGAACTGAGGAAGAACATCCGAGTGAGGAGGTCCCGCCGGTCCGCACCGAGGACATCTTGCTCGAAGCAGTCCCGGTAGAACTTGGGTACGCCCTCGAAGAGCGTCCAAAGGAAGAGCAGCCGTTCGGGGCTTGCGTCCGTGTGAGCCTCCAGGATCTCCAGCACCGAACCGATATCCAGGTGATCGACGACGATGTCATCGGTCGTGCGGCTGTACAGAGGGGCCTTGCGATCCTCCAAGAGAGCCAGCATCTCCGTGTGGATCGAGCCGAGAACGATCAGCCCCCCCTGCACCTTGTGGGCGCGGGCGGTTCGCTCGTCCACCACGGTCTGCAGATGCGAGGTGAACTCGAAGAGCTGTTTGCGGGAGAAGTACTGGAACTCGTCGAGGACGGTGATGACGCCTCGGTCTGCGAGCACGCCGATGGCGTTCGCAAGGCCGCGGAGGCTCGTCAGGGGCGGTAGCCCGCTGGGATCGATCTCGAAGACGTCCAGCGCGTCTCGGAAAGCCGACAGCACGCCGGAAGGGGCGGAGTCGGGAACCTGCAGGTAGACCACCTGCCGATTGGTCTGGGACCAGGCTTGTTGGATCAGGGTCGTCTTTCCGATCCGTCGGCGGCCGCTCAGCTTACAGAAGAACCAGCGCTTTCGGGCTAGCATGTCTCGTAGCTGCCGCAGCTCCTCGGAGCGGCCGTAGAAGGTCCAAGGTTTCATAACTTAAAAAGTTTTAAGTTATGGGCTCGACGGGCGCAAGGGGCCAAAATTCCCGGGAAAGTGTCGCGCGGACTCGGTTGCGCGGACTCGGTCGCGCGGACTCGGTCGCGCGGGCTCGGTCGCGCGGGCTCGGCAGCAGAGCAGATGGCCGGGGCGAGGTCTTGGAGCGACGGGCGGTCACATCCGCGTTCGGGGCCACAGGTACACCATCCCGACAGGCACCAGCCTTTGCAGTTGCACCTCGTACAAGGCTTCGATCTGGCGCGGCTCCTCCTCGAGCTCGCGATCGATGCCGGCGAGGCGCTCCTGCATGTGGTCGCGATCCGCCTCCCACTGCCGCTGTTCTTCGGCGGTGGCCCCGGTGAACAGACCAACCTGGCGGCGCTCCCGCAAAGTAGTCTTGATGAGCTCGCGTTGTCCCTCGAGGAGCTCGCGCAGGGCCTTGGCCTCCGTCGTGGCCCGCTGCTCCAGTCGTTGCGCGGCGTCGAAGGCCCGAGCCTCGGCTTCGTCCTGGACGGTGGGCCACAGGGCGGCGAAATCTGCGGGCGCCGACTGCGCGAGCCGGTCCTGAATGCTCCTCGGAACCTCGGGCAGCCCTCGGACTCCCTGCAGCTGCGTATCCAGCCGCTCGAGGGCCTTGCGATCGGCGTCGTCCGCGAAGGGACGGAGGTGGCCTGGGCCCTTCGATTCGAGCCACTGCGCCGCCACGCTCACCAGCCGATCGTGCAGGCGCGCCGCCCCCGTCCCGAAGAGGGACAGCCGCCCGAAGACGATGACGCGGGCGATGGAGTCTTCGTCGGTGGGCAGCACCGTGACCCGCGCAAGATCGTGGGCTCCGAAGCCCTGGGACGTAAAGCGGGTGAGGATGCGCTGCACGAAGGGGTGCTCGAGGTGCAGATGCACGCGCTCGTCGCCCATGCGATCGAGGGGCTCGAAGGAGACGGGCTGGGGCGGGCGCTTGCGCCACTCGTAGAGCTCCTCGTCGCGCGCGCGGGGCGGGCGCAGGCTGTCGAGGGTGCGCTGCCAGCTCTCGGGCAGCTCGGGCAGCGCGAATATCTGCTGTCCCCCCGGGGCCCCCATGGCCGAGGCGCCCTCGTCTTCGTGGGGCGTCAGGGGACCCGTGCCGAGCAGCTCGAGGCCGACGTCGATGGAGTCGTGCAAGAGCGCCGGGGAAAACTGGATGAACTGCCGGGAGCCGTTCAGGAGGCGAGCGGCTTCGTCCGTTTGCGCGCGGAGCGCATCCACCGCGGCGCGCTGCGACTCGAGCTCGTCCTGGACGGAGGCCCGGGCGGCGGGGTCCGGGTCTTCGGCGTCGATGCGGGCGGCGGTGTCCGCCGCGATGCCGCTCGCCAGGGTCCGCTCGATGCGCCCGAGGACCACCTCGCCGAGGGAGCCGAGCTCCTTCTGGATGGTGTCGACCTTGTGGACGAGCTTCTCGAGGACGGCGTCCTCCCCGCGCGCCGGGTACACGAAGTAGTGGCAGCGCACTTCTTCGGCGGGCTGCAAGGTGCGGTCGATGCGCCCGTTGCGCTGCTCCATGCGCGCCGGGTTCCAGGGGATGTCGAGGTGGAACAGATCGGCGCAGTGGTTCTGGAGGTTCAGGCCCTCGCGGGCCGCGTCGGTGGCGATCAGGATCCGCACCGGGTGCTGTTTGGGATCGCCGTTGAAGCTGCGCTGGACGTCTTCGCGCTCCGCGTCGCTCAGGGCGCCGTGGAAGCCGCGGATGCGCTCGTCGCCGAGGTGCGTGTCTTCGAAGGCGTGCTCGAGCATCCGGGTGAGAGAGCGCTTGGTATCCGCGTACTCGGTGAACACGAGGACGCGGCGCTCGGCCCAGCGGGCGTTCGGCTCCCCGGAGCACAGGTGCTCACGGATCCAGGCGATGAGCGCTTTGGTCTTCTCGTCGGGACGGCTGCGGTGCCGTTGGGCCAGGGCGCGCATCTCCGCAAGCACGTCGCGCGCCCGCGCTGCGTCCGACCGGGTCCAATCGAGGGCCGCTGTGGCTTCTGCAGCGGCGGCGTCCGTGGTGCGGTCGAGGGCGTCTTCGTCGGCGTCGCGGGTCTCTTCGTCGTCGGCGAGGCGGGGCGGGGCCGGTTCGTCGTCGGAGCTCGGCGGGGTCAGGCTGAGATCGAGCTGCGCGTCCCGGCCGATGTCGCCGGACTCAACGCGCTCCACGTGCGCCTCCAGAGTGCGGTGGAATGCCTCGACGCTGCTCAGTAGGCGTTTTTGCAGGTTCGTGAAGACGAGCTGGCCGCGGCCCTTCTTCGGGCGCATCAGCTCCGTGTAGGTGGCGAGCAGGCGGGAGAGCTCGAGCTCCGGGGGCAGCTCCGTCGCTTGGGGATCGTCGGGACCCACCGGCACGCGCACGACCTCGCGTCGCGGAAAAACACCGAGGCCGGCTTCCCGGAGGTCACGCTTGAGACGGCGCACCATCACCTGGCCGAGGGCGTTGGAGCTCTTCTCGATGGGCACGCCGCGGGTGAAGCGCTGGGGATCGAGCAGCTCCATGAGCGCCGAGAAGCTATTGGTGTGGCCGTTGTGAGGGGTCGCCGAAAGGAACAGGCGATTTTCGAAGCGCGGAGCCAAAGCCCGCACCACCCGCGTGATGCGGGAGTCGATGGCGTACTTGCTCGAGCTGGCGGGCGCGGCCGTGTGCGCCTCGTCGAGCACGAGCAGGCTCCGCTTCAGCCGATCGCCCAGGTGCGCGAGCAGAGGCTCGTAATACTCGGGGCGTCGGAGCGTTTGATAGGAGATGATGAAGCGGTTGTGGGTGCTGAAGGCCGGTACGCCGAAGCCCCGTTGCCGCCGGCGCTCGGCCACGAAGGCGCGGTCGTAGATCTCGAAGTGCTGCCCGAAGCGCACCTGCATCTCCCGTCGCCACTGTAGGGTGATGCTCGCCGGGCACACGATGAGCACGAAGTCGACCCGCTGCCGGAGCTCGAGCTCGCTGAGCACCAGGCCCGCCTCCACGGTCTTTCCAAGGCCGACGTCGTCGGCGATGAACAAGTTGGCCCGCGGCAGCTCCAGCGCTTTGCGCAGGGGCGTCAGCTGATAATCGAAGAGCTTGATGCCCGCGCGAAACGGCGACTGGAACAGGGAGGGGTCGGTCGCGGTGACCTGGTTCCACTTGAGGGCGTTCAGGTAGGCGGCGAAGTGGCGGGCCGAATCGAGCCTCGCGACGCCTCCGAGTCCCTCGCTCTCCGGCTTTTGGACCCGAGCGCCGAGCTCGAGCTCCCACAGCACCGACAAGGGGCGCCCCTGGGCGTCGTCGTCCAGGCACACCAGGTCCACGCGCGTGGCCTGCCCCGGCTCGGGCGGTGGCGTGACGCCCTCGACCAGATACTGCCGCTGCCGCACCCGCACGATGGCGCCGACGCTCGGGGCCAGGGGATTGAAGGGGCGAGCCCCGAACACGGCCGCGGCCGGCGCGCTGTCGGCGGCCCCCGCGTGTTCGAGTAACCGAACGGCCAAGGCGGCGCGGGAGCGCTCACGACTGGGGAGACCCAAGCGCTCGCAGAGCCGGCGCAGCTCGTCGCGACCGAGCCACTCGAGGAGCTTCTGCAGTCCGAGCTGGCGTGAACGCTCGAGGAGCGCGACCTGGGCGTCGCGGGTCGCGTGCTCCGGGACGCCGACGTTGAAGTGCTGGCCCACCTGCACGAGGCGGTCTTTCGGCAGGCTCTGCAGTACGGTGCGCAGGGTGAGTTCGGCGTGCATGCTCCCTCGCGGGGCGCGCTGCTGGGCGAGCGCGCCACCGGGGCACCCTAGGAGCGGATAGTCATTGGATCAAGCGCGGCGGGGGTCCTCGAGGAGCATGTGGTGCTCCCGCCGACCCGCGGCGTCCAACCCTGGCGACCCGTCGGCGGCGCGAGTGGCAGTGACCCGGAGCGCTACTTCGCAATCGCCACGTGGCCGACGCTGTAGGAGTGATCGCCGCGGCGCCCGAAGATGACGAGGGCGTCGGCGCCGTCGCGGGTGACCGCGTCGGGGATCGCGTCGAGCTTCCGTGTGCGTAGACCGGGGAGAGGGTCCGGGGAGGCCGTGAGCTTGCCGATGAGCCGAGAGCCCCGGAAGAACTGGATCTCGTAGTGGTCGTTGTTGTCCGCGGACAGCTCGATGCGCCGGATAGGTGTGGGGCCGCCGAGGTCCACGCGGAGGCCGGCGCGGCCGAGGCGCACCACGCCCGGCGCCGCCCAGTAGGCGCCTTCGCCGAGGGGCGAGGAGATGTCGCTGAGCCGGCGCTTCACGGCGTGCCTGGCGTGCTGCTTGCCGCAGCTCGCCCCCGGAGCCTCGTCCGTTCGGGTCAGGGTGAGGGCGTGCACGTCCCCCTCGGCTCCCGGAGGGAGGCCGGCGACGAGACCCAGGGGCGTCGTCTCCTCGAGGCGGAGCACGTGGAGGGCACCTTCGAGGAGCGCGGAGGACACTCCGTCACAGACGAAGCCGAGGTGGAGCTTCTCCAGGGGCGGCTCCGTCGTGATCTTCCAGGTCCCGGCGGGCACCTCGAGGCGCTCGAGCTGGCCGGGCTCGTCCGCGGTGATCCGCGTCGCGAGGGTGTCGCCGACCAGGTGCGTGGCGGCGAGCCCTTCGGCCAGGAAGTAGCCGGGGATGAGGAGACGATCGGCCTCGCGGGTGATCCCCAGCCGGCCCCCCTCGCGGCGGAACCAGATCTCGCCCACGGGGTGAGCCTTGGGTCCGCGGACACGCACCAGCTGATAGTCCCGCCTGAAGTCGCGGCGCCGCACCAGGTCGTGTCCCGCGAAGAAGCAGGGGGTGCGGTTGCCCTTGGCGTTGCAGAAGGCGATGAGATCCGGCGCCCGCTCCCAGACGTAGTCGGGATCGCCGAGCTCATGCCCGATCACTCCGCGCCCGAAGTCCGGGGGCGGGTGGCGTGGGATGTGGTGATCGTTGAGCCCGAGCATGTCGAGGGAGGGCAGCTCGGACCAGTAAGGGAGCGCCCCGGCGGCGTCGACGGCGAGGAGCGGGCTCTGGCTCCCGAAGGCCTGCCGCAAGGTCGTCCCGATGGGCAAACCCTCCCACTCCCACAGCTCGTTCTTCGCCCGGCGGTTCTCCGCGTCACGGAACTGCAACGTCAGGTGCGCGACGAGGACGGACAGGAGGAGCGCCGCCGTCTTCGGGGATCGCGTCTCCGATCCTCGGGCGAACAGCTGCTCGCCGCCGTCGGCGGCGAGCAGGGAGAGGGGCACGAGCGCGTGGGACAGCTGCCCCCAGCCCGGGAAGATGTCTCCCCCGACGGACGCGAGGTAGACCATCCAGACGAGGGCGGTAGCGAGCGGGGGCACGATCACCGTTCGCGGGGCGCGGCGCCAGACGAGCGCCACGGCGAACCCGGTGGCGAGCAGGAGGACCGAGAGCGGGCGCAGCCCCGTGGCGACGTGCTCGAGGCCCTGGACGAGGCGGTGGACGCTGAAGCTCACCTTGGCGACGGCGGTGTTCGGGACGAGCTCGCCGTAGTAGCTCCAGCGGAACGCCAGCTGGGCCAACAGGAACGTCACCGGAAACGCGAACCAGGCGACGGCCGTGCGCAAGCCGGCGCGGCGCCCGTCCCGAGTGAGGAGCCGCCCCAACGT
>JAEWOQ010000217.1 GCA_023460875.1 Pseudomonadota bacterium
GAAGGGCTCGAAGCGGAGGGAGCTGAGACCCTCGAGGTGGGGGTGGGCGGCGGCGATCGGCTGCCCGAGGTGGTCGTCGGCCACGACCCGCACCACCTCCACCGCTGGATGGTGGAGCAGCCGCGGGCGGGGGGCGGCTGCTCCACCATCCAGCGGTGGAGGTGGTGCGGGTCGTGGCCGACGACCACCTCGGGCAGCCGATCGCCGCCGCCCACCCCCACCTCGAGGGTCTCAGCTCCCTCCGCTTCGAGCCCTTCGACGCGGAGCGCGCGGTGGACGCGGATTTCGTCCTCATGGGCCTGCCCCCCGAAGCGAGCTTCGAAGTGGTCCGCAGCGCTCACGGCAAGGGCGTGCGCATCATCGACATGTCAGGGGCCTTCCGTCTGAAGGATCCTGCGCTGTTCGAGCGCTTCTATGGACGGCCGCACCCGCTGCCAGAGCTGCTGTCCGATTTCGTGTACGGGCTACCCGAGCTGAACCGGAGCGCCCTGCGCGGCGCCCGTTACGTCTCTTCCCCGGGCTGCTTCGCGACGACCATCACCCTCGGGCTCCTCCCCCTGGCCCGGGCAGGGCTCCTCACCGGGGACGTGCACACGGTCGCCATCACGGGCTCGAGCGGGGCGGGCAAGGAGCCCAGCGCGACGACGCACCACCCGACCCGCGCGGGGAACGTGCGCACCTACAAGCCTCATGCGCACCCCCACGCCCCCGAGGTGGCCACCACCCTCACGGCCGCGGGCGCCCAAGATCTTCGGCTCGAGTTCGTGCCCGTCTCCGGTCCGTTCGTGCGGGGGATCTTCGCGACCTCCTTCGTCCCCCTCGCCGCCCCTGAAACGAGCCAGCCCGGTGGAACGAGCGAAAGCAGCGAAAGCAGCGAAAGCAGCGAAAGCAGCGAAAGCGGAGTGCAGCAGGCCTTCGCCGCGTGCTTCGCTGGCGAGGCCCTCGTGCGCAGGCCCGAAGGGCGCCTCCCCGAGGTGATCGCGGTCGCTGGTTCCTGCTACGCGGAGGTGGGCTACGTGATACGTCCGGGCGGCGTCACCGTCTTTTCGGCGCTCGACAACCTGATCAAGGGTGGCGCGGGCCAAGCGGTGCAGAACCTCAACATCATGCTGGGGATCCCGGAGACCACGGCGCTCGTCGACCCCGGCCCTTACCCGTGAGCTCTCCGCAAGCGGTCACCTCTGGCTCCGGTCATCCTCCCCGCCCCCCTTCGCGCGCTGCACCTCGGCCAGCAAGGGCGGCCGCTCTCTCCGCCTCACGCAGCTCACGATGGCGCAGCGCCGCTCACCAGGGGGACGAAGCGCACGCCGTAGTGCTCCCGGCGCTGGAAAGCCTCCGGTCGCATGCCCGCGCCGACGCGTTCCCAGACCTCGAGCTGCTGAGGGCCATCGATCTCACCCACCGGGATGACGAGGCGCCCGCCCGGGGCGAGCTGCTCGAGGAGCGCCGGGGGCACCGCCGGGGGGGCCGCCGTCACCAAAATGGCGTCCCAGGGGGCCTCCTCCGGCCAGCCCCGCGTGCCGTCTCCACAGCGGAGGCGCACTCGGTCAGGGCCGTAGCCGAGAGCGCGGAGGTTCCGCTCGCCGAGGTCGCAGAGCTCGGGGACGTACTCGATGCTGAACACCGAGTCGCAGACCTCCGCGAGGATGGCGGCCTGGTAGCCGCTCCCTGTGCCGATCTCGAGGCAGCGATCGGCGGGTGAGACGCGGGCCAGCTCGGTCATCGTCGCCACGACGAACGGCTGGCTGATGGTCTGCCCCGCCGCGAGGGGCAGAGCTCCGTCCTCGTAGGCCCTCGCCGCGTGGGCCGCCGGGACGAAGGCGTGCCGGGGCACGGTCGCCAGGGCCGCCAGCACGCGTCGATCGCGGATGCCGTTACGTTCGAGGTGACGCACCAAGACCTCCCGCTCCTCCCGTCGCTCGAGGAACGCAGGGGTCCGCTCTTCCTGGCCCGGCTGCGTTGTCACCGGGCCTTCGCTCGATTGCGTCCCGGAGCGCGACGCCTCCCGGGGCTCTCCGCGCCGGCCTTGGTCGTGGGTTGGGTGGTGCTGCCCTGCTTCTTTGCTCGGGAGGGGGCCCGGGCGCTCGTCGTCGCCTTCTTGGTCGCCTTCTTGCGTCCACCCTTCCCCGCCACCATGGGTTGAGCGCTGCCGCGTCGCCATATCCTGATCATGGCCTCGAGCTCCCCGAGAAGCGAGGCGTCCGATTCTCTCCAATAGTCGGCTGTGACGTTGCGACTGCCCACCCAACAGGTGACGGTCCGCGGGCGCCAGGCCTGAGGGATGGCGTTCATCATCTCCTCGTCCGTCCGATCGTCGCCCGCGCAGAAGAGGAGATCCGCGTCGGGGTGGCGATCGAGTAGGTGCCCCACCGCGCTCCCCTTCGTGACGTGCTCGTGTCGTACCTCGATCACCCGGTTGCCGCGCAGGACCCGGTAAGGGCGGCGCTTCAGCAGATCTTCCAGGCGCGTGAGGAGCTCCTTCGCTTGGAACGAGCCGTACTCTGGATCTGCGCCGCGGTAGTGCCAGGCGATGGCCGCCTGCTTCGTCTCGATGGCGCTGCCAGGGGTGCGGCGCGTGAAATCCTCGAGCAAGGGGCGCACGAACCGGGCCAGGGCAGACCCGCTGACGTTCGTCCGATCCTGCCACTCGCCCCCGGGCGGCTTGATCGACAGCCCGTGCTCGCACACGAGGCCGATGGGCAGCCCGCCCAGCCAATCCTCCAGCGTCCTGCGATCGCGGCCGCTGACGACGTAGACGGTGGCGTACTCCGCCAAGCTCTGGAGCACCTTGAGGATGCGGGCGTCGGGGACCGCCTCCTTGGGGTTGATCACGTAGGAGCGCAGCGTGCCGTCGTAGTCGAGGAATACGAGCGGCGATCTCGCGTTCTTGACGAGGCCGAGGACTGGCTCCTCGTTGATCCGCAGCAGCTTCGCTTCGTGGTGGGGATCGCCGGAGATGTGCTCCAGCCTCGTCAAGAACCGCTTCGCCCAGAACAACGACGTGTTCTCGTTCACGAAGCGGGACATGTGAGCGAACGTCTCCGTGTTGGGTCCGTCGGTCTCGAGGGCGTCGCCGAGGACGGCCGCCACCTGGCTCGTGTTGAAGGGGTTCACGAGCCGCGCGCCGGGCATGCAGTGGGCAGCCCCCGTAAATTCGCTGAGGATCAGGGTCCCTCCGCGCTGCCCGCGCGCCGCGACGTACTCCAACCCGACGAGGTTCATGCCATCGCGGATCGGCGTGACGAGCGCCACGTCCGCGGCGCGATACAAGACCGCGAGCTTGTCCCTCGAGACGGACTGGTTGATGTAGACCACCGGCGTGTGGCTCGGGGTCGAGTACTGTCCGTTGATGCGCCCGACCAGCTCGTCGACGCTGCGCTTGAGGTTTTGGTACTCCTCGACGCCCGTCCGCGACGGCGCGGCGACCTGGATCAACACCGTGCTCTCGCGCCACTCCGGGTGGTTGTGGAGAAACTCCTCGTAGGCCTCGAGCTTCTGGGGGATCCCTTTGGTGTAGTCGAGGCGATCCACGCCCACGATGATGCGCTTGCCCGCGTAGTTGCGCTCGAGCTCCGTGAGCTCCTTGCGGGCCTCCACCGTGCGGAGCATCTCCGTGATTTCTCCCGGATCGATGCCGATCGGCATCACCTCCAGCTGCACCTCCCGCGACTGCAGGCGTAGGGCCGCCGGCTCCGACTCGATGCCCAGCACGCGCAGCGCGGCCATGCGCAGGTTGCTCACGTACTCGTACGCGTGAAAACCCAGGAGATCCGCGCCCAGGAGCCCGCGCAGCAGATCCTCGGCGATGGGCAGGGTGCGGTACGTCTCTGCGCTGGGGAACGGGATGTGGAGGAAGAAGCCGATGGGACAGCCGAGCCCCTTCGCGCGGAGCAGCTGCGGGACGAGGCAGAGCTGGTAGTCGTGGATCCAGATGACGTCGCCTGGGCGCGCGATCTTCGCGATCGCGTCGGCGTACATCTGGTTCACCGTGCGATAAGAGCGCCAGTTGTTGCGATCGAAGCGGGCCCTTTCCATCAAATTGTGGAAAAGAGGCCACAGCACCTCGTTCGAGAACCCTTGATAGAAGGGGTCCATGTGCTCTTGCTCGATGAAGACCGGGGAGGTCCCGTGCTTCGCGAGCTCACGAGTCACGGTACGTCGCTCGTCCTCGTCGACGTAGGCGCCGGGCCACCCCAGCCAGGTGAATTTCTGCCTCTCCAGCACGGAACTCAGCGCCGTGACGAGCCCGCCCGTGCTGTGCGCGACCTGCCATCCCTGGTCGCCGCGCGTCATCGTGACGGGGAGACGAACAGATGCGACGATGAGTCGGTTCTTTGCCATCCGCTTCCGTTATGTCACAGCGCCCCCTGCATTCACAGGGGCGCGCTCGTGGGGTACCATCGCCAACGTGAAGCTGGCACTGATTGGAAACTGCTCCTATCAAGCGTTGATCGACGACTTCGCGCGGGTGGTGTGGTTGTGCTGGCCGCGCTTCGATTCGAGCCCGGTGTTCGGTGCGCTCCTCGACGACGAGAAGGGGGGAGTCTTCTCCGTCGAGCCGGCCCGTCCGGGGGGCACGTCGACCCAGGAGTACATCTCCAATACGAACATCCTGCGCACGCGCTTCACGTCGGATCGCGGCGAGTTCGAGGTCGTGGACTTCGCGCCGCGCTTCAAGCAGTACGAGCGCCGCTACAAGCCCAACATGCTCGTCCGGCGCTTGCGGCGCCTCAACGGTGATCCGCTGGTGCAAGTGCGCTGCCAGCCCACCTATCACTACGGGCGCATTCGACCGGACGTCCAGATGGCGTCCAACCACCTCGAGTGGCGGATCCCCGGGCAGCAGCTGCGGCTCACCACGAACGTGCCCCTCAACTACATCACGGAAGAGCGCCCGTTCCTGCTAGAGGACGAGGCTTGGATCGTGATGACCTGGGGAGAGCCGCTCGAGGCGCCCCTGGAGGAGACGGCCAGGAGCTTCCTCGATCGGACGCGGCGCTACTGGGAGCGGTGGGTGAAGCACACTTCGCTCCCCGGGCGTTTCCAGAAGGAGGTCGTGCGCTCCGCCCTCGCGCTCAAGCTCCACCTCTACGAGGACACGGGCGCGATCACCGCCGCGACGACCACCAGCCTGCCGGAGTGGCACGGCTCTGGACGCAACTGGGACTATCGCTTCTGCTGGCTCCGGGACTCTTATTTTACGCTGCGTGCGCTGCGGCGGCTCGGCTACTTCGACGAGATGGAGGCCTTCATCGGGTTCCTCAAGAACCTCGCCTCCTCCAATGAGCGACTGCAACCCGTGTACGGGATCTCCGGCGAGACCGAGATCCGGGAGCGCGTCATCGAGCACCTGGCCGGGTACCGCGGGCACGGGCCGGTGCGCGCGGGCAACGACGCGTACCGGCAGGTGCAGTACGACACCTACGGGGAAATGGTGGCTGCCATGGCCCCCTTCTTCCTGGATTTCCGCTTCGAGGAGTACCAGACCGCGCACTCGGTCGCCCTCGTGAAGCGGTTGCTCCGCCGCATCTCGGAGGTCATGCACCTGCCCGACGCAGGCATCTGGGAGATCCGCGACGACAATCGGGTGCACACCTTCTCATTGCTCTTCCACTGGGTGGGGGGCACCGTGGCCGCGCGCATCGGGGAAGTGCTCCGCGACGAGGAGCTGTACGCGGCCGCCACGGAGGTGGCGCGCCAGGCCCGCCAGACCATCGAAGAGAAGTGCTGGTACGAGGAGGGGGGCTTCTACGGTGACTCTACGGAGACCCACAACCCCGACGCCGCCCTGCTTATGATGATCAACCTGGGCTACCTGCGCCCAGGAGACCCGCGCGCAGAGAGCCACCTGCGCGCCCTGGGGTCCGCCCTCCGCGCCAACGGCCACCTGATGCACCGTTATCGGCACCACGACGGGATCGGCGACACCCACGCCACCTTCACCGTGTGTGGGTTCTGGTACGTGGAGGCGGTGGCCCGGCTCGGTCACGTCGAGGAGGCGGAGGAGATCTTCCAGAGGATGCTGAGCCACGCGAACCACGTGGGGCTCTTCAGCGAAGACATCGATCCCGTCACGGGACAGCAGCTCGGCAACTTCCCTCAAACGTATTCCCACGTCGGGATCATCAACGCCGCCTTCGCGATCAGCCCCCTCCCGATGGAGGTCGGTGACCCCTGAAGCTCGTGCCACCTCACGGCGCGAGACGTCAGTGAGTGCGGCGTCGGCTGGGGGCATCGGCCGGGGGGCGTGACCCAGCAGCACGGCTTGCTTGCGGGCCCATCGCGGCGTAGCACCCGACCCCCATGATCGTCGTCTCCGGTCTGGCCAAACACTATGGCCCCAAGACGCTCTTCGAGGGCGTGCAGCTGCAGCTCAACCCCGGGCACCGCTACGGGCTCGTCGGCGCGAACGGCAGCGGCAAGACCACCTTCCTGAAGATCCTGGCGGGTGACGAAGCAGCAGACGCAGGCTCGATCGCCTTCGGCAAGCAGCTGCGGCTCGGCGTGTTGCGGCAGGATCAGTTCGCGGCGGACGACGAGCGCATCCTCAGCGTGGCCATGCGCGGTGACGCCGAGGTGTTCGAGGCCCTCGAGGTGCTGGACACGCTGGCTCGAGGCGGAGAGCCGGCCGCAGGCGGCGCCGAGGATCTCTCCGAGCGTATGGCGAGCCTGAACGAGACCCTCGCGCGGCTCGACGGCTACACGTTGGAGTCCCGCGCCCGGGAGACCCTCGTGGGCCTCGGCATCCCCTCGGGATCCCTGGAGCTGCCCCTGCGGACCCTCTCCGGGGGGTTCAAGCTCCGCGTCCTGCTCGCGCAGGTGCTCGTCGGACGCCCCGACGTGCTGCTCCTCGATGAACCGACGAACCACCTCGACATCCTCTCGATCCGCTGGCTCGAGCGGTTCCTCCAGGGGTACCCGGGCTGCGCCCTGGTGATCTCCCACGACCGGCGGTTCCTGGACGCGGTGTCGACCCGCACCCTCGACGTCGACTACGAGACGATCACCGAGTACGCGGGCAACTACACGGAGTTCCTCTCCCAGAAGGTGGCCACCCGGGAGCGCAAGGAGGCGGAGATCGCCCGCGCCGAGCGGCAGATCGCCCAGAAGCGGGCCTTCGTGGAGCGCTTCGGCGCCAAGGCCACGAAGGCGCGTCAGGCCCAGAGTCGCCTCAAGCAGATCGAGAAGATCGACGTGGCCGAGCTCGCCCAGAGCTCCCGCCGGGCGCCCAGCTTCTCCTTCCAGCAAGAGCGCCCGAGCGGGAAGGACGTGCTCGCCATCGAGGCCATCGCCAAGGCTTACGGCGACAAGCGGGTGCTCGATGGGGTCGGCTTCCAGGTCCGGCGCGGGGAGCGCGTGGGCATCATCGGGGCCAACGGGATCGGTAAGTCGACGCTCCTGAAGATCCTCGTCGGGCGCCTCCAGCCCGACTCCGGGAGCTACGAGTGGGGCATCAACACCAAGGTCAGCTACTTCGCGCAGGATCACCACGAGCTCCTGTCGGATCCGAAGGTGACTCCCCTCGAGTTCGTCTGGGAGGTCTGCCCCCTGGAGCCAACGACGTACGTCCGGGGCCAGCTCGGTCGCATGCTGTTCAGCGGCGGCGAGGTCGATAAACCGGTGAGCACCCTCTCCGGCGGCGAGGCCGCCCGCGTGGTGTTCGCCCGCATCGCGGTGGAGCGCCCTAACGTGCTCATCCTCGACGAGCCCACGAACCACCTCGACCTGGAGACGATCGACGCCCTGGCGGAGGCGCTGCAGGGCTACGAGGGGACGCTCCTGTTCGTATCCCACGATCGTTACTTCGTGAGCCGGCTCGCGACGCGCATCATCGATCTGCGCGCCGACGGATTGCACGATTTCCAGGGCAGCTACGAGGAGTACCTGGCTCGCGACGGAGACGACCACTTGGACGTCGACGCCGTAGTCCTCAAGGCCAAGCGAGAGGCCCAGGCGGGCAAGGGCCGTGAGGACGGACAGCTCTCCTGGGAGGAGCGCAAGCGGCGCGAGAACCGCCGCAAGGCCCTGCCCAAGCAGCGAGATCGGCTCCTCGCGGAGATCGACGCCGCCGAGAAGGACAAGGCGGCGATCGACGCGCGCTTCGCCGAGCCCGGCTTCTTCGAGAAGACGTCCCCGGAGGAGGTGTCCGCACTCCAGAAGCGTCAGGGGGAGCTCGACGCGATCGCCGAGCGAGCCATGGCGGAGTGGGAGGCCGTGGAGACGGAGCTCGCCGAGCTCGAAGCGGAGGCCTAGAGCGATCGACGGCCGAAGGCAGGCCGTCCGTCGCGAGCCGAAGAACGAGGACCGGGGGCCCTGACGCCTCCGTCGGATGGGCCCCCGGCCCCCGGCGGAGGAGCGCTGGCGCAGCGGAGGAGCGCCGGCGCAGCGGAGGAGCGCACCCACGCCACGGCACCGGCGCCACACGGCTCCGCGCGCGACGAGGGGCTCAGGGCGTCGTGGGCGTCGTGGGCGCCCGGGGCGGGAACGTCGGGCGCGGGGCGACGGTGCCCGGCAAGGGCAGCAGGTTCCCCATCGCCTCCTCCGGGAGCGGGAGCTCGACGGAGACGACCTTGTCCTTCACCTCGATTTTGGCGCCCTCGGCGGTGCCCGGTGGAGCGCTCGCGAGGAGGGACTTGATGCCCTGCTCGAGGAGGGCGGCGTGTGTCGGCTCGCCGAAGTGCGCTTGCAAGCGCAGCGTCGCGTCGTCGAAGCCCATGTGTCCTCCCTCGAAGGACGCCGCGGCGGCTGCGAACGGCGAGCCAGCGGCGGATCGAGCGAACAAGGGGCCCGCCGACTTCGTCAGCGCCATCCCTGCTGGCTCTGGGCTCAGCCTGTACGCGGTGTGGGCCGCGCCGGGGGTGAGCGCCTTCTCGAAGCGCTCGCGATCGTTGCCCACCACGAAGGCTCCATTTTTCGCCTGTGCGACGAGCACGCCGCTCTCCTTGTCCAAGAGCGCCTTGACCCCGCCGATCTCGAGGCGCTCGGGCTCCTGGGAGGGTTGGTCAGCCGCCAGAGCTGCCACCTGCCGTACGACGGATCCAATTCGCTCCGACACGGTGTCGAGGGCGTCGATGGCGGCGCCAGGCCGGAAATTGCCACCCACGATCGCGACGAACCCGGGGGTCCCGTTCTGCTCGAGCTGTTCGAGCCGCCATAGACACACGGCGATGTCGCCCGGATCCTTCAACGGATCGATGTCCGCTTTCTGGAGGAACTCGGCGACCTTCTTCGCGGCGTCCTTTCCGTTGGGGTCCATGAGGTCGGCGACGCCCGCCTCGATGTCCGCCTTCATGGTCTTCATCGCGCGCAGCCGCTGCCAGTCGATGGTCGCCACCAAGTCGCACCCTTCGGGCAGGTGCGCTCGAGCTTGGCTCTGCTGTTTCCCTCCAAGCTGCTTCGCTCCAAGCTCATTCGCTGCGAGCGCCGCCGCCGCGGCCGTGGACGACGCGGCCTCGTCCTGGGGAGCGTCCTTCTTCTTGCAGGCGACGCCCGCCGCGAGCAACGCGAGGCAACAGATCGATTGACGTAGGTTCATCATGAGGGTCCCTCGGCGCTCACGCGCCGCTCGAACGGGCAGCGAAGAAGAAGGTCAGAGCGATCGGAGCCGCTCGTCGCGCGTTGTCGCATCCGCGGCGGCGCAACCGCAAGCACCGCCCAGGGAAATACTAGGCCAGCGAGCCCCGGAGGCCGGCGACCGCAGTTCCCCCGGAGCGGTGGCCCTGGAGCAGATTCGCCGGCGCGCCGCGTCACGTGAACGTGTCACTTGCGGATGTGGACCCAGGTCCCCTCACCCATGTCCGGGCCGATGTTCACGCCGTGCCAGCCGTCGGGCACGGGCGGGTCCGTCCACTGGAAGACGATGCGCGCGTCGATGGGAGCCAGGTTGACGCAGCCATGGCTCCGGGGCGTCCCGAACACGTCGTGCCAGTAGGCGCCGTGGATGGCGTAGCCCGCCGAGAAGTAGAGGATCCAAGGGACGTCCCGCAGCTCGAAGCCCGCCGCGCCGCGACGGCGGGTCACGCCGTACTCCGGGTGCCGTCCTCTCTCGATGTTCGTCCAGCGCCGCGCGTCGTCGCCGGAGAGCGCCTTGGCTGCCTTCTTGGCCTCCTTGAGGCGGGCGATCGTGGCGCGGGCCTCCGCGTCGAGTCCCCCACTCGCTCGCCCCTTCGAGCCCCCGGAGACGGTGGAGTTCTCTTCCGAGTCCATCACCGCCGCGATGTGCTTACTCTGGAGGCGGAAGTCACCGAGAGGTGTGCTGAGGTCCTTCTTCGGATCACCGAAGCGATCCTTCCCCGAGGAGATCAGGGTCGCGTACTTCGGGGTCTTGCCCTCGTAGAGGACGAGGGTCTGTTGGCCGATGGAGATGTCGATCCACTTGTCGCCGTCGTGCGCGGGCTTGGGCCAGTCCTGAGGTTGGTGCACGATGCCCAGCTCCGTGTCCCTGAGCCAGCGCGTCGCGTCCTTCAGCGTCTGGTAGTAGCGCCTGCCCGCCTTGATGCGGGCCTTGCCAGAGAGCGGCACGATGGCCCGGTGAGGAGCGGGACCCGCCGGGCGGACCTCGTCTTTGCCGCGCACGAGCTGCCAGGCGTTGGCGTTCTCCGCCAAGACCCAGGCGAAGGGCAGGTGCATGCCCTCGGTCACCTCGACGCCGTGGAAGGGAGACCCCGTGTCCGGCTTCACCTTCGTGGTGGGCACGAGCCGGAGATCGACCGTGATGGCGAAGCGGCGCTCGAACTCAT
Source organism: Pseudomonadota bacterium (assembly GCA_023460875.1). Lineage (GTDB taxonomy): Bacteria > Myxococcota_A > Polyangia > Polyangiales > Polyangiaceae > NIC37A-2. Next base: position 10,740 of record JAEWOQ010000217.1, read on the forward strand.
CGTCCTTCGTGTTGAAGGCCCCCACGAAGGACAGCCCCGTCTTGCGGCGCACCCGATCCGCGAACCAGGCGTAGTCGGGGACCTTGAAATCGGACACGTTGGGTATGAGTCGCTGGTTGCCCTCGAGCCAGAAGGGTGGAGAGTCGTCGGCGCCTGCCCCGCTGAACAGCTCGTTCCGGCTGAGAGACGTCGCCGGCCGGAAGCCCTCGGGCTGGGACAGGCCAGGCCGCGCGATGCCGCGCGCGTCGAGGGGGACGTCGTTCGCGCCGAGGCTCACCGTCTGCACTTCGGCCGAGTTCTTCGCGTACCACTCGAGGTGCTCCTCTAGCTTGAACTCGCTATCGATTTGGACCTTCTTCGTGGGAATGCGCAGGTACTGGGGCGCGGTCGCGCGCACGAAACCGTAGGAGTAAGGCAGCGGCTTCGTGGTGTCCGGGCGGCGCGAGGCGGCGCGCACCACCGGATCGTCCATGTCCGTGGTCGCGTCCGCCGTGCAGACGAAGCCCATGGGATAGACGCGGTACCACTCCCCCTGGCAGCCGGTCCCCTGCACGGGCTCCGGATCCCGCGGCACGATCCCGCCGAGGCGGATGTATCCCAGGCGGCGGGCGTCCGTGTTGGGGAGCTTGTAAACGGTCGCGGCGACGACCGTCGATGCCAAGCGCGGAGCCTGTTCTGGGGCCTTCTGGTCGAGCTCCCCGTGATCCACTTCGAGGGTGGAGAGGCTCGTGGGCTCCGGGCGCGCGGCCTCGACGCTCGCGGCGGCGTCTCCTCCCGGCGAGGACGCCGCCTCCTCCGAAATTTCCGAGTCGTCGTCGCAGCCGGTGAGGAGCGCGACGCAGGCGAGCAGGAACCAGGCGCGACGTCCGCTCCACTCCCGAGCGACGGCGAATCGACGCGACGAGGCCGAGCAGGCCGACGGCGCAATGACGGACGCGGCACCCACGGCAATGAGCTTTAGCGTTTCGGGGGCCCTGAATTCAAGCCATCCAGGCGGGTTTGCGGCATCGCACACGCACAGACCACGTCGGCGCGGACTACGTCGGCGCAGACCACCCCGTGCGCTCAGAGCACGTCGAAGCTGCCGCTGTCCGTCTCGTGCTCGGTGGCTCGGTCCGCCGCGTCCGCCTGCGCTCCGCTCTCCGAGCCCAGCGCCTGTCCGTCGACGACGACCTCCGTCACGCCCTTCGGCAGCGGCGGGAGCTTGGAGAGGTCGAAATCGGAGCTCACCCAGAAGACCTCGGGCACTGGGTAGTAGCGGCTCGGATAGGTCCGGCGCTCCACCTCACCGCTCGGATGGCGAACCGTGAGCGTGCTCATGACCTCGTAGCCCTGCGAGCCCTCCTGCTTCTTTTCGAACTTGCCGGGCGCGAGCTCGTTGCGGCGCCAGATGCGGCGGGAGTACGGCGCCGTCTCGGAGACCGTGTAGCGGTGCTCGACCTTCGACTCCGACTCACGACCGAGGAACTCGATGCGGATCACGTGCTTGCTCGGCAGGTAGGCGTGGAGCAGGATCGGGGTGTCGTAGGGGTTCTTGAAGCGGAAATCCTGCGCGCCGTCGATCACCGTCGCGTCGAGGCCGAGGGGCGCGTAGCCGCTGGGGCGGCTGTGGCTGCGGCGCCGGACGATCTCCATGTTCCCGTAGACCGCCGCTGCGTGCAGGGTGCTCGCCACCTGGCAGATGCCGCCCCCCACGTCCTTCTCCATCTCGTCGTTGACGATGACGGGGGCGTCGACGAAGCCCCGGTCATGAGTGCGCGTCCCCACCGTGCGGTTGAAGCTGAACGTCTCTCCGGGGCCGATGACCGTCTGATCGAGCAGCTCCGCGGCGCGAGCGATGTTCACCGCCCGGGCCCCGGCCTTGTTCCGGAACTCGGTCTCGAACACCGCGAGCACCTTCGACACGTCGATGGGCAACACCATCTCGTCCGTGACCCGCGGCTCGACGTGGATCACGGCCGCGGCGACGAGCGTCGACTCCACCGGCGTGAGCCCCCGGAGCACGCGCAAGGTCTGCTCCACGTCGAGCTCGAGCCCTGGCTGGGCCTGGACCACTCTGCGCTCTCTCACGATCACCTGCGCGTCGACGGGCTCTCGGCGCACCGCCCGCGCCAAACTCTCGAGGACACCCCGCGCGCGCTCCTCATCGAGGACGAGCCGCACCGGCAGCTCGGGGGCCTCCGTCGCGACCAGCCCAGCCCACGGCGCTCCCCGCTCCTTCTCCACCTCGAACGCCCGGTCGAGCACCTCGCGGTCGAGCTCGTATCCCAGGGCCTGGTGGGAGAAGGTGTAGACCGCCCCGTCCACCCGCAGGTGGAGCTCTCGGGCGCCCAGACGCTCGGCCCGGACCTCGACGAATCGCGCCCAGGACATCGACCCATCGTGGACGTTCCCGTCCACGCGTACGCTCACGCGGGATGGGGCCGTGAACCAGCCCCAGGAGGCGCCCGCGACCGCCGACGCGGCGAGGAGGACCGCTGCTGCCCTACGAGGAAACATGGCTGGTCCCCATCTTAATGCCAGCCAGCGGGCCGGACCAAGCGTCGTGGCTTTCTTGAGGCGGTTTTGTGGTCAGGGGGTCCACCTCACCCGCTCGATCGAGCCTCTCGGGCCTGGAAAACGGCGCGCGGGGGCTGAGCGCGGGGGCTGAGCGCGGGGGCTGAGCGCTTGACCCTGCACTTGACCCTGTCCTGTGGCATCTTAGGTTGGGGCGTGATGAAATTGACGGTGAATGGGGACATGCGGGACGTCCCGGAGGGGCTGACCGTAAGCGGCCTGATCCAGCATCTGGGGCTCGAAGGGCCGGTCGCGGTCGAACGGAACGCAGAGGTAGTGCCGCGGGCGGAACACCACGCGGTGTCGCTGCAGGACGACGACGTCATCGAAATCGTCCACTTCGTGGGCGGCGGCTGACGCTACCCCCGCGGCGCCCCGTCAGCGGGGCGGTGGCGCGGGCGATAATCAGCTGAGCACCGGCAAGAGCCGACGCCCCTCCCCGCCGATCCGCGCAGGCTCCTTCGGCGCGAGCGCAGGTTCTCCTGAGGGCTCCGCTGAAGCAGCGAGGTGGGACTCTCGCCGCGGCGGCAGCTCTTGGAGATCGCCCCCCAGGGAGTTCTTGTAGGGCTCTCGGATCGTGACCTGGAGGAGCTCACCGGTGACGTCCCAGGGCGCGTCGAAGTGCACGATCTCGTTGCGCTCCGTCCGCCCGGTGTAGCTCGCGGCCTCCTGCCCACCGCCGGCCGCCCCTGCGGACGTCTGCACCTTGCCGCGCCCCTCCACGAGCACCCGCTGCGTGCTGCCCACGAGCGACGTCAAGTGCGCGACCTTGTGCTCGTCCACGGTCGCGAAGAGCCGCTCCAGGCGGCGCCCCTTCTCCGCCTCGCTGACGTCGTCGGCGAGCTGGAGCGCGGGCGTGAAGGGCCGTTGGGAGTACTTGAACCCGAACACTCCGACGAAGCCGACGCGTCTCATGAGCGTCAAGGTCTCCTCGAAATCCTCGTCGGACTCCCCCGGGAAGCCGACGATGACGTCGGTGGTGAGGGTGAGATCCGGCACCGCCTCCCGCAGCGCGTCCGTGCGCTCGATGTACTCTGCCGCCGAGTAGCGTCGGATCATGCGCCTGAGCACCCGATCGCTGCCCGATTGCACCGGCATGTGGACGTGGCGGGCCAGTACGGGGAGCTCCTGGTGAGCCCGGATGAGGGAGGCCGTCAGGTGACGAGGGTGCGGGCTCGTGTAGCGGAGCCGCAGCAGCTCGGGCACCCGCTCGGCGATCCGGTACAGGAGCGCCGGAAACTCCGTCTCGTCCTGGCGCGCCAGGGAGCCCCGGGTGTGCTGCCAGCGGCGCTCGGCGACGAGGGGCCCAGGGGGCAAGGAGGTCTCTGGATCCCGGTAGCTGTTCACCGTCTGCCCCAGCAGCGTGACCTCCCTCACCCCCGCGTGGACGAGGGTCGCGATTTCGTCCACGATCTCCCGCGCAGGTCGGTAGCGCTCCGGGCCGCGGGTGTGGGGCACGATGCAGTAGGAGCAGCGCTCGTTGCAGCCCTTCATCACCGTCACGAAGGCGGTGGCCCCGGCGCGGCCAGGTCGAGGGCGAGCCGCGAGGAAGCTGGGCGCGTCCACGTCGAACACCGTGCGGACCTGGGGTAGCCCGCCCGTGTCGAGATCCGCCAGCAGCTGCGGGAGCTCGGGGATGTTGTCCGGTCCGATGATGAGATCGATCTGCGGCAGAGCGCGCAGGAGCCGCTCGCCCTCTTGTTGCGCGACGCAGCCGGCCACCCCGATCACGAGGTCTGGGCGGCGCCGTTTGAGCTGTCCGAGCCGCCCGACCTCGCTGCGGAGCTTCTGCTCGGCCTTCTCGCGGACGCTGCAGGTGTTGAGGAGCACCACGTCCGCTCCCTCGACGCCGTCGGCGGGGGCGTAGCCTGCGCCGCGCAGCACCTCCTCCATCCGCGTGGAGTCGTGCATGTTCATCTGACAGCCGAAGGTGACGACCGCGAAGGAGGGCATCGGGGGCGCGAAGCTAGCACGGAAGGAGGCGAAAGCCCGCACTGAAGGGGCCTCACCTCCCTGGGCGGCGTTGACCCCCTCAGGACCTGCCCATATCTTCGGCCGGACCCCGTCGGGGCCCGTCCCTGGCGCCGCGCTGGCAGCAGGCGGCAGGCGCGAGGGAGGGTCCTGATTCGTTGGGAGACGACAATCGCATGGCCGACACCTTCGAGACCCTCGTAGAGCTTTTGGAGCGCACCGTCGCGAAACACGGCAGCGCGGACGCGCTGGGCACCAAGCTGGAGGGGGGCGGGTGGCAATGGATCTCCTACGCCGAGCTCCAGACGCAGGTGGACCAGCTGCGCGCTGGGCTCGCCGCCCGCGGCGTGGGGCGGGGGGATCGCGTCGGGATCGTGGCCGACAATCGCGTGGAGTGGGCGGCGGCGGCCTTCGCCACCTACGGGCTCGGGGCCGTCTACGTGCCGATGTATCAGGCGCAGCCGCCCAAGGAGTGGGCCTTCATCCTGCAGGACTGCGAGGCCAAGGTCGTCTTCGGCGCCAACCAGCAGGTCTACGACGACCTGAAGGGCGTGGCTCAGGATGTCCCTTCTCTGCAGCACGTGATCGGCCTCGAGCTCCCGGAGAGCGACGCGGACTCCTACCGCCGCCTCATCGAGGTGGGCCGCGCGCAGCCCGCGCCCCCCGCGCAGCTCTCGGGCAGCGATCTGGCGGCGCTCATCTATACGTCGGGCACGACCGGCAACCCCAAGGGGGTGCGCCTCAGTCACAACAACTTCTGCTCGAACGTGCTCGCCGCCAGCCAGCGCTTCGACTTCGGCCCCGGCGATCGGTCCCTGGCCTTCCTCCCCTGGGCGCACTCGTTCGGTCAGAC
>JAEWOQ010000218.1 GCA_023460875.1 Pseudomonadota bacterium
CGCCCGACTCGAGCGCATCGAGCGCAACCAGAAGCTCCAGCTCAAGGAGGTGCGCCGTCTGTCTCGTCGCGTCGGCGACCACGACGAGGAGATCAACGACCTGCGCACCCGCCTCGAGGACGTCGAGGACTGGCGCGCCCGGGTAGAGGGAGAGCTCGAAGATGCCTGACCGCCCCCCGCTCCCCGGCATCCCGCGGACCCACCTGGATCCACGCCGTGAGCCGGAGCCCCCGGCGCAACGCCCCGCGGTGCCCCCTCCGCCCGAGCCTGCCCAGCCCCAGGGGGCTCCGGTGCCTGCCCCCGTGCCGGTCGAGCGCGGGACGAGCCCGTCGATGTTCGCGAAGCAGAGCCGCGCGAAGGAGTACGGGGTCCTGCTCGGCACCGTCATGGCGGCCGCCGCCAGTGCCTTCGCGGCCTACCAGGCCAACAGCGCCGCCAAGCCCTCGGACGTCCAGAGCAGCTCGGCGGCCCAGCAGCAGGCCATCAGCGCCGCCGAGGAGCGGCTCCGGATCGAGATCGGGCTCGACAAGGAAGCCCTGAAGCTCCGCGTCGACTCCCTCGAGAAGCGCACGTCGCTCGCCGAGCAGCGCATCGTGTACCAGGCCGACATGCTCTGCGACGCCAACGAGGGGCGGCCCAACGAGACCTTCCCCTGCGAGCACTACGAGTGGAAGGGCCCCGCGCTGGGCCACCTGAAGCCGAAGCGCCGCACCGACGCGAAGTACCCGACGCCGAAGGAGTGAGCCTTCATCGCCCCCGGTCAAGAGCCCCTGCCTCCCGTGGAGGTGGGGGCTTCGCTGTTTCGGCCGCGCAGCCGGAGCACTCCACTGGAATTGACAATCATCAACGCGCGCCAGGTTTTTGGGCCAATGTGCACAGAGCAAGCCACGATCCCGAACTCGATGTCGGGGATATTCTACTGCGGGGACAACCTGGAGATCCTTACGGAACTGAACCTGGTTCCGTCCGAGTCCGTGGACCTCATCTACCTGGACCCGCCGTTCAACTCCCAGCGGACGTACAACATCGTCTACAAGGATTCCCGCGCACAGGAGGAAGCCTTCAAGGACCACTGGAGCTGGGAGGAGGCCGCTCCGCAGTACGCGAAGCTCCTGGACAGCTCGGAGACCCCCCCGAAGCTCCGGACGCTCCTGCGTGGCCTCCGAGATCTCCTCATCGACGACGACGCGGACCTGCTCGCGTACATCGCGATGATGGCGCCGCGACTCTTCGCGCTGCACCGCACGCTGAAACCGACCGGCTCGCTGTACCTACACTGCGACCCGACAGCGAGTCACTACTTGAAGATGGTTCTGGATGCGGTGTTCGGCCCAGAGCTGTTCCAGAACGAAATCATCTGGCAACGGAGCACCGGGAAGGCCCTTTCCAGCAAGCGGCTTCCGAACAACCACGATGTGATCCTAGTGTACAGGAGGCACCAGGACGGCACCTGGAACGAAGACTTCGCGTTCCTGAGATACGACCCCAATAACCTGGACGAGAAGACAGCCAGGAAGTATGCGCTCCGCGATCCGGATGGGCGAGCCTACCACCTGGACAGCCTCATCAACCCGAACCCGGACAGACCGAACCTAACCTATGAGTTCTTGGGTATAACGCGGGTTTGGAGGTGGACGAAGGACCGAATGGAGAAGGCCTACCGTGATGGGATAGTCGTTCAAACCCGCCCCGGGAACGTGCCACGCCTGAAACGCTACCTTGACGAGCAACGGGGACGGCCGCTCGGAGACGTGTGGACGGACATTCCACCGATCAACTCCCAAGCGCAAGAACGCATTGGTTATCCGACGCAGAAGCCGGTTGCTCTACTCACGCGACTTATCGAGCTATCATCTAGCCGCGGGGACGTCGTGCTTGATCCTTTCTGCGGCTGCGGGACAACGATCGAGGCCTGCGAGCGCCTCGGTCGCCGCTGGATCGGGATCGACATCGCCGCGAAGGCGGTCGAGATCACAGAGGCTCGCTTCAAGAAACAGGGATGGGAACCACCTGAGGTGAAGTGGTACCCGCCGGACCAGGATGCCGCCCAGGCGCTCGCGAAGCGCCGAAACGGGGGCGTACAGTTCGAAGCGTGGGCGCTTCGCAAAATTCGGGCAGCGAAGCTACGCAAGCGGGATCGCGGGATCGACGGAGAGGCGTTCTTCCGAAACGAGCGAGGAAAGCTCACGCACGTCCTGGTTTCCGTGAAGAGCGGCAAGCTCACCCCGGCCATGGTTCGCGAACTCCGCGGCACCATGGCGCGCGAGAAGGAAACCATCGGCGCGTTCGTGTGCCTGCACGAGCCTTCGAAGGAGATGAAGCTCGAGGCGACGCGGGCCGGGTTTCTGGATGCGTCCGACGAAGAAGGACCCATTCCCCGTCTCCAGTTCGTGACGGTCGACCGCATCTTTTCCGACCGTCGGCCCATTCGCGCACCGGGTGTGAACGTCACCGAGATGCCCCAGGGTATCGTCCCGGACAAGGTTCCCGAGCACGAGCAGCTCTCGCTCCGTCTCGAGCCTCCGAAGCCCCCAAGAAAAGCGGCCGCGGCTCGGACGGCAGCTGCGCCCACGAAGTCGACGCGGAGGGCCGTCGCGAAGGTGACGAGCGTGAGCAAGAAGGCCGCGAGTTCGGGGCGTCGACGCTGACCTTACC
>JAEWOQ010000219.1 GCA_023460875.1 Pseudomonadota bacterium
GCGCAGAGCGCCGAGGGAGGCGGGGAGGGCTATGGTGAGGTGGCTTTCGACAATCTCGAGGGCGGCGCGCTCGCCCTCGGCGAAGAGCCGGATCGCGGTGAGGTGCCCCGAGGAGCGCCCGTGGCAGCTCACGCGGCCGTGGAACGTCCGACAGAACCCGAAGGGTCTCCGACCCGGGTGCTGCCCGCAGAGAAGAAGCGGCTGTCCCTCGGCGCGAGGATCGGCGTCGGCGCGGCGGTCGCGCTGACGGTCGCGGGAGGCGCGCTCACCTTCGTGCCCGAGGTGGGACCGTACGGTGCCCACGTGATCATGGACATGCTCGACGCGGACAAGCACGCGGCCCTGCTCGAGGGGGTGCGGACGGAGGCGGCGCTGGCGTGGGCGGCGGACACCGCGGCGGGCGCCGATCGAGCGTTCACCCACGCCGAGGCCGCCCACGAGACCGCCCCGCGTCATGCCGCTCTGCGCGCTTACGCGGCCTATCTGGGCTTTCTGCGGCAGGTCCGCTTTGGACGCGAAGGCGCGAGCTTCGCTCGCGCCCAGGTGTTGTTGGACGGCTTGGAGGGGAAGGGGGAGGCGGAGGTGCCGCACCTCCGCCTCGCTCGCCTGGCGCGCGACGTGGCGAATGGGAAGGCGGGGCAGGCCACGCAGGCCCTCGCGGGCGTGCGTGATTTGGACAGCGCCGTCCTGGCGGGGGAAGCAGCCCTACTGCAAGGGGATGGCGAGCGCGCCCTCGAGGCCTGGACCTCGGCCGCGAGCGCCCAGAAGTCGCCGCGCACCGCCTTCGGCTTGGCTCGGGCGCACATGCGCCTCGGTCAAGCAGATGAGGCCCTGCAGGCCGCGGAGCACGTCATCGAGAAGAACCCGAGCCACATCGGCGCTCGACTGCTCTTGGCGCAGCTGCGCCTCGACGATCGCGCCCGTGACGCCGCGCTCACCGCGGATCTCGAGGGCGTTGCGACCGGTGAGGGAGCCAGCCGCGGGGAGCAGGTCCAGGCGAAGAACCTCCTCGGCGCTCTCCACCTGGCGCGCTCGCGCGTCTCCAAAGCCGAGGAGAGCTTCACCAAGGCGCTGCAGCTCCAAGCGGACTCCCTCGAGGCGCTGCGCGGCCTCGGTGACACCATGTTCGCCGCGGGCCGCTTCTCCGAGGCGTTGGCTCGCTATGAAGCGGCCGCGACGGTGGCCGCCGACGATCTCCGCGCGCAGCTGGGCGTGGTGCGCGCGCAGCTGTCCCTGGAGCGCCTCGAGGACGCGGTCACGCTCCTCGAGCACCTGGGTTCCGCCCACCAAGCGTCCACGGCGGTCGCCTATTGGTTCGGGCGCGCCAAGGAGCTAGTGGGAGATCGGACCACGGCGCGCGACTCGTACAAACGCGCTATCGAGCTCGACGAGGACGGCAGAGAGCTCGTGGAGAGCTACGTGGGGCTCACGCGCCTGCTCGCGCAGGACGGCCTCGCGGAGGAGGCCACCCAGGAGATCGCCAAGGCGCTGGAGCGCTTCCCTGAGCGCCCCGAGGTCTACGTAGCGGTCGGCGATCTGTCCACGACGCAGGGCAAGTACGAGGAGGCGATCGGGCACTATGACAAGGCGCTCACCCTCGATGGGGGCGACATCGGGACCCACTTCCGCCGCGGCGTGGCGCTGCGACGCGCGCGCTCGTTCGAGGAGGCTCAGCGTGAGTTCGAGGGGGTCGCCGAGATCGATCCGGACTATCCCGGGCTAGCCCTCGAGTGGGGGTTGTTGTTCGAGGCCTCCGGCCGCTCCGAGGAGGCGTTGGCGTCCTATGAGAGCGCCCTCGGCAAGGCCCCGGACGATCCGGACCTGATGTTGCGCGTAGGCTGCGGCAAGGCGAAGGCGGGGCAGACGGACACCGCGGTCGAGCTCCTCCGGAAGGTGCTGTCTCAGCGACCCGACTCCGCGGAGACCAACCACTGCCTGGGCCGAGCGATGCTCTTCGGGGACAACGACGTGCGGGAGGCGATACGTTACCTGGACCGCGCCGTGATGCTCGACGGGAACCGCGCCGAGCATCACCTGTACGTGGGCTGGGCCGCCAACGAGGCGCGCGACCCAGCGAAGGCCGAACGCGCGCTGACCCGCGCCCTGGAGCTCGATCAGACCCTCGCAGAGGCTTATTGGCAGCGGGGGGTGCTGCGGAATCGGCAGGGGGCGGTGAAGGACGCGCTCCTCGATCTGCATCGGGCCCTCGAGATGAGCCCGAGCCGGTACGAGACCCACGCCTCTCTGGCGGAGGCCTACTTCAACTTGGGACGGGAGCAGGAGGCGCTCAACCACTGGCGCCTGGCCGTGACCTCCGGGCCTGGGGAGCCGGTGTGGTACTACCGCTACGGGAAGATGTTGTTCGACAACCGGCAGGCTGCAGCGGCGCGAGAGCAGCTGCAGCGGGCGGTCAGCTCCGCCGAGAAGGCGACGCGCAAGCCCGTGTGGCTCTGGGAGGCACATCGCTTGCTCGCGCTCACCATCGGGCGCCATGCCGACGCCATCCCTCACTGGGAAGCCTACCTCGTGAACTCGGACTCGAACTCTCCCTACCGCGCCGAGGCGATGCGGGCATTGAAGTCACTGCAGCCGTGACGCGCCGCGCAGGCGCCCTTCGCCGCGCAGGCGCTCTTCGCTGTACAACGGGCGCTGCCGCCGTGAAGCGCCACCGTCGAGGTGTCACCGGGCGATCGAGCGCAGCGGCGGGGCGCGAAGAGTAGACGGGCCGTTTTGCGACCGATCGGTCTCTTTTCTCCGGGTGGGTCTGAAGGCGCTCGCTCCGCCGCGCAGGCATTTTGCGACCGATCGGTCTCTTTTCTCCGGGTGGGTCTGAAGGCGCTCG
>JAEWOQ010000220.1 GCA_023460875.1 Pseudomonadota bacterium
CATCGGCCGCGCCCCGAGAGGTCGCGCCCGCGCAGCGCTGGCAGGAGCTGGTGGACGATCCGGCGTTCCTCCAGGTGCTCGAGATCATCGAGGAGCGGCGCAGCATCAACGAGGCGGAGCTGCTCCAGGTGCTGGGCTCGCCGCGGCGGGTGCGGGCGTTCTCGCGGCGCTACGACGAGCTCACGCGGCTCGTCCCCTTCGAGATCGAGCTGGCGACGGTGAACGGGATGAAGGCCTACTCGAGGAAGGGCTGAACCAATGGCGTTTCGGGACGCAGACCACATCTTCCGCAGGCTCCGCAACGGCACCGTGCCCGACAGAGGGCTCGACGCCTTCGCGGTCGGCATCGAGCGGCACCGCAAGGAGCTGCAGCGCAAGCTCGACGAGGTGAAGGGGCGCGAAGGGGACGTGAAGTTCCTCCGCGGCGGCTACGGCTGCGGCAAGACCTTCATGGCGAACCTCCTGATCCAGGACGCCCAGCAGCGGGGGTTCGCCACGAGCTTCGTCGTCGTCTCGGACAACGACCTGCACTTCCACAAGTTCGACGAGCTCTACCGCAAGGTCGTCAGCGGCCTGAGCACGCCCGCCTGCGCTCACGGCGCCCTGGGGGACATCCTCGATCGCTGGATCGGGGGCATCGAGGAGGGCTTGCTCGATCTGGGGGTCAGCGAGGACGACCCCGCCTTCGACGACAAAGTGCTCGCCAAGCTCGACGAGCAGCTCGTCGCGCTCACGGGGGGCAAGGCACCGGCGGACATGATCCGGGTGGTGCGCCGCATCTTCGAGCTGAAGCAGGAGGGGCGGCTCCAGGACGCCTCGGCGCTCGTGTCGTGGCTCTCCGGCAGCTCCAACGTCGCGGCGAGCGTCAAGAGCCTCGCGGCCATCAAGGGGGACATCTCCAGCAGCGACGCGATGGACTACCTGCGGGGCATCGTCGAGATCGTGAAGAGCGCGGACTACGCGGGGCTCGTCATCGTGATCGACGAGGCGGAGACCATCCTGCGCATGCGCGGGGACGTGCGGAGCAAGTCCCTCAACGCCATTCGGCAGATCGTCGACGCCGCCAACGAGTACCCGGGGGCCCTGTGGGTGTTCACCGGCACGCCCACGTTCTTCGACGATCGGCGCGGCGTGAGGGGCCTCGAGCCGCTCCACGCGCGCATCCGCTTCGAGGAGTTCAACGGGGTCGCGAGCCTCCGGCAGCCGCAGCTGGCCCTGAAGCCCTTCGACGAGGAGCGCCTGCTCAAGGTGGCCCTCAAGCTCCGCTCCCTGCACCCGGATCTGCTGCCTGAGGAGGCGGAGCGGCGGGTGCCCCGGGCGCTCGTCGAGGCCCTGGTGAAGAAGGTGACCGAGGGGTTCCACGGGGACGTGGGGGTGGTGCCCCGGCAGTTCCTGCGCACCTTCGTGAACATCCTCGATCTGCTCGCGGACGATCCCGAGCAGGACGCCCACGCGTTGCTCGGCTTCGCCCCCTCGGAGCTCACCGCCGAGGAGGCGGCGGTGCTCGCGGGGCGCAAGCTCGACGAGCCCCCGCGCGACGGCGACGGCTCTGACAGCCTCGGCTCTGACGGCTTCGGCGGCGCCAGTGTCCCGATGTGAGGGACCAATGAGCGTCTTCTCTCGGCTCCCCGAGCGGCTCCAGCACGCCATCGCCCACGAGCTGGGCTGGACCTCTCTGCGGCCGGTGCAAGAGCAGGCGGGCGAGGCGATCCTCGCCGGGAAGAACGCCGTGGTGCTCGCGCCCACCGCGGGCGGCAAGACGGAGGCGTCCCTGTTCCCCGTCTTGGCGGGGCTCATGCAGCAGCCCCCCGCGGGCGTCGGCGCCCTGTACGTCGCCCCGATCAAGGCGCTCCTGAACAACCAGGAGGTCCGCCTCGGCCACTACACGGAGATGGTGGGCATGCGCCGCTTCGTGTGGCACGGCGACGCCCTGGCGAGCCAGAAGGAGGCCTTTTGTCGGGAGCCCGCGGAGCTCCTGATGACGACCCCCGAGTCCCTCGAGGTGATGCTCATGTCCTCGCGGGTGCCCGTGCAGCGGCTCTTTCGAGGGCTGCGCTACGTCGTCATCGACGAGGTCCACGCCTTCGCGGGCACGGACCGCGGGGCGCACCTGATGAGCGTGCTCGAGCGCCTGGCGGTGATCTCCGCCGGAGACGTCCAGCGCATCGGCCTCAGCGCCACGGTGGGGAACCCCGAGCAGATCGCGCGCTGGCTCCGGGGCAGCTCGGAGCGGGAGAGCGTCGTCGTCGATCCGCCCAAGCCGAAGGCGCAGCGCCTCATCAAGATCTACCTCCGGGAAGACGCGAGCGACTTCGCCCGGGAGGCGGTGCGCGAGGGGCGCGGCAAGAAGAGCCTCTTCTTCTGTCAGTCTCGCTCCCTGACGGAGGCCATCGCCGATCATATGCGGGGCGACTCGATCGAGGTCTTCGTGCACCACGGCTCCGTGTCCAAGGAGGAGCGCTACGCGGCGGAGGAGCGCTTCGCGCAAGGCACGAACGCGTGCATCGTGGCGACCTCCACGCTGGAGCTGGGCATCGACGTGGGCGGGCTCGATCTGACGTTTCAGGCGAACGCGCCGAGCACCGTCTCGTCGTTCTTGCAGCGCATGGGGCGCAGCGGGCGGCGCGAGGGCACCGTCGCGAACATGACGTTCTTGTGTGAGGACGCCGTGTCGGTGGTGCAGAACACCGCCCTGGTGCTGCTGGCGGCGCAGGGATGGGTCGAGAGCGTGCGGGACGAGACCCGCGCCTGGCCGGTGCTCGTGCATCAGCTCCTGGCGATGACCCAAGAGCACGGCGGCATCAGCGTGGAGCGTTGCTGGAAGGTCCTGTCCCGGGTGCCGGACTTCCGGGGCATCAAGGAGGAGGAGTACCTCGCCCTCGTCGAGCACATGAAGCGGGAGGGCTTCCTGTTCGAGTCGGGGGGGCTGCTCAGCATGGGCACCGCCGCCGAGCGGGCCTTCGGCAAGAAGAACTTCCTCGAGCTGTACGCGGTGTTCTCGAGCCCGGTCCTCTACAAGGTGCAGACCGAGTCCAAGCGGGATCTCGGCAGCCTGGAGCAGAACTTCGTCGATCGGCTCGTCGAGCAGATGAGCACCTTCTTGCTCGGTGGGCGCGCCTGGCTCGTGGTGTCGCTCAACCACGAGGAGCGCATCGTGCGCGTGCGCAGCGCCCCGCGGGGCAAGCAGCCGAGCTGGGGCGGCTTCGTGCCCCAATTCCTCGGCCTGCGCCTCTGCCAGCAGATGAAGGAGGTGCTCACGAGCGATCGGGAGTACCCCTTCCTCGACGCGAAGGCGAAGGCGGCCCTCGCCGAGTGGCGCGGCGATTTGGGGGAGACCCTGGCGCGCCCCGGAGACGCGCTGAGCTTCGACGGCAAGACGTTGCTCTGGTGGACCTTCGCCGGCGGCCGCGTCAACCAGACGCTCAAGTACGCC
>JAEWOQ010000221.1 GCA_023460875.1 Pseudomonadota bacterium
CGTGGGTGCATCGAGCGTTCCTTGCCGGGTTGCCGCGGCTGGGTTTGCGGCGGCGGTGTCTGCATCGTCATTCGTCCCCCTCTTTGCGGCAGGCCCGGAGCGGCTCTGCTATAGGCAGTGTGCGAGCCCCCTCCCCAGGTTTCAAACGTCGCTCGCGAGGCGAGCACACACGGGATCGGCGAGCGCGGCTCCGCGAGACCCATTGGATATTCGGGAGGTGGAAGAATGCGACGAGGATTGAGGTGGCTTTTGTGTGGGGGCGCGCTCGTGCTCTCGGGGTGCGCTTCTGGTCAAGGCCCGGCGCAGGAGCCCGGCACCAACGCCGAGTCTCCCGTGGAGCACGGGCAATCGGACTCGAAGGCGGCGACGGTCGAGCTGAGCCCGACCGAGGGGAACCAAGCATCAGGGCAACTCCAGCTCGAGGTCGAGGGGAGCGATGTGCGGCTGAGCGGGACCGTGGAGGGCCTCACGCCGGGCGCGAAGCACGGGTTCCATATCCACGCGGTGGGCGATTGCAGCGCACTCGACGCGTCGAGCGCAGGCCCCCACTTCTCACCGGGCGAGGAACCCCACGGTCGGCCCGGGCACGGGGAGCATCACCTCGGAGACATGACGAACCTCCAGGCAGACGACGCGGGTCGAGCGACGGTGGACCAGACGGTCACCGGGGCGAAGCGCGGCGACGGCTCGCCCCACGACCTCGTCGGTAAGGCGGTCGTGGTGCACGCGGCCGAGGACGACTACGAGACCCAGCCGGCGGGCGACTCGGGCGCGCGCATCGCCTGCGGAGTGATTCGAGCTCACGAAGGCTGAGCTCCGAAGGCTGAGCTCACGGCGACTGGAGGGGGGGCCAGCCCTCCGTGGCGCTCGGAGGGGGGCGTTGAGCTGGCCCCACGCGGGGACCAAGGGGAGCCAGTGGCGCAACTTTTGCGCTTGGGCTCTGGGTGGCGCAAACTATGCGCGCTGGGCGCCTTCTGCGCGGGCAGGTCGCGCGTTTTGCGCCTCCTCGCCAACGGTGATTTTGCAGGGCGAAGGGGTACGCGAAGTCTCTTGGCATGGCTGCTGCAAAGGAGGCTCCTAGACCACCGTAGCCTCCCCATCGGAGCTGCCTCACTACGACAAGGATCACCCTCACCATGAACGAAAAAGCCAAGACCTACCGCGTCGTCGTCGGTATCGACTTCTCGAGCACGTCGGAGCTGGCGCTCCGCACCGCCTTCGAGCTGGCCTCGAAAGAAGACCGCGCCGAGGTGCACGCGGTGAACGTCGTGTCGGCCGCCGCGGAGTTCACCTACACGGAGAGCTCGGCGACGAGCGGCCCGGGGCTCACGCTCCTCCAGGCGCACGAGGAGCTCGAGGCCTACGTCAACAAGGAGCTCGCCAGCTGGCAGGAGGCGACGGGCAAGTCCTTTGCGCGCTGCGTCGGACACGTGCGGACGGAGTTCCCCGCGGAGGAGATCGCGCAGCTCGGATCGGATCTGGAGGCGGACCTCATCGTCGTCGGCACTCATGGACGCCGCGGCGTGCGCCGTCTGGTGCTCGGGTCGGTGGCAGAGGGCGTCGTGCGCATGGCCCGCGGCCCCGTGCTCGTCGTGCGGCCCCCCGAGCCCAAGAAGGACGTCCCCGAGATCGAGCCCCCGTGCCCGCAGTGCGTCGAGACCCGGGAGGCGACCGGCGGCGCCGAGTTCTGGTGTGAGCAGCACCGCGAGCGCCACGGCCAGCGTCACACCTACCGCTACGACACGCGACCGCTGCAGCCCACCAACTTCACGTTGGTGAAGCGTATGTGAGCGACGGAGCCACGGGGTTGTACGGGAGTAGCGAGATGACGAAGGGCCGCATCTTGGTGGTCGACGACGAAGCGAGCGCGCGCAACGCGCTCGCGGAGATCCTGTCCGACGAAGGATACTCGGTCCTCGCCGCGCCGGACGGGTTCAAGGCGCTGGCTTTGGCTGGCGAACACGCTCCGGAGATCGTGCTCACGGACGTCAAGATGCCCGGCATGGACGGGCTCAGGCTGCTGGAGGAGCTGCGCGAACGCTTCCCGGAGACGGCGGTGGTGTTGATGACCGCCTTCGGCGCCGTGGAGACGGCCGTGCAGGCGATGCGGCAAGGGGCGTCAGACTACCTCGTGAAGCCCCTGAACAGCGATGAGCTGTTGGTGGTCATCGAGCGGTCCCTGGAGCAGGTGCGCCTGCGCCAGGAGGCCGCTCGGCTACGGCAGCAGGTGAGCGAGCGTTATCGCTTCGAGAACATCGTGGGCTCGTCGCCGGGCATGCAGCAGCTCTTCAAGAGCGTCGCGCAGATCGCGCCGAGCAAGGCCACCGTGCTCATCACGGGCGAGTCCGGGACGGGTAAGGAGCTGATCGCCGCGGCCATCCACCAGCGCTCGGGACGGTCCGAGAAGCCGTTCATCAAGCTCCACTGCGCGGCGCTCGCCGAGAGCCTGCTGGAGAGCGAGCTGTTCGGCCACGAGCGCGGCGCCTTCACGGGCGCCGAGCGCCGACGGATCGGGCGCTTCGAGCAGGCGGACTGCGGCACGCTCTTCCTCGACGAGATCGGGGAGATCAGCCCCGCGACCCAGGTGAAGCTGCTGCGAGTGCTGCAGGAGCACGAGTTCGAGCGGGTCGGCGGGAACCAAACGGTGAGCGTCGACGTGCGGGTGGTCGCGGCCACCAACCGTGACCTGAAGCAGATGGTGAGCGAGGGCAAGTTCCGGGAGGACCTGTATTACCGTTTGAACGTCATCGACCTGCATCTGCCGCCGCTACGTGAGCGCAGCGGTGACGTAGGCGCCTTGGCGTTTCATTTCCTGCGCAAGTACGCGGTGGAGAACGCCAAGGACGTCACCGAGATCGACGACCTCGCGCTGCAAGCGCTGTCGCAGCACTCGTGGCCCGGCAACGTTCGGGAGCTCGAGAACGTCATCGAGCGGGCGGTCGTGCTCAGCGCGGGGCGCGCCATCACCAAGAACGAGCTGCCCCGAGAGCTGCAGCAGCTGAGCGCCTCTCTGAGCGGTGAGAGCTCGACGGGCCACCCCCGGATCCCTGGGGCGAGCATGGCGGAGCTCGAACGTCATGCCATTCTGGAGACCCTCGCCCACGTCGGGGGCTCCAACGCGAAGGCCGCTGAGATCCTCGGCATCAGCGTGCGCACGATCCAGTATCGGCTGCGGGAGTATGCGCAGGCTCCCAAGAGCCAGACGCCGGCGCTGGTGGATGACCGTTCGTGAGGACGGCGTTCGTGAGGAGCAGTAGCGCTCTCGAAGGGCGGGGTCTCTGAGGCGGGGCCCTTCGAGGAGGCCTCAGCGAGGCGCGGTTCCCGAGGGCGGGCGGGGCGCTCTTGACGACTCCACGGATCGCGGCTGGTGTCCGGGCCGATGAGCGAACCCACCGCATTCTGGACCACCCTCGTGGTCCTGGTGGACGTCTGCGTGGCCCTCTATGCGTCGGGGCACGTCGTCCTCAACAAGCGCGACTCCCGCGCCGCGGTGATGTGGATCGCGCTGTCCTGGTTGGTGCCCTTCGCGGGGGCGCTCCTCTACGCGTTGCTCGGCGTCAACCGGGTGAAGCGACGGGCGGCGGGCCTCTTCCCCGAGCGGTCCGATCGGCTCCTCTCGGAGGGGTCGAGCTCCGCCGGACCGCTGGCGGAACTCCTCCGCGGGGATTACGAGCACCTCCTGTCGCTCGTCCAGGTGACGGAGCGCCTCGCGCGGGGACCGATGGTCGCGGGCAACCACATCGAGCCCCTGCTGAACGGGGACGAGGCCTATCCGGCGATGCTGGAGGCGATCGACGGGGCGGAGCGATCCGTCGCGCTGTGTTCGTACATCTTCGACAACGACGCCGCGGGGGTGAAGTTCTGCGCCGCCCTCGAGCGCGCGGTCGAGCGGGGCGTCGCGGTGCGGGTGCTCATCGACGACGTAGGTCGCAGGTACAGCTGGCCCGCCGTCGACTGGCGGCTCCGCAGAGCCGGCGTGCGCTGCGCCAGGTTTCTCCGCACGTGGATGCCCGCCAACGCGCTCCTGTCGAACTTGCGTAACCACCGCAAGATCCTGGTGGTCGACGGTCAGGTGGGGTTCACCGGGGGGATGAACATCCGTGAGGGCCACGTGCTCTCCGCTGGGTCATCGCACCCAGTCGCGGATCTGCACTTCCGACTCGAGGGTCCCTTGGTGGCCGAGCTCGCGACCGCCTTCGCGGAGGACTGGGCGATGACGACGAAGGAGGTGCTGCAGGGGGAGGCCTGGTTCCCCGAGCTCCGCGCGTCGGGGCAGTGCATCGCCCGCGGCATCCTGGACGGCCCCGACGAGGACTTCGAGGTGCTGCGTCATTCGCTGCTCGCGGCGCTGGTGTGCGCGAAGCGGAGGGTGCGCATCGTGACGCCGTACTTCCTCCCCGACGCCGCGCTCGTCACCGCGTTGGGGATCTGCGCCCTGCGGGGCGTGGAGGTGGACATCCTCCTGCCGGTGCGGAACAACATCCGCATCGTCGAGTGGGCGCAGAACGGGACGCTGTGGCAGGTCTTGAAGCACGGTTGTCGCGTCTGGCTCGGCCCGGAGCCCTTCGACCACACCAAGCTCCTGATCATCGACGACGTGTACACGCTGTTCGGCTCCGCCAACTGGGACGCCCGCAGCCTGCGTCTGAATTTCGAGTTCAACGTAGAGTGCTACGATCTCGATCTGGCCGGGCGCGTCGGCGCCATCCTCGACGCGAAGCTCGCGCGGGCGCACACGATCACCATGGAGGAGCTGAACGGTCGCCCGCTGTGGCTACGCCTCCGGGACGGAGTAGCCCGTTTGTTGTCTCCTTACCTCTGAGGGGGCATCGGGACGGGGCGAGCTCGCGCATCGCCGCCTCGCCTCGCAGCCTCGCTGCGTCGGGGAGCCATCAAGGCTGACTCCTCGACAGAACTTGCAGAACCCCCCGCCAGGCCTATCCTGGATTCCTATGAAGCGGTGGCTTCTGCTCCTCTCCTTTGCGGTCACGCTCACTGTGGCGCTGGCCGGGGGAGCCTACCGGGGGCTAGCCGCTTCAGGGGGCTTGCTGCAGATCGGCGCGGCGCTCGCCTGGAGCACGGCGCCGAGCTGGGAATCTGCGGCCGCGCATCTACGGGGCGACCTCGGAGATCCTCTGGGGACCCGCAGCCCCCTTCAGGAAGAAGAGAACCAGGAGGAGCGGGGAGAGAGCTCCTCCAAGGGCAAGACCCCTATCGCGTCCACGGCCGAGTCGTGGACGCCCCGCTCCCTGGCGCTCCTGTACGCGTCCTTGAAGGCGGGGGCCCCCGCCGGGGCGGTCACGCTGTCGCCACGCGAAGCGGACTCTCGTCAGCATCCACCCCGGGCGCCACCAGCCCACGGATGAGGCGCGCCATCGCGCCGCCTCGAGCAGCGCTCGGCTCGCCGCCTCGAGCCCTGGTCGAGCCGGCCTGAGTTTTCGCCTTCCGTCCTTCTCTCTCGGGCCCCGTTTGGCTCGAGGTGCCGCGCGGTTCGATCCGCGGAGTCGGCGAGCGCAGCGCGCGGTCGCAGGGAGCCCGCGCGAGCGGCGCGTGGCTTGTCCCTTCGTGTTCACGCCGTGTCGCTCGTCGACACCTCGATACCCCAGGGGCAGCGGGCCTTCAGGAGCGCCGCTCGGCCCCACCGACTCCTCAACCATCATCGCGGGGCGCACACCGACGATCCTCGGCCTGGATTGTCGTCGCCCAGCCCCCCTCACCCCAGGCCGACAGGAGAGCACTCGCATGAACACCATCGATCCCCACCACCTTCAAGCGCTCGTGCGCAACCCTAACCAGCTCCTCAGCAAGATCGGAGGTGACGGTGTGTCCTTCCGTACGGGGCCGTTGCCGAGCGCGTCGGACACGGCGTCGCCCGGCGCCGTCGCCCTGTGCTGCAGTGACATGCGGGAGCTCCCCGAGCGGATCCTCGGGAGCGCCTTCGGCCCGATCTGCACTCTACAGTCCGCCGGAGCGCTGTTGACGCCGTCGATGGAGGCCTCGATTCGCTATGCGCTCGCCACCTCCGAGGCGCGCGTGCTGGTGGTGCTGGGGCACCTGCGCTGTCGGCTGCTCGAGCACTGCTGGGAAGGCAGACCGCGCCCCTACGTCCTCGAGGATCTGCTCGAGCCCGCCTTCGAGGAGGCGCGACGCATTCCCAACGGCAACCTCGATGATGTCGTGGAGGTCACCGCCCGCTTCAACGCGCGCCGGGCCCGGGAGTTGGCGCAATCCCTGCGGTCCTCCTTGGAGCGCGACATCGCGGTGGTGGTCGCCATCTACGACGACGTGGAGCACCGGGTCACCCTGAGCGCGGCCGATGACGGGAGCCGCGTACCTCAGCCGCCCCTGTCTGCAGGGGGTGCCGATGTCCAATGACCCCGCGGAGGACCCCGCGGAACGTCTGCAGGCGGCCATCGAACGGGCCGCCGAGCTGCTCCCGCTGCAGGGACCCATCCACACGTTCATTCACCACAACACCCTGCACGCTCTCCAGGGGCTCCCCTTCCACGACGCGCTCGCGGAGGCTTCGGAGCGCATGGACACGTTTAGCTACCTGCCCGAGGAGAGCTATCGTGAGTGTTACGAGAGGGGTCGCATCACGGCGCGGGACCTGGCGGCGAGCTATCGGCGCTGGGTCCGCGAGCGTGGGGTCGACGTCTCGACTCAGGACAGCGTCACCCTCGCCGATGGCCGGACCCTCCGCCGCGCGGACGTGCAGCTGGCCCTGCTGCGCGGCGGAGCGGACTGCAGCGATGACGACGACATCGACGACGACATCGACGACGCGAAGGACGGGTCCTTCGCGCTTGGCGTCGACGGCGGTGACGATGGCGCGGGGCCCCAGCGGGGCACGCGGCGGACCGGCTACCGCTCCCACCGGGATCTGTTGGTGGTCTGTACCGGACAAGACCCTGCGCTGCTCGTCGACTCGCTCCTGATCCGCCTCGCGGCGGCCTACCTCGATCAGGGAGCGGCGTCGTGGCCGCTGCCCGGCCGCGAGCAGGGGTTCTTCGCGGCGTTCGTGCAGCTGATGCAGCTGCGCGGGGTCCCGACGCCGCGCTGGGCGCGGGGCGTGCGAGCGCGGGTCGAGGCGTGGGCGGGGGCGAGTCCGGAGGACGTCATCCTCCAGACCTTCGAGGAGCTCGGCGTCGAAGCGCGCGACTACGATGGCTACGTCGAGCGGCTCCTGCTCGAGCTGCCCGGCTGGGCGGGCATGTTCTGGCGCCTCGAGCGGAACGGGGACGAGCGCGGCGGTGCGCCCGTGCGCCCGTCGCTCCTGGAGTACCTCGCGGTGCGCGCCTGCCTGCTCCCTCTCGCCCTGGGCGCCGTCGCTCGGGAAGAGCTCGGGTTCGACGGGGACCTGCGTCGGCTACGGCCGCTGCTGGAGGGGTTGGCGCGCCGTCGAGCGGAGCTGAGAGCAGGGGAGCGCGACCCGGCGAAGTGTTCGAGGCGGCTCGTGCGCCTCGTGCCGGAGGGGCCCTGGGCGCTGGAGGATGCGACGCAGGCCGTGGTGCTGGGGTGGCTGGACGAGCTCCCGCGAGCCGTCCGTCAGCGGATTTGGCAAGAGGCCTACGAGCACCGCTACTACGAGGAGGTGCTGGGCGCGCTGCGAGAGCATGCGAGGCGCCGCGCCCGCCTCCGTGGGCCGGGCGGAGCGACGGCGGCGCCGCGCTTTCAGGCGGTCTTCTGCATCGACGATCGCTCGGAGTCGATCCGGAGGCACCTGGAGGAGTGCTCTCCGGAGGTGGAGACCCTCGGTGTGGCGGGGTTCTTCGGCTTCGCCGTCGAGTGGCGAGGGCTCGACGATCCCCGACACGTTCGGTCGGCTCCGGTGGCCCTGCGCCCCGAGCACCAGGTGACGGAGGTCCCCAAGGCGCGCCACGCGGGGCGCGCCGCGCTGCGCCGCAGGCGCCGAGCGAGCTGGGCCCGCCTCGCTCGCAGAGTCCATCGGGGGACGCGCTCCCTGGAGGCTGTCCTGTGGACACCGATCCTCGGTGGAGCGAGCGCCGCTCCCGCCTTTGCTGAGGTGCTGTTCCCGCGCACCACGGGCGCAGTGGCGGCGTGGCTGCGGCGGCTCTTCGTGCCCACGCCCGTGACCAAGCTGGCGGCGCTGCGCGACGTCGAGGTCGAGGGCGAGGAGGCCCCGCCAGCACAGACCCCGCCCACGCAGGATCTGCCCACGCAGGGCCTCCTCGTCGACGAAGCCGTCGCCCGCGTGGCGACGGTCCTCGAGGAGCTGGGCTTGGTGGGCAAGCTCGCGCCCCTGGTCTTGCTCCTGGGTCACGGCTCTCGGAGCCGAAACAACCCCCACGCCTCCGCCTACGACTGTGGGGCGTGCGGCGGACGTCAGGGCGGCCCCAACGCGCGCATCTTCGCCCTCGCCGCCAACGATCCCCGCGTCCGCGCCGGGTTGGCGCAGCGCGGCATCCTCATCCCCGAGGGCACCGTGTTCCTCGGGGGGCGGCACGACACGACCACCGACGCCATCGAGATCTACGACCTGAATCGGCTGCCCGACAGCCACCGCGAACTCTACGCGGAGCTCGCTGCGCTCCTGGAGGACGCGCGGGGCCGCAACGCCCACGAGCGTTGCCGACGCTTCGAGAGCGCGCCGCGGAGAGCGAGCCCCCGGGCTGCGCTCCGCCACGTCGAAGCGAGGGCTCACGCTCTGGATGAACCCCGGCCCGAGCTCGGGCACGCCACCAACGCCCTGTGCGTCGTCGGCCGGCGCGCGCTCACGCGCGGCCTCTTCCTGGATCGTCGGGCCTTCCTGGTGGAGTACGAGCCGGACGCGGACGCGGACGGCGCGCTGCTGCCGCGCATTTTGGCGGGCGCCGTGCCCGTGTGCGCGGGGATCAACCTGGAGTACTACTTCTCCCGGGTCGATAACGATCGCTTCGGGTGCGGGACCAAGCTGCCCCACAACGTGGTCGCGGGGGTCGGCGTGATGGACGGCGCCGAGAGCGACCTGCGCACGGGCTTGCCTTGGCAGATGGTCGAGCTCCACGAGCCCGTGCGCCTGCTCGTCGTGGTGGAGGCGCCCCCGGACCGGCTGCTCGAGGCGGTGCGGCGCCACGACGGGGTGCGCGAGCTAGTGGAAAACCGGTGGATCCACCTCTGCTCCGCGCAGGAAGAGCCATCGCAGGAAAACGGAGCGGGGCTCCGCCTGGCGTGGTTCGAACCGAGCGTGGGCTTCGTCCCCTGGGACCCGGCGGAGGTGTCCTTGCCTTGGGTGAGGCGATCCGCCGACTGGTACGCGGGGCAGCGGAGCTTCCTGGCGCCGGCCACCATCGCAGAGGGGGACCTCGCCGCCGGAACCCTGGGGGACGACCATGCCGCAGCTTGAGATCCTTCGGCTGGCCACCTGCGGCGCGATCGGCGCGCCGCTCCTGGCGACGGCGCTGCTGGGCTTGCTGTCCTTGACGGGGCAGCGGCGCTCGGAGCGGGCGGTGAGTTGGATCGCGCAAGCGGCGCTGCTCGTGTCCTTCGCCGCCTCGCTGGTCTGCGTCTGGATCGCCCTGGGGTCCGCGTGGACGCCCCAGCGCATGCCCCTCATCGAGTGGTTCCGCGTGGGGGAGGTGGCCTACGAGCTGGCGGTGCTGAGCGATCGTTTGACCCTCGTGATGATGCCTCTGGTGTCGGGGCTGACGCTGCTGGCGACCCACTTCTCGCGCAACTACCTGCACCGGGACCCCGGCTTTCTGCGCTTTCACTTCCTCGTCGGCCTGTTCGGCGCGGGCATGCTCTGGGTCGTCGCCAGCGCCAGC
Source organism: Pseudomonadota bacterium (assembly GCA_023460875.1). GTDB lineage: Bacteria > Myxococcota_A > Polyangia > Polyangiales > Polyangiaceae > NIC37A-2. The sequence continues at coordinate 9,768 of JAEWOQ010000221.1, forward strand.
CTCGAGCAGCTGTTCGTGGGGTGGGAGCTCGTCGGCGTGAGCTCCGCGCTCCTCGTCGGGTTCTTCCAGGAGCGTCGGGCGCCCTCCCAAGCGGGCGTGCGGGTGTTTACGACCTATCGCCTCTGCGATCTGGGAATCCTGTTGGCGGTGCCGGCGCTCCACCACGCGGTCGGCTCCGCGGAGTTCGTCCTCTCTGGTGAGGAGTCGTCGATACATCGGCTCTCCGCGGTGGGCGGTGTGACCGGGCTGGCCATCGTCCTGGCGCTGCTCCTCGGCGCCATCGGGAAGTCGGCGCAGCTCCCTGCGGGCGGCTGGCTGCCCCGGGCCATGGAGGGGCCGACGCCGTCGAGCGCCCTGTTCTATGGCGGTATTTCGGTTCACGCGGGGGTCTTCTTGCTCCTCCGCGCGGGGCCCTTGCTGGAGGCCTCGCCGGTTGCGCGGGTGCTGGTGGGGCTGTGCGGGCTCACCACCGCCGTCTACGCGGCGCTGGCGGCGCGGGTGCAGAGCGACGCGAAGGGCACGCTGGCCTTCGCCACGATGGCGCAGGTGGGCGTGATGTTCGTCGAGATCGCGGCGGGGCTGGAGACGCTCGCCCTGGTGCACCTGGTGAGCCACGCGCTGCTCCGGATCTATCAGCTGCTCCGCGCGCCGTCGGCGCTGAGCGACGCCCGCGCCATCGAGGCGGCGTTGGGGAGCGTCGAGGGGCGAGCCACGCGACCCCCGCTCCCGTCTCCGGCTCGACACGGCCTCGTCCCGCGCTACCTGTACCGGATCGCCATCGCGCGGACCTTCCTCGACACGGTCCAGAGCAACTGGCTGTTGCAGCCGGTCCTGTCCGTGTCGCGCTGGTTCGAGGCGTGGGAGCGTCGCTGGCTCGGACGCATCGAGGGCACCGCCGTGCCGCTCACCTCCGACGGGGACACGGAAGCCCTCCGCGCCGAGTCGTCCTTGCGAGTTCCGGGGAGTCATCGGTGAGCTTCCCCACGCTGACGCTCATGATCGCGCTGCCGGCCTTCACGGCGGTGTTCCTCCGGGATGCGGAGCAGGGACGGCTCGGGAGCGCCTGGGTCCGCGGGATCGCGGCTGCGGCGCTCACCCTCACGCTCCTGTTGGCCCTCGCGGCGGTGTTCGGCGCCGCTCTGGTTGCGGGAGGCCCCCCGCAGGTGGAGCTCGTCGGGAGCTGGGTGGGGCTGCGGGCTGGCCCGCGGCTGGCGGTGGACTCCATCGTGCTTCCCCTGGTGCCCGTGACGGTGGTGCTCGCACTGGCGGGGATCCTCGGGGTCTCTCGGCGAGACTCGACGGCGCGCCACGCCCGGGCGGTGCTGGCGACCTGCAGCGGCACGCTGCTGCTCCAGTGCGCTGCGGATCTGGACACGTTCGTGGTCGGCTGGTTCGCGTCGCTCTTGCCCAGCTGGTTTCACGCGCGCGCCAGCGCCCTCCAGGATCCGCGGGAGCGCGGCCCGTTCCGGATTCTGACCGTCTACCTCGGGTTGGCGTCCCTCCCGCTCTCCCTCGCCGCGATCTTGCTCCACGTCACCAGCGCCAGCGGCGGTGAGCTCGGATCGGTGGTGCTGCATGCGCAGAGGTCCATCACCCTCCCGCCACGAACCCAGGAGTGGATCCTCCTCTTGCTCGGCGTGACCGCGCTGGCTCGCAAGGGCATGGTGCCGCTGCACTCCTGGGTCCCACACCTCACGGAGCGCGGCAGCGTGGCCCTCACCACTCAGATCCTAGGCGCCCACGCGGGGGTGCTGCTCCTGCTGCGGGTGGCGATCCCCCTGCTGCCTGACGCGAGCCGCTCGGTGATGGCGCTGATCACCGGCGCGGCCGTCGTGAGCGCCTCGTACGGCGCGCTGATGGCGCTCGGCCAACAGCGGAGCTTGCGACGTTGCCTCGGCTGGGTCGCCATGAGTCAGTCGAGCCTCATCCTGGTCGGTGTGGCGACGATGAACGAGCAGGGGCTCGCGGGCGCGCTGTTGCAGTGCGTCGGCTTCAGCCTGGCGTTCGCTGGGGTGCTGTGGGCGGCGTACTTCGTCGAGGTGCGCACGGGCACGATGGACTTGAAGCGCCTCGGCGGGCTCGTGGGCAGGATGCCGCTCGCCTCGGGTTTGTTCTTTCTCGCGGCCGCGGCCCTGGTCGGGTTGCCGGGATCCATCGGCTTCGTCGCCGACGAGCTCCTCGTGCACGCCGCGCTCGCCACGAGGCCGTGGGTCGCCATCCCGGTGCTCCTGGCGACGGGCCTGAACGCCATCTCCCTCTATCGCGCGTACACGGCGACCTTCCTGGGACGCCCCAAGGGCCGACCGCGGCTCGCAGGTCCTCTGCCCGTGTCGGAGCTCGTGGGGCGGGAGCGCTGGCTGCTGATGGCCCTGCTCGCCCTCATGCTCGTGGGAGGAGTTGCACCAGGCTTGCTGCTGGGCGCGCGGGAGGCGGCGGTGACCGCATTGAGCGCAGCCGCCACCCCCACCCCGTGATCCTCCCGTTGAAGTCCCGTGTCGGGGATCACTGACCGATGGGAGCGGCTCTGGCGCAGGGAAGGGGACGACTACGACGGGCTGCGTCCGCCCGACGAGCCTGGCGGGGAGTGAGCGCGCGCGCCCCGAGTGGATGACGGCACGCGACGGGGTCACCAGGGCACGGCCCGGTAGTCCTTGAGGAACTGCCCGTAGGCGTGGCGGCCCGTGTTGATGCCGTCGAAGATGGGATCGACGATGCGCGCCGCGCCGTCGACGATGTCGAGGGGCGGGTGGAAGCCGTTCTCTTCCGTCTTGCGCCGGGCGATGTGCTCGGGATCTTCGTCCGTCACCCAGCCCGTGTCGACGCTGTTCATGTAGATGCCGTCCTTCGCGTAGTCGGAGGCCGACGTGCGCGTCATCATGTTCAGGGCGGCCTTGGCCATGTTGGTGTGGGGGTGCTTGTCGGTCTTGAAGCGCCGGTAAAACTGCCCCTCCATCGCCGACACGTTGACGATGTGTTTGTCGAAGGTGCGCTCGCGCTGCATCACCTCCCTGAGGCGGGCGTTGAGCACGAAGGGCGCGATGGCGTTGACGAGCTGCACCTCGAGCAGCTCCACCGTGCTCACCTGGTCCAGGGGCAGGCGCCAGCTGTTGATCGTGCGCCGATCCACCTGCTGCAGATCCGCGTCGAGCTGCCCGGCGGGAAAGAGCTGCCGCCCGGCGGCGACGTCCTCGGGCGTCAGGGGCACCTGGGACAGGGCAGGCGCGGCGTGCAGACCCACGGCGAGGGGGCTCAGTGGATCGGGGGCGCTGCCGGCGCCGAGGCGCGGGGTCGCGGCGGTCTCACGCTTGGCTTCGTAGTCGCGCACCAGGCTGCGCGCCGCGGGGGGCAGCAGGGTGCTGGGGCCGAGCTCGGCGTCCATCAGGTGTTGGTAGAACCCCGTGGGTCGCCGGACGGTCTGGCAGGCGTTGTGGATCAGAAAATCGAGGCGCGCCTCGGTCTCGGCGACGTGCCGCGCGAACGCCTCGACGCTCGGGGTGTGGCGCAGGTCTAACCCGTAGATCTGCAGGCGATCCTGGAAGCTCTCGAAGTCCAGCTCCCGCGCGTAGCGGAGAGCGGCGTCCCTCGGGAAGCGGGTCGTCACGATCACGCGCGCGCCCGCCCGGAGCAGCAGGATCGCCGCCTGATAACCGATTTTGACGCGCGCGCCCGTCACGATGGCGACGCGCCCCCGCAGGTCGGCGATCTGGGAGCGCTTCTCGTAGTTGAAATCCCCGCAGGCGGGGCACATCTGGTCGTAGAAGAAGTGGACCCGCTCGCTCACCTGCTTGCAGACGTAGCAGGCGCGCGGGGTCTGGAGCTCCGGCTCGTCCCAGCCCTCGGCGTCCGAGAAGCTCCCGCCTGCCTCCGCGAGGGCCTTGGGCTCGGGGGTGATGAACACGGGCTCCAGCCGCTTCTGACGGATCCCCGTGCGCTCGAGCACGGCCGCGTCCGCTTCCCGCGCGCTCTTCCGCCGCTGCTTTTGCAGGGTCCGCGCGAGCACCCGTTGCTCGGTCCGCCCGGGGCGCGACACCTTCCCGGCGGCGATCAGGAGCCGATTGCGCAGCTCTCCATCGACCACGCTGAGTCCGGCGCGGTCCTCGACCAGCGCCTCCAACACACGGATGCACTCTTGAATGTCTTCGGGCTTCATGGGCTCGGGGGGCCGGGCACGCGCACACAGCTCGTGCCGCGCGCGCTCCTAGCACGAGGTCGCCCGAGGGACACGGATCTCCCGAGATCGAGGAGGGCCGAGCGTTGCCCATGCGCCCTCGGCGCGGCGCCTCCGACGAGCCCTCCAGGGGCCTCGACTGATCCCTATTCCTCGACGATGGAAACATCGAGATCATGAACGAACCGCCTCGAACGGGAGCCCAGACGCCTCGTCCTCGGCAGGACGAACTGGCTCTTCACCTGGATGGACTCGGGCGGCGAGCGAATCCGCTCCGGAAACCATCTTCAGGCACGCGCCGGTTCACCCGGATTCCGGCCGAGTACCTGCGGGGCTGCTCCGGGCGAGGTCTCCGTCACTGAGCGACGCAGTGCTGTCGCATGGCGCTCCAGATCGTCCTGGCGGCGGCGGAAGCGCCAGCCGCCGTCGGCAGGATGCCGCCCGGCTGGAGCAGCTCTGCCTCCCGACCCCCGAAGGTCCCGCGCAAATCGACGAAGTAACAGGGGACCGGGCCCGTCTCGCAGGAGGCTCGAAGCATGGGCCGGAGCACGTCGAACTTCGCCGCCAAGGTCGCGTCCTGCGGGTCTGGGTAAAAGAAGAGGACCACGCTGCCCACGCCGTCCGTGGCCATTCGCGCGAGGAGCTGGTCCAAACTCGCGGCGGCGTTCGCCAGGGCCGTACAGGAAGAGGTGGGCGGATCGGGACAGGAGAGGAGCGCATCGGGGCCGCCCGCGTTCATGATGACGGCCGCTGGAGGCCCTACGTCGCGCGCGGCGGCGTACTGGCTCCCGAGATCGTCGGCATCGCCGAAGGGGCCGACTAACGTCGACGAGTGGTCGCGGTACTCCTGGTCCTCGCCCAGGGCTCCGTCGCCGCGGGCTAGGCGTTGCAGGTCGGCCGCAAGCTCGCCGCTGGACGCGAGGAAGTTGTCCCCCAAGAGCGCCACCTCGTCGCCCCGGGTCTGCCCGGGGATGCAGTCTGGGGCCAGCTGTCGACAGACTCCCAGGTCACAGCGGTGGCTCGGTCCCAGGTCCGCGCAGTCCGCGTCGTCCGCGCAGGAAACCTCGCAGAAGAGAATGTCAGGCTCGGCGGAGCAGGTGAGCTCCACCGCGTTGCTCACCGCGCCGACGCACCGGGCGCCGGCGGCGTGGGCGTCGCAATCGCGGTCGTCTTCGCAGACGGCGACGCAGACCCCGCAGGAGCACTGCAGCCCTGGGCCGCAGGGGACATTCTGCGAACACCAGCTGAGGAAGTGAGTTTCGCTGCTCGTGCTAGGTGCCGTCCGGCAGGCACCGAACAGAGCGAACGCGGCAACGACCAGCAGGACGCCTCTCGCCCTCGAGAGCTCACGCGGAGTGGTCATGTCTCAGGCTCATCGTGTTCGGATCGCCCCTCTCCGATGACGTGCTGACCGGCATAGAGGACGACCCGATCGTAGTCGTCAGGCACACCATGCACAGCATTGTGCGCATCCACACGTCGCCGCAAGTCGCCGAGCTCCTGCCGGAGCCGTGTCAGCACACCGTAAACCTCCTCCGCACATGGATGTCCCTTCCAGACCTCCAGGGTGAACGTGCTGCCGCCGACGCCCTGGTTCTGTCGTTCTCCCGTCAGTCGTGCCGTGATCGTGTTCACGACGGCCTTGAAGTGATCGAACACCGACGCCTCCCACCCCGCCGATGCCCCGAGGGGGACCACCAGGCGGCTCGAGCGGTACACGGCGGGTCCCTCTCCTTCGTCGAGCTCGATACAACCTGCCTCCATGAGCCTCGTCAGGGATGGCTCGAACACATCCCGCTCTACCCCGAGATCCTGGGCCAGCTCGTCGATGGTGGCAGGACCGAGTCTATACACGAGAGCCCAAACCAGCTCGTCGATGCCGTCGGCCGGCCGCATCTGTCGCAGGGCGCGGAGATCCTCCTCCGAGGCGGCGCGATACACCATGGCCGGGCCCGTTCCCGACGAGAAGATCAGACGGCTTTCGCCTAGATCGTGGAGCACCCCCCGCACCTGAGACTCGTCGTCCCTGCCGAACCGACTCAGGATCTCGGCCCGCGTGACGATCGATTCGCTCCGCACATACTCGAGGACGGCCTCCCAGAGCGACCGGCCACGCTCCGTCCGGCTCTCGCTGAGTCGCTGGATCTTGCGTTGGTAGGTACGCAGACCGAGGCCGAACATGTCCGCGCTCACCCGACGACTCACCCCTTCCCGCTCGAGCTCCCGGACCAAATCGAGGAATACCTGATCCGCCACCTGCGCGAGGGGGGCACGAGCGCCGCCTGAAGTTGCGAGCTTGGCGATGAGGAGCGTCGTCTGGCGAACGATCGAATGAATCAGGAGCTCGAGCGTCATGTGGTGGAGCGCCGGACTGCTTCTGCGCCGGGCTCTCCCCACAGGATAGATGCTCTCGCGCTACAGGAGGGGGCGACAAAGTTGTCGCCCCCTTTCGAGGCGATCGTGCGCACTTTGCAGGGGTACTCCCGCTCGGGAGCGGCACGGCCTCGCCGAGCGGCTGCCTTCGCCGGTGCCGAGGCGTCGAAATTTTCCGTCCAGACTTCGAAGGGAGGGCTATGGATCCGCAACGAACTCGGCGTCGACACAGCGAGGGGGCGACGAAATTGTCGTCCTGATCGTTAGCGATCGAGGTGTTAGGGATTCGTCGCTGGGCTCTCGCGGCTCAGGACGTCGTCGCCTGCGGGCCTCGCGTCTTGGACGTCGCGGAGCTCCCCGACCCCAGGGAATATCCATGTCGACCTACCGAAATCGCTCTTGGGCGCTTCGAGCAACCCTCGCTTCCTGTGTCTCGCTTTCTCTCTTCGCCTGTGGATCCTCGGATGATCCCTCGGGCGTGGGCGGAACGACCGGCGGAACGACTGGCGGAACAGGTGGCTCCGTCGCGACCGGTGGCTCGACTAGCAGCGGCGGCTCCTCGAGCGGCGGAGAAGACTCCGGAGGTTCGTCCAGCGGCGGCACGGGGATCGGTGGCGCGCTCACCGGTGGCGCGGATGGCTCTGGAGGAAGCGCCCCGGCTACTTGCCCGGACACGATCTCCGTCCAACCCGGCGACTCGAACGAGTCGGTCATGGTCGGAGGCATGAACCGCACCTACGTACTCCACGTTCCGCCCGGCTACACGGGAGAGACTCCCGTCCCCGTCGTGATCGACTACCACCCGCTCGGAGGCACGGGAAGCGGGCAGAAGAACGCTTCGGGCTGGGCGGCTCTCGGCGACCAGAAGGGCTTCATCACGGTGCTCCCCGACGGTGTCGGCAACTCCTGGAACGTCGGGCGCTGCTGCGAAGCCGCGTTGAACCAGAACGTCGACGACGTTGCCTTCACCCGGGCCATCATCGCTCAGCTCGAGACGAAGGCCTGCATCGACCTCCGACGCATCTATGCCTCGGGCTGCTCGAACGGCGGCGGCATGGCGTACAAGATCGCGTGTGAGGCAGGAGACATGATCGCCGGTGTGGCCCCGGTGGACTTCGACTGCGTCGTCGGTCCAACGAACGAGGATTCGTGCGGTGGCTGCGATCCCGGTCGACCCATCACCCAGGTGCAGTTCCGGGCGACCGGGGACTTCGCCGTCGCCTACGAGGGAGGCCAGGCCCCCATCCCGCCGACGATGCGGTTCCCGGGCGCGCAGGCGAACTTCGAGGACTGGGCGGACAAGAACATGTGCACCGGCGCGCCCGAAACCCTCACCGAGAACGCTGCGTGCGAGACCTACCCCACCTGCGGGGGTGGAGTCGAAAACATGCTCTGTACCCAGCAGGGCGGAGGTCACTGCAGCAACTACGGCACCCTGGATATCGTGCGCACCGCCTGGGAGATCTTCGAGCGCCAGACGCTCCCTTGACGCGGGCGAAGGAGGCTCACGACAGCGGCGGAGCGTGCCGAGCGACGACACGCCCGTGACGCGGGCGGCCAAGGGTTTGGCGGAGCGACGCGGGGCGTCTTTCTGGGCGGGCGGCTGGGTGAGCCTCCCCCCGTTTCACGGACACCCCAAATGGCGCGAGAATGCGCCGGGAGTGTTCCATGACATCATCGAAGAAGCAGCGTAGGCCGCGGCGCAAATTCACCGCGGAGTTCAAGGCCGACGTCGTCCGTCTGGAGGCTCAATCTGTGTCGCGAGCCCGAACTCCGGCTCCAGGGCGACGAGGCGGCGATCAGCAGCCGATTGCGCAGCTCTCCATCGACCACGCCGAGTCCGGCGCGGTCCTCGACCAGCGCCTCCAACACACGGACGCACTCTTGAATGTCTTCGGGCTTCATGGGCTCGGGGGCGGGCACGCGCACGCAGCTCGTGCCGCGCGCGCTCCTAGCACGAGGTCGGCCGGGGGACACGGACGTCCGGAGCTCAGCCGCGGGCCCAGTTTGCGGGTTCCCACCAAGGACTCTCCCTCCGGGTTCGTCGTCCTCGTGCTTGACGCGGTGCGACGGCCGCACATAAGATGCCGAGCTTATGTCCGCTGTTCGCACTCGAATCGCGCTAGGGCACGTTTGCTGCGTGCTGGTCTGCCTGGTCGCCTGCGGACAGACGAGCACAGGGAACGGTACTCCGCAGGCGGCCTCGGGGGGTGATGGACAATCCGGGGGCGGGGGCGCCACCGGGGGCGCCACCCTCGTGGGCGGCTCGACTTCTTCGGGGGGAGCGGGCGTCGGAGGAGGTTCTGGAGAGCGGGCGACCTTCCCGTGTGGAGATGGCACGACACTTTCGGCAGAGCAGGTGTGCGACGGGCAAACGGATTGTCTGGACGGCGTCGACGAATGGGCCTGTCCTGTGTGGTACTGCGACGACGGCGCGCGTATCGTGGGGTGGGCGCTGTGCGACGGTCGTCCTCACTGTCCCATGGGCGAAGACGAGGACGACGCCAACTGCTTCGCCCTCGATACGGGGTATCACTGTGGGGATACCCAGATCCCGCGACGCGCAGTGTGCGACGGAGTGGTCGACTGCGAAGACGGATCGGACGAAGCGGAGTGCCCCGCCTTTGTGTGCCACGACGGCCATGACGTGGTCGACAGCAACGCCGTCTGCAACGGAGTGGCCGACTGCGCAGACGAATCGGATGAGTGGAACTGCTTGGTTCCTTAGGGGAGCGGTGCTCTCGGTGCATGTGCGCTGAGGGCCCTGTTCGGTGTGAGGGAGAGGAAAATATGCGCTGTGTGAAGCGATGGACAGTGGGAACAGCTGCGTGTGCAGCTCTACTCTCGAGCGGCTGTTCGAGTTCGGAAACAAGGCAATCTCGCGATTTCGAAGCCAATCCGGATTGGCGAATCAGCGGGGACTCCGCTGTGCTCGAACTGCTGTGGAACGGGCCCAATCCAATGCTGGCGGTGAAAGGTCGCGGCCGCGTCGAAGTCGATGCGCCGCCGCTCGAGGTCCAAGGGGAAGTGGAGGCCCTTCGGCTCGAGCTCCGCGTTCCCCGGACTCCCGGTGATGTCCGTTGGGACGGAGAGCTCCTTGTCTCCGTCCAGGACCCGACGAGTCCTACGGGCTTCCGATACGTCGGTGGCAAATCGCTCACGCCTCTCGAGGAAGGCCGATTCTCGCGCATCGAGATTCCGGTGCCCCAGCATCTTCGCAACCACTTCGTGGGCAGTCCACGCGTCCGGTTGACCTTCAAGTTGCCAGGAGAAGGCAGCCCCTATTTCCTGGATGACTTCGGCTTCGAGACCGCCGAGGCCTCAAAGACCATCGAAGCCGTTCGTACGACCCTTCAGGCGCTCACCGTGGAAAACGTCAGCATGCCGCTGCCGCGCGACGTGTCCTTGGCGAACACGGTGCTCTTCGGGTCCGAAGGCGTCGACGTGCGGAACGGGACGATCGTCGCGTCGGGTCCTGGTGTGGAGGTGGTTTGCGGGCAAGGTCCGACGACGGTTCAGAGCACTGCCAACGTACAGACCGACGTGCGTTCCGTGGGTGACGTGATCCTGTTCGACCAGGCCACGGTCGATGGCAACATCATCACGGGGGGCCAGTTCATCCACCAGAATCAGTGGACGGTGACTGGCGACATCCTGGAAGAACAGAACTTACTACCGGGCGTGCCCTTGGACTTCGCCGTCGAGTATCCGACGGCGGGCCCCTCCGTCCAGCTCGAGCCGGATCAAGCGCAGACTCTGCCTCCGGGTAGCTACGGGGCCGCGGTCATCAAGTCGCGCGCCAAGCTCGACCTGTCGGCCGGCGAGTACTTCTTCGACTCGCTTCTCGTGGAGTCGGAAGGAGAACTCGCCTTGGACACGACAGGTGGCCCCGTAATCCTCTACGTCCAGGGGTCCCTTTCTTACCGCGGCAAAATGGGCTCCGTGCCGGCGAGCGATGTCCTCGTGATCGCGACGGGGACCTCCCAAGTGGAGATCGACGCACCCTTTCGGGGCACTTTGGTGGCGCCGAACGCAGCACTCCGTCTCTCCCCCGTCGATTCCACGGGGCACGTCGGCGCGTTCTTTGCGCGCCAAGTGGTGGCCGAAGCCAACAACCCGATCCAGCACACCGCATACGCGCGCTGGGACGACTTCCTGAGGAGCGACGCGGTGCCTCCGCACGCCTCCCCCACGGCATGGATCCGAGCACGATGGACGTACGCAGATGGGGAACCTCTCGTCAGTTTCTCCTACAGGCCGGCGGGTGCCGGCTCGGGCCTCCAGAACTTGCAGAGCCGGGCCAAGGTGCTCCATCACGCCCCGCCCGTGTCGGAGCCGGAGACGACCCAGCTGCAGTTCGAGATCGAGAACCTGCCGGTCTCTTCGGGGGGCCGCGAGGTCGCTTACAGCGTGACGATGAAGTCCTGGGGACTAGGCAATTTCTACACCGATCACGTCCTCCGGGAAGCCTCAGCCGTCGATACTCTCCAGCCCGGCACCTCCACGACCTTCGACGTCCCCGATCTGAAGAGCACGCTTGGCGTGAAGGCGACGGATATGCCTGCCAAGGGCGACATCGTGGTCGGGCTGCACGAACTCACGGGCACCTCGGTCGAGGCCGTCCCCTTTGCTCTCTTGCGCCTGCCCCAATTCTTCTACCATTTCAGTGACGATCTCTCGCAGGTCTATACCTATTCGCTGGAGCGCGCTTCGGATCTCCTCGCACCAGCCGGGATGGTCGCCAAGGACGGTGTGGTCGAACGCTACGACGCCGGCTTCTACCACGCGGATCTGTTCGCGCCGGCGGGCTTCCTCGAGGGGGAGACCTCGGAAGACGCCCGCGCGCGCCTCTTGAGCCTGTTCCCCGATCGGCCGGGCGCTCTGTTCGGCATCCGCTGGAACACACACGCCAACAGTGCGAGTCCGGGACCGGTGGTGCCCCCTGGGGCCTCCCCGAGTGAGCTCAACGAGCCCTACGATCCCGCCCACGGCGCCACCCCTCTTTGTGCCACCTGGCCAACGACCTTCGTCGACAACGGTCCGGAGCACTTTCCGGTCCGCTCTACGAACGAATTCGCTGGAATCGTGGACTTCCTGCCGGCCTCCTTCAACCGCGCTCAGCTGTTCCGGGCAGACGGCACGCAGATCGGATCTGACCACATCCTCGACGAGCACGGCTGCATGCCTCCTCAGGAGCTTGGGAAGGGCAACTACTTCCTCCGCGTCTTCACGGACGGCATGCTCGATAACGGCGTGCGCATGGACGTGCGGCGCTTCGAGCCGCCGGAAGCGGCCGGAGCAGACAAGGCGCTGAGCGTCACCTACGCGATCTTCCTCGAGTGGCCGGGCACTACGAATCCGCACGGCAGCGTCGGTGTGACCGTAACGACGGGCATGTGGACGAACACCACGCACGTGGCGGGCTTCGCGTCCCACATCCTCGCTCGTGACGCGACCGGCGTGGAGATGGGCTTTACGCGGGGGAGCGGCGTGGCGGTTCACCCGATCTTCGTCAACACCGCACAAATTTCTCACTTCAATGGCGCTCGGCTGAACGTCAACGCGTTCTTGTCCGAGAACACCTGGGTCTCCGACGCCCGCTGGAAGTTCGTTCTGGGTCACGAGTTCGGGCACATGGTGCAGGGCTTCGGAGGGGCGAGCCTGCCCGCACGTTACCTGTTCAACGGCAACACCAGCATTCCGTCGCCACCGAACTTCAGCGCGTGGACCGCGGACATCATGGAGCCGGATTCGGTGACAGGATACGAGCAGGACTGCTCCTGCAACGCCATCGAGGAAGGGCCCAATCGGTCCCACTGCCTCCAGTCGGTGGAGGTCTCCGCCAGCGCCCAGCAGGAGGGCTACGCCCACTTCATGGCGGCTCGCATGTGGAACAAGGCGTCAGTTGATGATGGATTCAGTGGCGAGTGCTCCTTCACCTACTACAAACAGGTGAGCGCCTCGAATCTCGTGAACACACCGGAGCTTCCTCCAGTGGTCGTGGACTGCGGCACCGCCTATCAACACCGCAATTCCGTATGCTCGGCCGTCACGATTTCAGGGCAGGAAGCTGGCACGGAGATCGACTGGCTCACCTTCTTCCAGGCAGTCACCTCGGACCCGAGCCAACCCGTTTCCGTTTCCGACCTGTTCAGCTGGTACCGCAACGCCTGTGGTGGCGTCGAGTGCACCGGAGCCACCTTCGTCACCTACTCGATGCTGCGCGACGGCGCCCCCGGCGGCTTGCACGGCTGGCTCGATGGCCTCGCGGCAGCGCACGGGGTGGACTGAAGTTCTAGGCCTCGCATGCAGCGGGCAAGCCTCCCGGAGGTGAGTCGGGCGGCTGTCGGGTCAGCGAGTCGCAGCGCCACTCACTCGGGAGGCGCTCGACGTTCGAGGGAGTCCGACGATGAACGATGTCGAGATCCCACGTCATCGTGGGGATCTCCTGAATCACTGCGCCGGTCGTCCCGAAGAGCGCCCCTTGACGTCCGTCAAGCCCGCCCCACGGCCCCCTTCAGGTCCGCTAGCCGACATGGTAATTGTGTCTGCCTGATGGGTCTGGAGCCGCAGAATCGCGTCGCCGACCCTGGCGGACACGGCGGCCCTCGCGGAGCGGTACTGGCACGGCGATCCCCAGAGCGCCGCGGTGAAGCTGCGCACCTTCGCGGAGGCCTTCGTCAACGGGCTCTTCGCGAAGCAACGCTTCCCCAAGCCGTACAACGCGGACCTGAACGACCTGCTGCGGGAGCACGCCTTCGTGCGCGCCACGCCGCGGGTCATCGTCGATCACCTGCACCTGCTGCGAAAGCTCGGCAACAAGGGCGCTCACGGGCAGCAGG
>JAEWOQ010000222.1 GCA_023460875.1 Pseudomonadota bacterium
GCGCGGGGGCGCTGCCAACGCGCCGTGCGCAGCTCCGTCAGGAGGCACCATCGAGGGTGCTGCTGAGCTCGGCCATCATGCGCTCCGCGTGGGCCAGCCCGTCGGGGAGCTCTCGCCCGGCGGGCACGCGGCGCGTGAGGCGCCCATCCGGGCTGAGGGCGTAGGAGGTCCCCGCGGGAGGCGCCGTCAGGAGCGCGACGAGCCGGGCTGGCGTGAGGGGGGTGTCGTCCCGGAGGTGCAGGGTCACCGATCGGGGGGTGGCGTTGCAGGCGAGGGCCTTCAAGCGGCGGAGCTCCGTCTTGAGGCGCATCAGATCCGCGAGGCGCCGGGCCTCGGGGGGCGGCGGCCCGAAGCGGTCGGCGATCTCCTCGCCGAGGCGCGCGACCTCGTCTTCGTCGAGGGCGGCTGAGTAGCGCTTGTAGAGGCTCAGCCGGACGCCCACGTCCTCGACGTAGTCGTCCGGCAGCAGGGCCTCCACGTCGACGCTGAGATCCGGATCGACGTCGTGCTCCACCGGTTGCCCGCTGAGCTCGGCGGTCGCCTCTTGGAGCATCTGGGAGAACAGGTCGAAGCCCACGCTGGTGACGAAGCCGCTCTGGTCGGCGCCGAGCATTTCGCCCGCGCCTCGGAGTTCCATGTCCAGCGTGGCGATGTGGAAGCCCGAGCCGAGATCCGAGTAGCGCTCGAGGGCCTCGATGCGCGAGCGGGCGTCGTCGCTCAGCTTGCTGGGGGGCGGGACGAGCAGATAGCAGTAGGCGCGCTCACTGGAGCGGCCCACGCGCCCTCGGAGTTGGTAGAGCTGCGAGAGCCCGAACAGATCCGCCCGATCGACGATCATCGTGTTGGCGCGGGGGATGTCGAGCCCGCTCTCGATGATCGCGGTGGTGACGAGGACGTCGAAGTCTCCGGCGACGAAGCCGGCCATCGCCCGCTCGAGCTGCGTCTCGCTCATCTGCCCGTGGGCGACGGCGACGCGCAGCCCAGGCACGAGGGCCTGGAGCTTGGCGGCGCGCTCGTGCAAGCCCTCGACCCGGTTGTAGACGTAGAAGACCTGGCCTCCGCGATCGATCTCCCGCTCGACGACGGAGCGCAGCAGCTCGTCGTCGTGACTCGACGTCAGCGTGCGGATGGCGCGCCGATCCTGGGGAGGCGTCGAGATGACGGACATGTCACGCAGCCCGCTCACGGCCATGCTCAGGGTCCGCGGGATGGGCGTCGCGCTGAGGGTGAGCACGTCCACCTGAGTCCGCAGCTGCTTGATGCGTTCTTTGTGGGTCACGCCGAAGCGCTGCTCCTCGTCCACCACGAGCAACCCGAGGTCCTTGAAGTGCACGTCTTGGGACAGCAGGCGATGGGTGCCGATGACGACGTCGACGGTGCCCTGCTTGAGCCCGGCGATGGTCTCGGTCTGCTGCTTCTTCGACTGGAAGCGGCTGAGCACCCGCACGTTGGCGCCGGTGCCCGCGAGGCGCGCGTCGAAGGTGAGGTAGTGCTGCTGCGCCAGCACCGTGGTCGGGCACAGCAGGGCCACCTGTCTCCCGGCCAACACGTTCAGGTAGGCGGCGCGCAGGGCGACCTCGGTCTTGCCGAACCCCACGTCGCCGCAGACGAGGCGATCCATGACCGTGTCGCGCTGCAGGTCCTCGAGCACCTCGGCGATGGCCGCGGCCTGATCCGGGGTCTCCTCGTAGGGGAACGCGGCCTCGAAGGCGGCGTACTCGTCGTCGGGAGGCGGCAGCGGTGGCCGGCGCACGCGGGAGCGCTCCGCGTAGAGCCGCAGGAGGCTGTCTGCGAGCTGTCGGACTTGCTTGCGGACCTTGGACTTGGTCTTCGCGAAGGTGGCCCCGCCCAGGCGGTCGAGGCGCGGTGAGGCCTCCGTCCCCGAATACTTTTGGACGAGGTTGAGGCGATAGACGGGGACGTAGAGCTTGTCGCCGCCGCGGTACTCGACGGCGATCAGATCCACGAAATGATCGCCGACCTGACGGTGCTCGAGCCCGAGGTACTTGCCGATGCCGTGCTCGACGTGCACGACGTAGTCGCCGGGCTGCAGGTTGCGGAGATCGTCGAGGGCCGCCTGTACCGCCCGCGCGGCGCTGCGCTTCTGGCGGTGGCGGCGCCGCCCAAAGATTTCCTCCTCCGTGGCGAAGACGCGGCCGCTCCCTTCGAGGACGGCCCCCCGACTCAGGGGCGAGGCGATGACGCGCAGGCGGCCGGGGACCACCGGGGCGAGCAGCGCGTCGGGGGCGCGCGCGACGTCGAGGTCACGGTGCCCCAGCAGGGCGGTGAGGCGATCGGCTTGGGTGACGACGCGGGCGGTCAAAGTGACGTCGAGCCCATCCTGCTGCCAGGCGGTGATGCGGCGCACGAGCGGACCGAGGCCGGCGTTCTTGCCGCCCGCCTTGCGGGCCCCCTCGAGGTGGGCGGCGAGCTCCCGCTGATCGCTCGACGCGAGGGTGGGGGCGTCGAGCGGACCGGCCTCGAGGGCCTCCAGCGCGTCTCCGGGAGCGCCCCCGCCGATCACGCTGCGGTGGCACGCGACCACGCGACGACCCTGCAGGGAGCGCGCGAGCTCCTGAGCGTCGAGGTAGTGTTCTTCGAAGGCGAAGTGAGGCTGATCCCCGTGAACTGCGCGGGCGGAGATGCCGCGACCGAGCTCCTCGCGCAGGGCCGCCACGAACCGCGGCGGATCTTCCACGAGCAGCGTCGCGTCCGCCGGGAGGCGCTCGAAGACGGGCACCAGCTCCCGGTAGGCGGGGAGGTACGCCTCCGAGCCCATGAACAGCCGCCCCGTGGCCACGTCCTCGATCAAGGCGCGGGCCCGCGTGGAGGGCAGGTTCACGGCGTCGCAGAGGTCCCGCATGCGCTCCCGCGCCCGCTCGCGAGCTTCCGGCGTGAGGACGGCCTCCCGGGCTGGCGCCACGAGCGCCTCCGTCACGGCCTCGCCGCCGCGCTGGTTCTCTGGATCGAAGCGGCGCAGGGTGTGGACGTCGTCTCCGAAGAGCTCGGCACGGAGCGGCTGTTCGTCGCCGGGGGCCCAGAGATCGAGGAGGGCGCCGCGCACGGCGAAGGTCCCAGGGTCTTCGACGACGGGAGTCCTCAGGTAGCCCCCCGCCTCCAGGCGGCGCGTCGCGGCCTCGAGATCGAGGGGCTCTCCCACCCGGAGGCGGAACGTCGCTTCCCGGAGCGCCTCGGGGGGAGCCGCGCGTCGGACCCACGCGGCCGCGGACACCGCGACGGCTCGGCAGGTCCCGGAGTCGATGGCGCCGAGAGCCGCTGCGCGGAGCATGGCGGTGCGGCGATCCGAGCGGACCCCGTCGAAGGGGGAGGCGTCAGCGGCGGGGAGCACGAGGGCGGCGGAGGCGTCCCCGAAGGCCGCCTCCAGCTCGTCTGCGGCTCGCTGCGCCGCCTCGGAGTCCGCCACCAGCAGCACGACGAGGGAGCTCGTCGCCGTCGCCACGCCGTGGGCCAGCAAGGACGCGGTGCAGCCGGCGACCCCAGTGAGGTGGACGAGCCCCGATGTGCGCTCGACGTACGCCGCGGCCTCGGCCAACCCGAGCGCGCGGGCCTCTCCATCACTCTGTCGTTCTTGCATGGGCTACTCGAGCGGGGAGCGGGTCGCGAGCCAGTGGTTGCGGGCGAGGAGGAGCCAAGGGCCGTCTCCTCGCCGCCGCGCGTGCGCCTGAAAGCTCTCGGCCGCTGCTGGGAAATCGCCCAGCTGGTACAAGAGCACGCCCCGCGCGAACTCCGCGGGATAGGTGGCGTCCACGCGGGCCAGAGCGGACACCGCCTCGAGCTGGTTCCAGATCCGATCCTGGCGCAGGTCGCCGGGAGGGTGCTCGAGCAGGGTCGCGTAGTAGTGACGTTGCTCGTTCAGGCTCGGGCCGAAGGGGTGAACTCGGTGGGTGCCGGTCAGGGTGCCCCAACGCACGCGGAAGAGCAGGCGGAGTTGGCTGTCCGAGAGCACGAGCCGACCCCCGCCGCTCGCCTCCGCGGGGCGGTCTGGCACGTCCAGCCACCCGCGAGCGCGCTCGACGAAGTCGCCCCCCAGCTCCCGCAGCTCCTCCGTCACCTGAGCGGTGCGCTCCCACTCCCGCGCCGCTCTCGTGAACAGCTCCGCCTGGAGAGCGCGGAGTCGCAGCAGGTCCTCGGTGCGCCCGGCGGCGATGTGTTCGCGTACATCCCGGGCGAGCGCCTGCAGTAGGTCATGGGCTCGGGACGGATCGTCGACGGCGGCGGCGCCAGCTCTACGGAAGGTCTCCCCGACGAGCCGGGCGCCGTGCGGCAACGGCTCGGCGCTCACCTCGCGCGCGCGCGCGCGATCGAGCGCCTCCATCCGCCGCGCCTCCTCCGCGTCGTGACGCGGTAACGGGACGATCTCCGGAGCCGTCGGGCGAGGGAGCGCGAGGGACGTCGCGAGCACCGCGCATCCCACAATCACCGCACCTGGTCGCCATCCCTGCAGGTGTCGCCGCCAATCGGCCTTTTTCCGTCGCTCCGCGTTGCTCACCCGAGCCGCCTTGACAGGAGCCCCCCGAGGGAGACCATAGCGCCCTCACCGCGATCCGGAAGGGCCGGCGGTCTCCCCGGAGGATTGGTCGTGCGAGAAAAGCGACAGCATCAGCGAGCCCAGGTCACTCTCGACGTCACCCTCGAGCTCCCGAGCGGGGCCTCCCTGGCGGCGAGGTCGACGGACCTCAGCCAAGGGGGCATGTTCATCGAGGCGACGGAGGCGCCGCCACCCTTCGGGACCTCCGTCGTGGTCGTGTGCACCCTGCCTCGTTTGGGGCCGGCGCGGTTGCCCGCGGTTGTGCGCTGGACGAAGCCCGGGGGCTTCGGCGTGCAGTTCGGCTTGCTGGGTGCTCGGGAGACTCACGGCATCGGTCAGCTGGTGCGCAGCACTGCTC
>JAEWOQ010000223.1 GCA_023460875.1 Pseudomonadota bacterium
TCAGAAGCCCAAGCGGGCGCCGCGGTGGCGCCGGGAAAGGCAGTTATGAAGATCAAGCAGTACACGCACGGAGACACCGAGCTCTGGGGCCACCTCGGCCCCTTCCTCGCCGACCGTAAGGTCCACCAGGAGCTCGGCGGGCCCATCTACAGCACCGAGGGGGTGACGTGGTTCATCGCCATCGATCGCGGCAAGGTCGTTGGCTTCGCCTCCCTGCGGCCGGCCAAGACGGCGCTCCACTACGACTACGACTACGTGGTCGAGGGGAAGCGCGGCAAGGGCATCCACGCCGCGCTCTGTGAGGCGCGTGACAAGGCTGCGGCGGGGACGACCCCTCGGCGCGTGGTCGTCCGCGAGGCGCGCTGGCACCACTACGAGAGCCGAGGGTGGCGCGTCCTGTCCCGTCGGGGGAGCTGGGTTCACGGAGAGATCGGCGGTGCGTCGTGAGCCGCGCGAACCTAGCCCTCCGCAACGCCTGGGCGATCGCCGGGCACTACGGCCACCACTGGGCGGCGGACGCGAGCCCGGCGGCGCTCGCTGTCGGGCGGTACGTCCTCGAGGACGGGGGCGTGCTCGCGCGCGCCGACTGCACTCAGAGCTGTTGGAGCACGGGGCAGCTCGGGGAGCTCGTGCGCGCGTGGGGCGACGACCGAGGCGAGCGGTACCGCGCCGGTACCCCGGAGCGCGCCCCCGCCACGGACGAGGAGGCGGCTGCGCTGTCCGCGCGCCCCACGTGCCTCGGGGGCGGGGTCGTCGCTCCGACTCCCGACGAGCACGGAGTCTACCGCGACTGCACCGGGACGGGGCGGGTCCGGTGGGAGTGCTACCCCGACGGAGCCGTCAGGATCGTCGTCGAGCGTCCGGTCCCCGGGCGCCCCGATGGCTCGCGCGCTGGCTACCCCGTGCTGTCGGCGTGGGTGCCTCCCAGGCACCGGGGGCAGCTCCGCGGCGTGTTCGACGACCTCTACCACCGCCGTCACGGGGTGGTGCGCCTCGCCGAGGCCCGTGACGGAGCGGTCGTGATCGTCCACGTGGAGCCGGACGGCTACCGCTTCGACCACTGGGAGGCGCTCGTCGGGGTGCTCCGTGGGGCGCTCAGGTGCGCGCCGGACTCTACGCCGCGGGAACTGCTCGGGAGCTTCTCGGAGGTGGCGTCGTGAGCGGGGCCTTCACCAACGTCCTCAAGATCGAGATCGACGGCCACTTCCACGGATCGGCGGACGTGCCGAAGCCGTGGGTGGCCGCGATCCATGGGCCGTGTCCGAAGTACGGGCTCCGGCGCGAGTTCCTCCGGCCCATGAACGACTGGTCGGAGGCGCGCCGCGCAGGCAGCGGCAACATCTATGGGCGGACAGTGCGCTACATGCTCCGTGAGGGTCCCCTCTACGAGGTGTCCCGCTTGCGTGGCAACTCCAGCAAGCGCCACGTGGCGCGGGAGTTCGTCGTCGTCGAAGGCGGCAAGCGCCGCAAGCTCGAGCCGGAGGATGCGCTGGCGCGTGTCGTGGGTCCCGGGGCGGAGCTGCGCATCCTGGACGATCGCGAGGGCACCAGCTGGGTCGCCCGCATCCGCGGCCTCGGCACCCCGGAGCGCCTGGGCTTCGCCGTCGTCGGAACGCAGCGCCTCTACCTGGTGCCCGATGGGATCTACGAAGTCATGTCGCGCGGCGACGTGCACTTCGTAGGCGTCCAGGCAGGGCGGGTGATACGGCTCAACCACGAGGAGGCGCTGCAATGGCTGCGCGACGGGCGCCACTGACCCGGCGCTACCTGGGCGTGTCCGTGCTCGACGCGGCACGCGAGCGCATCCGTTGGACCTTCGACTCCTTCTCGCGGGTCTGCGTGAGCTTCAGCGGCGGGAAGGACTCGACGGCGATGCTCCATCTCGTGATGGAGGAGGCGATCGCCCGCGGGCGCAAGGTCGGCCTGCTCTTCATCGACTGGGAGGCGCAGTTTCGGCTCACGATCGAGCACGTCGAGGAGCTCTTCGACCTGTATCGCGACCACATCGATCCGTACTGGGTTGCGCTCCCGCTCACGACGACGAACGCCGTCAGCATGCATGAGCCGGAGTGGACGTGCTGGGACCCCGCGAAGCGCGACCTCTGGGTCCGGCAGCCTCCGGAGCGCGCGATCACGGACGGCGCGGCGCTCCCGTTCTGGTACCCAGAGATCACCTTCGAGGAGTTCATCGAGGAGTTCGGCCAGTGGTACGCGGACGGGACACCGTCGGCGTTCTTCGTCGGGATCCGGGCGGCCGAGTCGCTCAATCGCTGGCGCACGATCACGCGCCGTCGCGCCTCGAAGGTGGAGGGGCGGCACTACACGACATGGAAGGGCGAGGCCGCGGTGAACGTCTACCCGATCTACGACTGGCGTGTCGGCGACATCTGGGCGTACTTCGCCCGCTCTCGGCGGCCCTACAATCGACTCTACGACCGCATGCACCAGGCGGGGCTGACTCCCCACCAGATGCGGATCTGCGAGCCGTATGGCGACGAGCAGCGCCGCGCATTGTGGCTCTACCACGCCGTGGAGCCAGAGACGTGGGCCCGCGTCTGCGCCCGCGTGGCCGGCGCCAACTCCGGGGCCCTCTACGCCGGGGAGCGGGGCAACATCCTCGGCAACCAGAAGGTCGACCTGCCGCCGGGGCACACGTGGCGGTCGTTCGCGATGTTGCTGCTCGATACGATGCCGCCGAGCACGGCGGAGCACTACCGCGACAAGATCGCGGTCTACCTGAAGTTCTGCGAGTCGAAGCGGATCGACGTGCCCGACGCGCAGCCCGGGGACACCGGCAGCAAGGACGTGCCGAGCTGGCGGAGGATCTGCAAGGTCCTCCTCCGCAATGACTACTGGTGCAAGGGGCTGAGCTTTTCGCCCCAGAAGCCCGAGCATCTGACGCGCTATCGCGCCCTCATGGCCAAGCGCCGCGACGCATGGAGGATCATATGACTATCGAGGAGCTAACAGGCGAGTTGGCGCGCCGCATCGGGGCGATCGCCGACGAAGCGGAGCGCATCGAAGCGCTGAACGCGGCGCGCAGGGCGCTGCACGCAGTGAGCCCACTGCGCCACCATCCCGTCGACCTCGTGCTCTGGGTTCCCGCCGACCAGGTCGAGGCGAACGATTACAACCCCAACGTCACGGCGCCGCCAGAAATGCGCCTCCTCGAGCACTCGATCGCCGAGGACGGCTACACGCAACCGGTGGTGACGTGGCTGGATGGCCAGCGCCGCGAGACCGTGGACGGGTTCCACCGCGGCGAAGTGGGGCGCACGTCGCAGACGGTCCGGGCGAGCACCCGCGGGTACCTGCCTGTCACCACTGCGAACACCGAGCGGTCGGGCCGCAACGACCGGATCGCATCCACGATCCGTCACAACCGCGCGCGCGGGAAGCACACCGTGGGGGGCATGTCGGACATCGTGCAGGAGCTGACGCGCCGGAACTGGTCCGACGCGAAGATCGCCAAGGAGCTTGGCATGGACGCTGACGAGGTGCTGCGCCTGAAGCAGGTGACGGGCATCGCCGAGTTGCACGCCGAAGCCGAGTTCTCAGAAGCGTGGGAGCCGGAGGAATGAGCCTGCCTGCGGCCGCGGCTGCAGATTGCCCGGCCGCCGTGGAGGCCGATACCCTGCCGGCCATGGCCGCACGCAAACGCACCACCACCGAACCGCAGAAGCGCAAGGCAGGTCGCCCTCCGGTCGACGGGGAAACCCGGAGCGCCCGGCTCGCGATCAAGTGCACGCCGGATGAGCTCGAGCGCTGGCACGCCGCCGCTCGCCAGCGAGGGGTGGACCTGGCCCCGGTCGCCCGGGAACTCCTCGACGAGTGGGCGCGACGGGAGGGGAGCTGATGCCGAAACGGCTCCCTCCCGAGGTCCACGCTGACCGCGCGGCGTGGCAGACGGAGAAGGCCGAGCGCGAGGAGGCGCGCAAGCGGCGGAACCGCGCGAAGCTGGCGCCGCTCTTGGAGAACCCACCGAGGCGTGGGCGTCCTCCGGATCGCTTGCGCACCCGTCGCTAGTGACGCTACGCACGCCCGTATGGCGTCGGCACGCGCTGCCCGGTCCGAGGATGAGCGAGTGGGTGTACTGGAAGACGCTTAGCCTTCAGGCCGAGTCGTCCTCGATGTACAAGCGGACGAGCTCGCTGAGGCGCTCCGCCTCACTCGGGAATCGCGTTCTCCAACTGATCCCCGGCGCTCGTGCTACGTCCACGTTTGCTTGCTGTAGACGAAACAGAAAAGCGTTCACGAAGCTAGACACCAGGTCCTCGGGTGCGAGGTCTGTGACGTCTAGGATGACGTTGGCAAGAGACATCCGTTCAGAGAGCAGATGCTCAGCTAAGCGGTACCCGTCATTCGACGGCGTCTGTTCCTGCCCGAGCACGGACTTCACGTTCACGATCTTCATGATGATACTCGGATGTCCAAGATTAGGAAGGTCCCACGGAAGCCAGGGTACGAGCGGCCGAGAGCTTCGGCTTTCGGCTCACAACCATCAGTTATTGAAACGACCCCTCGGCCGGACACCAGGATCATGGATCCGCCGTTCTTCCGTACCATATCCTGGAGCAGATACAGCCCGAATCCACGGTTGGTTTCACGCGACTTCGACGTCACCCCTCGCTGCAGCGCCAAAAGGATCCACTCCTCGTCCGAACGTTCCCCCGGGTAGCGGCCGCTTCGTCGCAGAGATGTGGGGATACCCTGTCCGCTGTCGACTGCAGCAAGCACGGAGTGAGCCTTTTTCGGAAACGTCTGGCCGGCGACGATGCTGCGAACGTTTCTCTGTCCTCCGTGAGCGAATGAGTTGATTAGGACTTCGGACATGTTCGACGAGAATTGGCGCGCCCGCTCCTCTCCCAGCGCTCCTGAGTTCAGAAGCATCTCCCTCCACTTCCCGAGTTCGACGACCATGTGTCGTTCCGACGCAACGTATCGGAGAGGGTAGCGGTTCGGACTGCGTACGCTCGCACCGGCCTCGCGCATTCGCAGGTTGTCCGAAATGTAGTCCTTGGCAGGGCCAACCTCCGGGAGGTAGATCCCGAGGCCGTTGCTCTCGCGGGCGAAGTGGTGAAGCAGGACGAGAGCGGGAGGATCGGCAAAACGAACCTTTCGTAGGTCCAGAATGCAGTGACTGTCGCGCATTCGACCAAAGAAGGTCAGGCAAGACCGAAACGTCTTCAGGTTTCGACACAGGAGCGGTGCCGGTGAAGCGTGCACCTCGTGGTCCTTCATGGAGCGCCTCTCAGAGCCGCGACAGCTTCGATTCCTGGCTCTACGGCTTGCATGGTAAAACCAACTACTAGCAGTACTAGTCCAAGCCTCCCTAACCGGGTTAAGGCGCGGACGCGATGACCGTCGTAGGATGCTCGGGCAACACCGTCCAGGCTCAATGTTGTCGTCCGCTCGCGAAGCACCCCTAGCAACCGGGCTCGTTCGGCCTCATCCCGGTCAAGCGCATCGACTAGGTCGTGAAGCACGATATCGGTGTCGTCGGGTCTGGGCAGCTGGAGGTGGGGTCGCCAGAGGTCAACCGCAAGCAGCAAGGCTGCCACGGCGTCGACGATGAGGCCTACAAGGGTGAAAAGCTGACCTGTCACGCGGGTTCCGCGGAAACCTATGGGTATTCATACGATTCCGAAACCCCCGTGCAGGAGCGCGTCGTAAGTTGCGGAAATTGCTAGCGTTTGGGGCCGAGAGCGGCGCCCGATCGGCGCCCTCGCAGGGGTTGCGGCCCCCGTCTGTGCCGGAGGGGGCGGTGAAATGCGAAAGCCCACACCCCCAGCGAGGCGCGGCAAGGGACCGCGGTCCCCGATCGATCGATCGCCACGTCAAGCCCGCGCATGGAAGCTGGGGCGCGGCCGCGCTGGAGCGCTAGGGTCGACGACTGGCGCCGACGCGGCCCAGGATCAGGGCATGCTGAGCACGCCGTTCGGGTTCGACATGCGGGAGCAGGAACATATCGGCGCGCCCGCAGCGATCGCGTCGGGCGCCGCGAGCGTGCACATCTATGGAGCGCTCGCTCGTCTCGACCACGAGCGTCGGGTGCTCTGGGTCGAGGTGTGGTGGCGCGACCCGAGGCCCAGCTCGGTCCTCCAGGAGCACGCGCTCGCCGCTGCCCAGGCGGGCGTCGAGGAGTGGCGGCACCTGCCCAAGGGGTACCGGGTGCGGGTGGTGTCGGCCAGGCGGGCCATGCCGCGCCCGCAGGGTCGGCGGCGCCACTGAGGGGCCTTCGCGTCGATTTCTTCCTGATCGGACTTGCGCGCGACTAGTCGCGCGTCTATATCTTCTGAGTCGGCAGCGCGCGGGGCGCCGCGACGAGGAAGCGAGGAGCGCATGGCACACACTGGAGACTTCGAGACTCGCGACGCGGAGCGCAGCAGCGCCGCCGAGATGCACCTCGACCGGCTGCTCAACGAGGCCAATGCGCGAGGAGTCCGGACCCGGGATGCCCTGCTGGCTCTCGCCGATGAGATCGGGGTCGAGGCGACCGCCTACGATGAGGACGGAGCGCAACTCTACCTCGACGACGACTCCGAGCCCGTCGTCCGCTTCGACGGCACCCGCTGGGTACAGGCGGGAATCTGACAACTAAGGGAATCAGCAGCGGCGACGGAAGGAGAGACGATGGCACTGGAATCCGAAATCCGAATCGACAGCGAGGGGCGCATCTGGGAGCACTCGATCAGCCGCAAGGGCAAGGTGAGCCAGAGCGCCGCGCGGATCACCCGCGAGGAAGCCGAGGCGCAGGTGGCCGCAGGAACGTCCCGCTGGGAGACGGTGGCCGTCCCGAAGGGGCCCACGGAGCACGACCGGATCCGCGCCGCTGCCAAGCGAGGAGACCTCCGGGTCTACTACAGCGAGGAGCAGATCGCCGAAGCTGTGCGCCAGGGCGTAATCAGCGCCTCCGACGCGCTCAACCAGGACGCCTGAGCCATGGACGAGAGAATCCAGGAGCTGATCGAGCGGGTCGACGAGGCCCGCGCAACCCTTGCCGCCTACAGGACCCAGGAGGAGTTGGAGCAACGGCGCGCCGCGGTCCGTGCGGCCTTGGGAACACTGGACGCCTACCTCTGGGAGCGCAGGCACGAGGGCGAGACCGTGGCCCAGGTGCGGTCACGGCTGGCGCCCGAGGTGGACTGGTAATGCCCCGCCGCGACCAAATCGGAGACTGGCGGTGCGTCGAGCGGGGCCCCGGCGCGGAACGCTGGGAGCACCCCGAGCACACCGCCGTCGTCGTGCGCCACGACCCAGAGGGCCCTCCGGGCGAGCGCTGGACGTGGAGCACGGGACGCCGGTCTGGACGCGCTCGGACCAACGGAGCCGCATTCTCGGCGGCCCTCCAGGCCGCAGGCGCTGGGCCCCCGAAGCGCCCCTCGGGTCCCTCGGGTAAGCGCTCCCGTCCGCTGTGCACGTTCACGCAGGACCCGGAGGACCTCGCGCAGCAGCAGCGCCCTGCTGCCGCCGAGGGCGTGACGTGGGCGGATTGGATCCGGGACGCGGCCCGTCGGAAGCTGCGAGCTACACGGCCGGCGAACTGACCTGCGGACGCCCGACGGCCCGCGGGAGGGCGCCAGTTGCTAGCGGGTTCCGCTAGCAATGCACTGGACCGGGACCATGGATCCACGGCCTGGACATGCTAGCGACGTGCGCTAGCATGTTGGGGTGGCCAAGAAGAACTCTACCGATAATCCCCCCGATAGTTCCCAGAAGAAGGCCGGAAAGGCTCGCGCTGCGTCCATGACGGTTTCCGAGCGCAAGGCGCTAGCAACCAAGGCGGCTCACGAGCGCTGGCAGCGGCATCGGAGCAAGATCCCGCGCGCCACCCACGTTGGCACCTGGAAACTAGGCTCGATGTCAGTGACCTGCGCTGTTCTCGAGGACAAGCGACGGATCTTTTCCGAGAGGAGCCTGTCCGATGCCTTCGGGCACGTGCGTTCCGGGGCCGAGTACAAGCGCCGTCGCGAAACACCTGAGGGTGAGCAGCTTCCCGTGATGGTTTCCCCTGTCGTTGCTCAGTTCCTGAGCGATGAAGCACGAGCGCGTCTGGCGAAGCCTGTCCGTTACGTGAACCCGGACACTCCTGGTATCCCGGCCCGAGGCATCGAAGCCGACCTCCTACCTGACCTTTGCGACGCCTTCCTGGCTGCTCGCGACGCGGGTCTGCTCCAGGGTGAAGCCGCCGTACGAAAGGCGCGAGCTGCCGACGCCATGATCCGGGGTCTCGCCAAGGTGGGCGTGACCGCCATCGTCGATGAGGTCACGGGTTTTCAGTTCGAGCGCGATCGAGACGAGCTACAGAGGCTGCTCGAGAAGTACGTCAGCGCGGAGTACCGACGCTGGAGCGCGAAGTTCCCTCCCTCGTACTACGAGAACATCTTCCGGCTCAAAGGGAAGAAGCTCGGCGGTGGGCGTCCTCAGTGGCTTGGCCACGTGACGAACAACATCATCTACAGCCGAATCCTTCCTGGCATGCGTGAGAAACTCTGCGAGGTGAATCCCACGAATGAGGAAGGCCATCGGGCCAGGAAGCACCATCAGCACATCACGTCGGGGGAAGCGGAGGAGCATCTCGACCAGCACATCAGCAACGTGATTCTGCTGATGCGGGCGTCCAAGGACTGGGACTCCTTCATGGAGCTGTTGGATCGTGCTCTCCCGAAGCGGAAGGTGGAGGAAGTCACCACAGGCGAAGAGGAGGGAGAGGTGGCGTAGTTGTCGCTGGTGCTGCGCGTGGGTCGGGCGCCCGCGTCTCGTTGATAGGCCCCCTAGTTCGCTCTGCTACCCTGGGAAGGTCGGGACTCCGGACGCGCGGGGCTGGGAGACCGAGCACTAGGGCTGCACGGGCTGACGAAGAAAGCCCCGGACCCAGTCCCGCGAGGGAAAGGATCCGGGGGCCACCCAGGAC
>JAEWOQ010000224.1 GCA_023460875.1 Pseudomonadota bacterium
CGTCCTCGTCCTCGTCCTCGTCCTCGTCGAGGTCTTCGCCTTCCGTACGCACGGTGCCGCGCACCCGGGCTCCCTCCTCGATGCCCAGCCGCGCGGCGACCAGATCTCCGCTCACGTTGGCGCCCGCCTGGAGGCTCAAGCTCTCCTTGGCGACGACGTTGCCGTCGACGCGCCCCGCGACGCGGACTCCGTGGGCGCGGATGGAGCCCAGCACGACCCCATCCGGTGCCACCGTCACGGTGCCATCGAGGACGACGTCTCCCTGGACGCGCCCCATGATTTCCAAATCTCCCCGCCCGGTGACATCGCCGATGACGATGCTGGTGGGGCCAATGATCGACGCTCTCGCCACTACAGCTCCCTCGTTCAGTCGCCCATGTCGACTTTGCCGCGGAACGTCGCTCCGTCGGCGATGGTCAGCCGCGGGGCCTTCACGTCACCCACCAGTCGTCCCCCGGCGAGCAAGTCGACCCGCTCCGTGGCCGTCACGTTGGCGGACACACTCCCGGCCACGCTGACGGTGCGGCCGCTCACGTCCGCTTCGACGGCGCCCCGCGAGCCGAGCTCGACGCTCCCCTTCGTGGTGACTCGTCCGCGCACGCGACCCTCGATGTGCACGTCGTCCTCGCTCGTGAGGTCTCCCTCGATCGTGAGCTCGGCGGCGATGATGGTGGAAGACATGGTGCCCTCGTGGGTGACGAAGTAGGGGGTGGATCGTCGGGGCGCCCCGACCGTGCCTTCTCCCGGGGGCGCAACTCCACCGGGAGGTCCGGAGGAGAGCAGGAAGAGCGCAGGAGGGACGCACGCACGCGTGGGTGCCGCGGAAGGGCCACGCGCGGCGCAACGCTAGTACACGCCTCGATCTCTGTCACGGGCGAGACGGACGCCGGCGGCCCTCCGAAGCGGTGGAGCGCGCGGGGCTCCCGAAAGACCGCCAAACGGCGGGGATCCACGGGTAGGCTTGCGGCAACCCCCTGCGGCATTATGTTGGACGTCCCATGGCATCTGACAAAGTCCACGTGTTCAACGACCTGAATTTCGAGCAGGAGGTCCTCCAGGCAGATCAGCCCGTACTGGTCGATTTCACGGCCAGCTGGTGCGGTCCCTGCCGGGCGCTCGCTCCCATCATCGACCAGGTCGCCGAGGCGCTCGACGGCAAGGCCAAGGTGGGTAAGGTCGACATCGACGAGGCTCCGCTCACCGCGGGCAAGTTCGGCGTGCGCGGGGTGCCAACCGTCATGGTGTTCAAGGGCGGGCAGCGAGTGGACCAGCACGTCGGGCTCACCACGAAGCAGAAGTTGCTGGACCTGGTCGGAGCCTGAGCGACGAGGGCCCCTCCGATCCGTCGCGACGATCGATGGCACACAGGACCGCCGATGAGCACGAGTCAGGTCGACGAGAGCACTGCGGCGGCCACCTCCTTGTCCCCCGCGCGGTCACCGCGCGGGTAGAGGGCCCGTGTTCGGACGAGCTCGACTCCTAGGGGCGCTCTGCTTAGGAGCGCTCGTAGCGTCTGCCTGCGGCGAGCCAGGACAGGGGAGCGCGCGCCGACCTCCGCTGGTGACCAGCACCGATCGGGGCGGGGCGCCTCCCATCGCGCAGGCGCGCTGGATTTTCCATCCGACGACGAGGACGGAGGCCAAGGCCCGACTCGAGCTCGGCGGTCAGCGGGAGCTCGCCGT
The DNA here is from genome assembly GCA_023460875.1 of Pseudomonadota bacterium. Lineage (GTDB taxonomy): Bacteria > Myxococcota_A > Polyangia > Polyangiales > Polyangiaceae > NIC37A-2. The sequence goes on from JAEWOQ010000224.1 coordinate 1,683, forward strand.
CGGGGACGGGGGGGAACGTTGGCTCGAGGGCGTGGGGGAGGTCGCAGACGTCGCGCCGTTCGTCGCGCCCGAGGCCCTCATCGATTTGGGGAGATCGGGCGACCGTTATGCCTTTGTGGGCGCGTCGGGGCTCGTGTACCTAGCCGAGGAGCCGCTGGGTCCCTTCGTGGACGTCCGGCGTCCCCCGCGCCCGTTCGTCTCGGCTGCCTCCTACGCTGGCGTGCTCGCTGGCGTGGAGCCCTCCGGGGAGCTCTGGATCGGCGCGGAGTGGGGGGCCCGTTGGGAGGCGGCGGAGGTGCAGGGAGCCCGCTTCGTCGAGGTGGCTCTCGGGGCGCGGGGAGCAGGTCTGGCCCTCGCTGTCCCGGAGGCTTGGTGGACGAGCGCGGACGGAGGCAGGAGCTGGCGTCCAGCGGATCTCTCCCCGCTGGGCGCCCGCAGGATCAGCCGTGACGCTGCGGGCGAGCTCTTCGTCGAGGGGCTGTTCCGCCGAGCTCGATACGAAGAGGGCCGCTGGACGGAGCCAGCGGCGGCGCGGCCTGGAGGAGCGCAGCCGTCCCCGGCGGCCCCGCTCGGCCCATCTCCCGACGCTGCGCGGGTGCAGGAGGGAGGGGCGGTCCTGGATGACGCGGGATACTTTGGCTTGGAGCTCATGGATGAGCCGGGCGAGCAGGTCTGGAACGTCCTGTCTGGTCCTCTGGGCGCACGTCTCCAGGAGCGGAGGGCAGAGGGTCTGCCGTCAACGCAGTGCCGCGACGTGCGCGTCGCGAGGAGCAAGGCGCACGTCGCTGTTCTGTGCAAGTCGAAGGAGGGCGGGCACACCAGCGCTCTGCTCCGTCTCTACCTCAGTGAGGACGAGGGGGTGACCTTCCAGCGCAAGAAGCTCTCCTTGCGGGGGGAGTGGAGCGAGCTGAGGCTCGCGGTCGGGCCGCGTGGCACCGTTATGCTCTCCGGGATCTGTCCACCTCATCGGATGGAGCTGGGCTGCGCCCCCCGCGGCGCATACCGCTTGCTCGAGGGGATGAAGGAGCTCGAGCCGCTGGCGCTGCCAGGGCTGGGTCGCGTGGACGCGCTCGCGGTGGGGCCCCAAGAGCGCCTCTACGTCGTCGGGGCTCGAGACAAAGATCAGCGCCTCAGCCTCTATGCGTCCCTGGATGATGGTCGATCGTTCCACATCCGTGATCTAGAGGTGGGAGATGGCGGCGCAGGGGATCGACGTCACGGCAGCCGACGGTTCGTGCCGCGGCTGACGATCGACGAGGATGGCGCGCTCGCGGTCGTGGTGCGGACTACGAGCGGATGGGTACACGTCGCGCTGGATCCGGAGGGGTACGTCCTGTCTCGCGGCGCGCCACCAGCTCCGGCTCGGTCCGTAGCTGCGGTGGGCCTCAAGGCCCTGGCGCTGGATCCGGCCCGTCCGAGCCTCTGGGAGTCTTTGGATGGGGGGAGCAGCTGGGAGGTCGTGCCTCTGCCACGGCCCCTCTGTCCGATCGGGGCGCCGCGTGGATCGGGGGACAACGCCTGTGAGGTAGAGATGAGCTGCGCTCCCGCGGGGTGTCTCCTCGGGGCGTCCTTGTCTCGCCTCGGCTGGGACGCCGAGGAGCAGGCGACCGACATCGGGGACCCCCGCGCCTTCCCCTCCGAGGCAGCGGCGCCGGGGGCCCCCAAGACCCCGATCGCCTGTGTGTTGGGCGGTGAACCTTGGCAGGCCTTGGAGGGGGTGAGCGGCGTGCCGGGCGCCCCGGATTCCGTGGCGGGTCGCACGACGTGGTTCGCGGTGGCCTCGGATTTCGAGACCGGCGCCGTGTGGGCGCTCCACGCCCACGAGGGCGAGCGGAGCGTGCGGCGCCAACAGCTGTTCGGGCCGCTCGCCGAGCCGACGCGCCACGCCCTCGCGGTGGTCGACCAGGTCGAGGGGAGCGCGGCGCTGCGCTACCGTATTCCTCACAGCTCCCGTGGGGAGACGGAGATCTCCGCCGTCGAGGTAGCGTGGGACAACCGCTTCCACGATCTCGTGGGGCGCGCCACGATCGCGGGCACCTTCGCGCCGCGCTCAGGAGACTACCGCAGCCACGCGCCGCGCACCCTCCTCGCGCAGCCGGCGCTGCTGAGCATCGCCGGGCGCGGCGTGCACGTGCGGCTCCACGCATCGCCGCAGGATCAACAGCCCACCTACTATACGGAGGGGCCGACGGTGGAGGCTCTCCCGGCGGTGCCATGGCCCGCGTCTCGGGAGGCGCGACGCACCGAAATGGTCCGCGCCGGCGCGCGATCCCTGCCCATCGCCTTCCACGGGAGCGGCCCGTGGGTTGCCTGGGCGCACCCCAGCGAGGACGCGGCGGGAGCAGGAGCCCGCGGTGGGTGGAGCTGGGGAGCGTCGCTCCTCGGCCTGCCTCGATCCCCGGTGGGAGGCCTTGGCCAGTCGGTGTCCATCACCTACTCCGGGCTCACACCTGCCATCGCGGTGGTGGAGGCGAGCCCAGGGGGGCGTTGGTGGCACGCCTACACGCTGCCGTTTCGCTGGGCGTCGGTGCCGTTCGGGGAGCCCGAGCCTGCCCCGTTGCTGGCCGACCTCTCCGATCCTCCGACGCCCTGCGGGGCAGCCGAGCGGCAGAGCTCGCCACGGGTGGTCGCGCCCGCCTTCCCCGGAGAGCCCTACACCATATTGGTGACGGACGCGGTCGATCCACCCGAGCTGCTGACGACGAAGCGAGCCGTCCTGCATGGGACCCCCGATCGCCCCTGCTTGGCCGCGTTCGAAGCGAGCGGACCCAGCCCCCGTGGCCAGCGGGCCTCTCGGTCCACGTCGACGACGAGCGGCAGGGACACGACCAGCGAGCGCTTCTTCGCGCTGCTCCCTGCAGCGGACCTCGGCCACGCCTGGCTCTTCCGAGAGGTCAGCGGCGCTCACTGGGAGCGCACGGTTCATGCGCGCCCCATGAGTTGTCGCTTCGACGCGAGCACGGTGATCCCTCCAGAGCTCTCGGGCGTCGGCGCCGCGCCCTGAGGGAGACCCTCAGAGGAGGACGGAGCTCCGAGGCGTCGTCCCGAGCCAGCGGCGTAGGATCACACCTGCCACGACCAGCGCATGCCAGGGACGGACGCCGCTCCGCTCGTCGGCATACACGGGCCGTACCGGCACCTCACGGACCCGACATCCGGCCCGCGCGAGCATCAACAGGAGGTCGTTGGGGTAACCGTAGCGGGGCCACAGCTGAGCGAGCGGGACGCGCCGCGCCGCGTCCGCGGCCAGCGCGGTGTACCCGCACTGGCTGTCGTCGACGTCGAGCCCGGAGGCCAGACAGGTGAGGCGAGCGAGCCACCTGCCCGCGAGGCGCCGCGGCCACGGCATGGCCCTCACCTCTGGATGCAGGAAGCGGTTGCCCTTGACGTAGTCGGCCTCGCCCGCGTGAATCGGCTCGAGGAGCTGTGAAAGATCGTCGGGATCCATCTGGTTGTCCCCGGCCATGACGACCAGGACGTCTGCGCCCCGCTCGAGGGCCCACTGGTAGCCGGTCACGATGGCAGCGCCCACCCCCCGGTTCGCGGGGTGCCGCAGCAACGTCACGCGCGGGTCGGAGACGGCGCGGACGGCGTCACTGGTGTCGTCTGGGCTCGCGTCGTCGACGACCACGATGTCGTCGACGCACGGGGGAAGGCGACCCAGCATCTCCGCGATGAGGCGCTCCTCTCGATAGGCGGGCACGATGATCGCCACGCGGTGATCTTTCCACACGAGGCGGATGGCTATCGCAGCATCGATGCCACGACAAGCGTCCCTCGCCGAGGGGTGGGCTCGGGCCGTGCTCGGTGTTGCCCTCGAGTCCAGCAGTCCGCTAAGGCTCGGGCATGAGCGCTCCCGACGAAACACTCGCCGCGCCGGGAGCCCCCCGCGAGCCGCAGCGGGAGGGCCGTGATGCGTCCTGGAGGGGCGCCCGACGGCGCTGGATCGTAGGCGTCGCGGCGCTCGTCGTGGCAGCCCCGTACGCGTGGAGCTGGGCGACTTATCCCAGCGACAAGACCCCGCGGGGCGCGTATCTGCGCGTCGTCACCGCCGTGAACCGAGGGCGCCCGGAGCAGTTCTTCGCGTACATCGAAGAGGCCGCGCAGCACGCCTGCTACACGATCCGGGACTATCGGCGCCAGGCGCTCGAGCACATCCGCTCGAGTTACCCGGAGCCACAGCGATCCGAGTGGACGACGCGCTATCAGGCCTTGGCGGACGCCCCGGACGGCGCGGACGTGTTCGCCATCTACGCCCACGAGCGGGCCTGGCTCGACCGTCTGCGGCGTGACATGTCCGGCGTGGAGGGGATCGAGACCGCCGGTGAGCGGGCGACCGTGCGGACGGTGCAGGGCACCCGCTACCCCTTCCGACGGCGCCCGAACGGCATCTGGGGGAGCACGCTCTTTACCGCGGACCTCGTCACGGAGGCTGAGAACGCGGCTCGTGACCTCGAGCTCGTGGAGCGGGCAGCGGCAGACTTTCGTAGGGCCGCTACACGTCGACCGTAGGGGGTCGTGCGTGGCTCAGCCCCCGGCGCGCGCTTTGACGTCCGCGTAGCTGCGGCCCGCTGGCGCGCCGGTCTCCACCGCGCGAGCGCCGTCTTTCCAGCCAGGGATCGGGCGCCCGAAGGGGTCTCGCTTGCCGTCGAAGCCTGCGCTCATGTCGCAGAGCTCGAGGAAGCCGGCCTGCTTTAGGGTGGCGGTGGCCTTCGCGGAGCGCCCCCCCATCTTGCAGCCGACGACCAGCTTGGTGTCCTTGGGGAAGAGGCCTTCCATCACCCGCAGGAAGTCGGGGTTGGGCACCATGCCAGCAGGGCCCTGGTGGCTGATGGGCACATTGAGGGCCCCCGGTACGTGTCCCGCCTCGAACTCTGGCTCGCTCCGCACGTCCACGTAGGTGTAGTCCGCTTGGAGGAGATCCGCCGTCTCCTCGGGGGAGACGATCTTGACGTCGGTCATGGTCCTTCGTGTTCCTTTCGCGACCAAAGTTAGTCGGCAGTGGGGATTGGCGCCAGACGGGGCGCCCTACAAGCCCCTCACGAGACCGCTTCACGGGCCCGGTGTGCACAGCGGCGGCCGACGGCCACCCGACGGGACCTCAGAGCGCGTGCCGGCGGAGGGCGCGGATGATGGTGGTGCGCTCGTCGGCGGCGGGGGGAGCGAAGGAGCGCCACCAGCTGGTGGCGTCCTCCGGCGTCCACTGGTCGGCGCAGGCGAGGCGCTCCAAAGCGCTCAGGAGCTCTCTCACGCTCTGAAAGCGCTTGGCAGGGTCCTTCTCGAGGAGCCGCATCACCACCGCCTCCAGGTCCGCAGGCACTGGCCCAGCGGCCACCCGTGAGGGGCGAGAGGGCGTCTCGCTGGCGTGAGCGACGGCCAGAGCCAGCGGGCTCTTCTTCTCGAAGACCGCGCGCCCGGTGATGAGGAAGAACATCACGCAGCCGAGCTGGTAGAGGTCCGCGCGGTAGTCGACGGCTTCACCCGCTGCCTGTTCCGCGGGCATGTACGCCGGCGTGCCATAGAGGAACCCGTCTTGGGAGAGCGTCGTGAGCCCCCCGCCGGATTCGAGCGCGTCGTGGGCGGACACCATGCCGAAGTCGAGCACCTTGAGGAAGTCGCGGGCCAGCCCCCGGCGCACGACGAACAGGTTGCTTGGCTTGATGTCCCGGTGGGCGATCCCGAGCTCGTGCGCCTCACCGATGGAGTCGCAGGCCTGGCGCATCAGGTGCACGACCCGGGCCGGGTGCAACGGGCCGCGCTCCTCGACGAGCCTCTGCAAGTCGAACCCCGTGAGCAGCTCCATGACATAGTAGGGAGTGCCCTGCTGTCCGATGCCGAAGTCATAGAGGCTCACCGTGTGCTCGGAGGACAGCAGCGCCGTGGCCTGGGCCTCGCGCTCGAACCGCACCAAGAAGCTGCGGCTGGTGCTGGAGGGGGAGAGGAGCTTGACCGCCGCGGGCCTGGCGAGCAGCCGATGTCGACCCTCCCACACCTCGCCTGCGCCCCCTTCGCCGATCTTGCGCACGAGGCGGTAACCGCCGATGTCGCGCGCGAGATCGCTGCGCGACCAGGAGCTCACCCCAGCGGAGACGAGGCCGACGGCGACGGCCGACACCGTGCCGAGGGCAGAGAGCGCGAGGTCGCGCGAGGTCGCGTCCAGGAGGCCGAGCTGCTGGAGGAGCCCTGCGGTCGCGGGCTGCGCTGCGCCTGCCAAGGAGACCATCGTGATGGCCCACCGGAAGGGGAGGGGGATCACGATGGGCAGGAGCACGACAAAGAGGGCCGGGGGTGTGAGCGGCGTCCCACCCCCGCCAGGGTGCGCGTGCCAATGCAGGGCCAGCGCCCAAGCCAGCGCCACGCTGACGCCCGCGGAACGTCGCAGCCCCGCCTCCGCAGACCCCACCTCGAGCCTGGAGATCGCGAAGAGCGTCAGCTGGAGCGCCAGCACCGCGAGCGCCGGCCAGACCCCGAGGGTCCCACGGCCGCGGACCACGTGCAGCATGCCCAGGTGCGCGAGCGTCAACGGCAGCAAGGCGAGGGCGATGGTGCCCACCCGACGTTGCGCCAGGCGCAAGGAGGACGACACGAACCCGCGGCGCCGCGGGAGCACACGCCGTTCGGCGACGACCCGCACCCGACGTGGATCCGTGTCGTCGGGGTGAGCGGAGCGCGCCGTGAGCCACCGGCGGCGAGTTCGCGCCCGATCGAGGGAGTCTCTCCAAGCAATTCCCACCCGGTACCCTAGCGCTGCGCTGCCTTCCGTGCAGACGCTCGAGCGCGGAGAGGAACGGCGCGGACGAGCTAGCGTGGGTCGGCCGGATCCAACGAGTCAGGGCGGGCAAGAATGATTGGGTCCGTCATGTCGACATCTCGTCCGTTCGTCGCGCCTCACCTCGGGGCTGACGTCGGTGGGCAGCGCTGGAGCAAGCGGCAGCCCGCGAGTCGCCTCCCGCGGCGGGCGCTGCCGTTGGTTCGACAGCGTCTGTTCTTTGGCGCCACGCTGATGGCGGGGCTCACGCTCGGTCACTGTGCGCTCTGGCTGATGGCCCAGCCCGCCTCGAGGGTCCCGCCGCACCTGTGGGAGGTGATGGGGCTCGTGCTGTTCGGGCTGGTGCTCGACGGGGCGGTCTTATGGGCCAGTCGAGGCCGCCGCCTCGGTGACGAGGCCATGGTCTCCTTTGGGCTCGTCTACCACCTGCTCCGAACCTTCGCGGTGGCCCTCTACTCCGTGCGGCTCGAGGTGCTGCTCGGCTGGGAGCCGTCCGCCGTCACGTTCGCTAGCGCCACCATCGCGACCTTCCCGCTCCTCGTCCCGACCCCGCCTCTCAAGACCTTGGGCGTCTCGCTCGCTGCTGGGGCGCTCCCCCCGCTCGTGCTCTGGCTCCACGGGGCGTCAGCGCCGCTCGTGGGGCAGGGGATCTTCTTCGCGGCGGTGTCCGTGGGGCTCGCGGTGTTTTGTGGTCAGGTCGCCTACGGGCTCTCCGCCGCCGTGGCGCGCAGCGACGAGCTGGGGGCCTACCGGCTCATCGAGCCCATCGCGCGAGGGAGCGCTGGGGCCCTGTGGCGCGCGGAGCATCGTCTCCTCGCGCGCCCCTCCGCCGTGAAGATCATTCGACCGCCGTGGCTCGTCGGGCGGCGCTTCGTCCAACACCTAGAGCGCTTCCAGCGCGAAGCCCAGATCGCGACGCGGCTGACGTCACCCCACTCGGTCACCGTCTACGATCACGGGATCGCTGACGATGGCTCGTTCTTTTACGCGAGGGAGCTCTTGGATGGCGAGACCCTCGAGCAGCGGGTGCGTCGCGAAGGACCGCTGCCCCCCCTCGACGTCGTGCGCATCGCTCTGCAGGTGTGCGACTCGTTGGGGGAGGCTCACCTGCTCGGCCTGGCCCATCGTCGCTTGAGCGCGCGGCAGGTCTTCCTGTGCCGCATCGGAGGACGTGATGGCTTCGTCAAGGTCCTCGACTTCGGCTTGATCGACCTCCAGCAGCGCCTCGAGCGGGAGGCGTCCCCGCGAACGTCAGAGGGAGGAGGGCGGGCTTGCGGCGTCGAAGACTGCCTGGCGCCGGAGACCGTCACCCGGGGATTAGCGGACGCGCGCTCGGATCAGTTCCAGTTGGGATGTGTCCTCGGGTACCTGCTGACGGGGCAGGGCGGTCCTCCTCCAGCACGCCGCGGGGCGCTCGAGCGAGCCACACCGCCGGCCTTGTTGGAGCTCCTCGACCGCAGCGTGGCGCAGGATCCGGCGGAGCGCTTCCCCTCGATCGACGCCTTCGCTGCGGCGCTCCGAGAGCTCCTGCGGGCGCACCTGCCCGCGTCGACCAGCCCGGCGCAGCTCGTCCCCTTCGTCTCCGACTTCGACCCCACCTTCGAGGCGCTCTTCGAGGGGCAGCGGGACACCCCGGTGCGCCCGAGCGACAGGGGGACGTTGCGGTCCAGCGCAGTGAGCTTTGGCCGCGCGACGTCGAAGGATGCCCCTGAGATAAGCGCTCGCTCGAGGGCTGCGGCTCGCGCGATGGACATTTCCCGGCACCGCCTCGAACGGTTCGGGGGGCTCCTGGCGGTCGCGACGGCGCTGAGCCTACCGCTGCTGGCGGCCATCGATCCTTACGAGCTCTCCGCCGTCGTCGCGCTCACCGGGCTCCTGGGAGGTTCCTTCGCCTTGGATGTCGCCCTGGTCTTGGCGGCGCGCGACCGCCGCATCGGCAGCCGGGCCATCACGCGCCTGGGAGCCGGCCATTTTGTCTTGCGCGCCTCTCTCCTGACCTCCACCGCGATGGTGCTGAGTGACCTGTTGGGGGCCGGCCCCGCCCGCATGTCGTTCGGTTTGGTGCTCCTGGTGATCGCGCCCTTTCTCCTCGCCGTACGGCCTGCGCAGATCCTGATCGTGGCGCTGCTCGGTGCCCTCGCCCATTCCGCGGCCCTCCTGATGTCGACCAGACCCATGGGAACGAGCGAGCTGTTCGCGGGCATGATCGACGCGGTGGCGGTGGTGGGCGGCGCTTACGCGTGCGGGCGGCTGGTGGAGGCCCTGCGCCGCTCTGCGGCCCGGGACACGTATGGCGTCTATCGCCTCACCGGACGCCTGGGGAAGGGTGCCATGGGGGAGGTGTGGCGGGCGGAGCACGACCTCCTGGCGCGGCCGGCGGCCATCAAGTTGATCACAGCGGGCAAGGTACGTCGTCCTGGCGGCGGGGCGCTCTTTGCCCGATTCGAGCGGGAGGCCCAGGTGACGGCGCGGCTGACCTCACCGCATACCGTCACCCTGTACGACTACGGTGTCTCCGAAGACGGCACCTACTACTATGTGATGGAGTTGCTTGAAGGTCAGGATCTGCAGGATTTCGTGGAGACCCACGGCCCGATCCCGTGGCAGCAGGCCTCGATCATCGCTCTTCAAATTTGCGACTCGCTGATCGAGGCCCACTCGCTGGGGCTCGTGCACCGCGATCTGAAGCCCGCCAACGTCTTCTTGGCGCGGATCGGGCGAGCCTCGCATTTCGCCAAGGTCCTCGACTTCGGGCTAGCCGAGCTCGAGACCCACATGCGGTCGGAGGTGGGCGCCGGCCGACAGACGCGGGTGGTGGGGACACCGGGGTACATCCCGCCCGAGACGCTGCTGGAGCGGGGCGGGGACGTACGCTCCGATCTGTATCAGCTCGGTTGCGTGCTCTTTTATCTCCTCTCGGGGCGCCTCGTCTTCGAGCGCCCTTCGGTCACCGCGCTCGCGGTGGCGCACGTGCGCGAGGAGCCACCGCCAGTGTCCGAGGCGGCGAGGGTCGTCGTGCCCGCGAACCTCGAGAGCATCGTGGCGCGGTGCCTGGCGAAATCGCCAGAAGATCGGTTCGCCTCGGCGGAGGAGCTGCAGCGAGCGCTGTGCGCGGTGCTGGTCGAGCGGGGACCAGCCTGGCTTACTGGAGGGGTCTCTCTGAATATTCTCCCGCTCGCCTTCGAACCCGGTGCGCAGACGTGGAGCGCGCCGCGCACTCTGTGATATGGATCGGCCGGAAGACGTGTCGGATTACCTCGATTCGAATACCGTGCAGTTGGTGCCGCTCGGAGGGCTGGGTGAAATAGGCATGAACTGCCTGGCCATCGAGCACCGCGACGGCGTGTTGGTCGTGGACTCCGGGATCGGCTTTCCCCAGGACGACCTCGGCGTGCAGCTGGAGCACCCGGATTTCTCCTGGCTGATGGAGCGACGGGAACGTGTGAGTGGTGTGTTCGTCACCCATGGGCACGAAGATCACATCGGGGCGGTGCCGCACCTGTTGCATCACCTGGGCAGGAGAGTTCCGGTGTTCGCGCCACCCCACGCAGTGCGGCTGCTCCAGTCTCGCTTCGATGAGCACGAGCTCGACTGGGATCTGCTGGTGGAGGTGCAGCCCAAGGGGCGCTATCCGGTGGGCCCCTTCGAGGTCGAGCCGGTGCGGGTATCTCACTCGATCATCGACGCCACCGGGCTAGCGATTCGCACGCCCGCGGGGCTCGTGGTGCACACGGGCGACTTCGACATGGATCCCAGCCAGCCTGCGGGGGAGCCGATCGACGAGGCGCGCTTCCAGGAGCTCGGAGACGAGGGCGTGCGCTTGCTCCTCAGCGACAGCACGAACGTGGACACCGAGCAGCGGCCTGGCTCGGAGGACACGGTGGCGCGGGCGCTCGAGGAGCTCGTACAGGGCGCCGCGGGGCGGGTCGTGATCGCCCTGTTCGCCAGCAACATCCACCGTATGAAGATACTGGGAGAGGTCGCGCAGCAGGCCGGTCGGCGCCTGTGTCTACTCGGCAGGAGCCTCATCAAGCAGCAGGCCGCCGCCACGGCCTTGGGGAGGATCTGCTGGCCCAGCGACCTCCTCGTCGCGCCGGAGCAAGCGGGGGATCTCCCGGCGTCGAAGCTGCTGGTGCTGGCGGGCGGGACCCAGGCGGAGCAGGGGTCCGCCATGCGGCGCCTCGCGTCCGCGACGCATCAACATCTGCGGCTCGAGGCCGGCGACGCGGTGGTCTTCTCGTCACGCATCATCCCCGGGAACGACCGCCCTGTGCTGGACATGGTGAACGATCTGCTGCGGCTCGGAGCGACCGTGCACACGCGCTTCTCGGATCCCGCTGTCCATACGAGCGGCCACGCGGGGCGCAGCGAGCAACGTCGGATGCTCCAATGGACCCGTCCGCAGAGCTTCCTCCCCGTCCACGGCACCTTGCATCATCTGCGCCGACACGCGGCGCTGGCGCAGCAGGAGGGGGTGCAGGACACGCTCGTCGTCGAGAACGGCACCCCCGTCATCTTGAGCTCCTCGGGGCCGCTGCGCGCCGGAGCGCCAGTGCGCCACGGGCGAGTGCGCGTGCTCTGGGGAGGGCGCGCACTCGAGGAGGAGACGCGGCGGCGCCGGGTCGAGCTCGCGCGGAACGGCCTGGCGATGGTCACCGTGCACGTCACCCGGAGGCGTCGACTCGTGGGCGCTCCTGCGGTGACCACCCGGGGCGTGCCCGTGGTGGACGAGGAGCGGAGCGCGCTGCAGAGGCTGCGGAGGGCGGCCGCCGATGCGGTCGAGAGGAGCCGAGATCACCGCATGGAGAGCCTCGAGGAGCCCATCCGCCGGGCGGTGCGCAGGGAGCTCTTCGACCTGACCGGGACGCGGCCTGTGGTCGAAGTGCACGTGATTGAGCAAGACTGAGCGGACGATGCCATCGAACTCGAAGAGGATGTGGGGGAGCCGCTCTGCCCGGTGGCGATGGTTGGCTCAGGCAGGGTTGACGATTCTCCTCGCCGGGGCCCCCGCCTGCGACAAGAAGGAGACCTCGGGCCCGGCGCGCAATCAGGCCCCGGTGCGGGAGGAGGCAGCGGCCACAGCGCCTCAGCTCCCGGGGGGCGATCCGCAGCGCAGCGAAGCGGCCGTCGCCGAGCAGCCGTTTCGCTTCCCTGCCCCCGAGCGCCTCGTCGCCATTGGGGATCTGCACGGCGACCTGACCGCGACACGTCGGGTGTTGCGCCTCGCTGGGGCCATCGACGAGGAGGACCGGTGGGTAGGGGGTGAGCTCGTCGTCGTGCAGACGGGCGACCAGCTCGATCGCGGCGACGACGAGCGGGAGATCCTCGAGCTGCTCGAGCGGCTCCAAGGAGAGGCGCGCGCGGCCGGTGGGGCGCTGCACGTCCTGAACGGGAACCACGAGACGATGAACGTGCTCGGGGACTTCCGCTACGTGACGCCAGGCGCCCGCAATGTCTTCGACGACGCGAAGCCCCGCTCCCGCTGGGCAGCGCGTCATCCGCGGGAGTGGCAGGGGCGAGCTGGCGCGTTCTTGCCCGGGGGGCAGTTCGCCTTGCTCTTGGCGAAGCGGGATGTCGTCATCGTGGTGGGAGACACGGTGTTCGCCCACGCGGGCATTCGAGCTCCCCACGTCGATCACGGGCTCGGCAAGCTCAACGCCGAGACGCGGGCCTGGATGCGCGGCGAGCTGCAACATCCCCCGCGCCTGATCGTGGACTCCGAGGGGCCCGTCTGGACGCGCGCGTATGCGCCGGAGGTGCTCGATGAGGCCGCCTGCCAGACCCTCGCCCGCGCCTTGGACAAGGTGCAGGCGCGTCGCTTGGTCGTAGGGCACAACGTCCAGAGCGGAGGGGTGACCCCTGGCTGCGACGAACGCGTCTGGCGTATCGACGTAGGCCTGGCGCAGCACTACGGAGGTAGGATCGAGGCCCTCGAGATTCGGGGCGAGCAGACCCGCGTCTTGCGTCCGTGACGCCCCGCGCGAACCCTCGAGGCCGAGCGTCGTCGCTAGTAGACGACGACGCTCGATTGAGGAACCTAGCGGCCGCAGCGCGACCTGCGCGCGGTCAAGTGGTGGGCGTGTCCTCGGTGCGGAACACCTCTAGGGCCTCGAGCACCTGGGGCTCGTTGGGTCGATCACTCGGGCCGCGGGGCACGTTCGCGAGCCGACCGACCACGTCGAGGCCTGCCACGACGCGGCCGAACACGGAGTGGCGATTGTCGAGGTGCGGCGTCGGTCCTTCGGTGATGAAGAACTGAGAGCCGTTGGTGCCCGGCCCTGCGTTGGCCATGGACAGGACGCCGGGGCCGTCGTGGCGCAGCTCGGGATGAAACTCGTCCTGGAAGCGGTAACCGGGCCCTCCCGTGCCCCAGCGAGCCTGGGCGCGGGGGTCGTCGTTACGGCTCAAGGGATCTCCGACCTGCACCATGAAGCCGGGGATGACCCGGTGAAACTTCACCCCCTGGTACAAGGGCTCGCCCTTCTTGGAGCTCCCGTCGACCGGATCCTTCCACTCGATCGTCCCCGTCGCGAGGCCTACGAAGTTCTTGACGGTGTTGGGGGCGCGCTCTTCTTCGAGGCGGACGACCAAGGACCCCTGGGTCGTCTTGAGGCGGGCATAGAGTTGGCCGTTGCCGGGGACGTCGATGGCGGGAAACTGCATGATGACTCCAATCGTTTGGCTGATGCGCGAGGCAAGACAGAGGCCCGGTCGGAGCCGGGCTCTGAAGGAAGCTGGATGAGTGGCTGTCGGGCGCTACGGAGCGGCTGAATCAGGAGAAAAGGTGCGGGCGCTGCCCCAGAGCTCAACACCTCGGTTCAGGGCCGCCGCGCTGGGCTGTCCATCAAGGTTGCCCATCAGGGTTGCCCATCAGGGTTGCCCATCAGGGTTGCAGAGTTCGGCCGCTCAGCGGTTCTTCACAGGTGACACAAGCCGCAGGGACATGATCCTTGTGGTAGACCTGCCCGCACCGCGGACAGAGACGGGCGTCCGTTTCGAAGGCGATGACCTTGCGGCTCGAGGCGCAGCGGCGCCCGGCCACCTGGGCGTCTTCGATCTCTCGCTCCGTGCTCGGGCTGGAGTCGGGCGCGGGGAGCCCCCCGAGCACGTCCTTCTGCACGTCGAGTACGTCCGGCATACGTTCGGCGGCCTCCTTGAGCACCCAGGCAGCCGCCGTAGGGTGAGCCTTGAGGGGAAAGGAGAGGGTGGGCGGTCCGCTCTGCCCGGGCAAGGCTCGGATGACGAGGCGTCCGCTGACCACGCGCACCGACTCGGTGTCGCACCAGGGCAAGCGCTCGATCTCCGTGCCGTTCTCCAGGGCGACCCCGCCGTCTCCCACGTAGATGGCGCTCAGAGAGGACTGCGCGAACCACAGCGCGATGCCGAGGCCCAGGCCGCCGAGCGCCACGAGGTAGGACGCGTACTCGATCGGAGGATCCTTGATCCAGAGGCCGAACACGCCTCCGCCCAAGAGCAACGCACCCAAGAGGCCGATGACGGCCACCCAGGGGGCCATGTAGTTGCCGTGAGTCGCGAACCGGCGCTCCTTCCGCTTGCGGACGGTCCGCTTCTTCGACGCGCGCGCTTTGGTTTTCTGCGTCATGGGTCGCGGGAGACTACTGTCGGCGCCCGGCTCTCACAAGCGCGGGGCCCCGGGCACCGAGGCGCTACACTGTCACGGTGCCAATGCCAGCGGACCCCCCAAGCACGGCGCGCCGACCGCCGGGCGACAGGCTCGCTTGGCTCACGTTGCTCGTCTTGCCAGCGGCGACGGTTCTGCTCGTCGGCGTCTCGTGGCTGGTGGTCGCCGCGCCGAGCTCCTTCGTGTACGCCCGCTTGCTCGGTGGCCCCACGGACTTCGAAGGTCCGTGGACGGGCCGGGTGCAGGTGATCGAGCGCGACGTGGGCGTGGAGCGGCCTGCGGCCCGGGCTCCTGTTCGAATCGCCTGGCAGGGAGGAGCCTCCGAGTGGCGGGGTCACACGGACGACGAGGGCTGGGCTGACGTGGAGCTCCCGCGGCCGTCGGGTGCTCGCGACCTCGCGGTCGACGTCTTCGCGGGAGGGCAGCCCGAGGCGGCCGCTCGAGGCCGGGCGCAGCTCTCCGCAGAGAAGTGGCTCTCTACTGCGCGCCGTCGCTCCGGGCGCCTCGAAGGTGCGACCGAAGGAGCGCTCCGGGTGAACGTCACCGTGGCTCGAGGCGTCTTGGCGGTGCCCTTCGAGGGCCAACTGGACATCGAGGTGCGACGAGCCGAAGCGCCTGTTCGGCACGTCGAGCTACGCTGGGCGGGGAGCCACTTGGAGGTCAGCGCGGCCGAGCCGCTCCAAACGAACGCGGAGGGGCGGGCGCAGCTCCGCGTGGTGCCTCGCGGTCACACGGCCTCCCTCGAGCTCCGCGCCGAAGAGGACTCGGGCCGCGGAGGCCGTTGGTTTTCGACTCTTCCGGTCGTGCCAGGGGCGATGGGGGCCGAGCTCATGGGGGATCGGCTCCACATCCACTCGCCTATCGAGCGCGAGCTGGCCTGGTACACGTGGGTGACGCGGGAGAGACGCCTGGGCGGGGGCAGCGTGTCCCTCCGATCGGACGGATCGGGCGGCGCGCTGGGGCAGCTCTCGGTCCCGCGGGGCCTCCTGGAGCGGGCGGCGCGCCACGAGCTGTGGGTCGTCGTCTCGAGCGAGCCGGACGCCCGTTCTCCGGCAGCCGTCGGGTGGCCGCTGGGCGATCAGGGCGAGACTCTCGACGTGCCCGAGTTCGTCCTAGTGGACGGCGCCACCGCAGGAGAGGCTCGGGCCGCTCAGCGGCGAGATCGCCTCCGCACGGGCATCAGCGTCTCCGGGGTCCTCGCGACGCTCGTCGTTCTCGCACTGTTTACGGGGCGAGTGCGCGCCGACCGCCTCGCGGCGACGAGCTTGCTCACGGAGGAGGAGCGCGCGGTGCGCGTCGCGACCGTCGGAGACGCGGCGGGCTGGCGTCTGCTGGTGGCGCTGCTCTGCCTCGCCCTCGGGCTCGCCCTGGTGACGCTCATCGGGTTGCTCTGGGGGCGCTAGCGTCGCCCTCCGGTGCAACTTCAGGAGGACGGGGCCTGGCCGTATGCGGGTTCGTCGTTCGAGCGGAGTGACAATCGAAGGCGGGGTGCTAGAAGCCCCGGCCGGAGGCAACCCTTGCCTGACAGCGGTCGTCGTATCGAAGGGTTCGAAGAGGTTCACTGGAAGCGGTGGGGCGAGGCGCTCGGGCTCGATGCGTCCAAACCCGGCGGCTCGAGTGGTCTGGTGCTGATCACGGACGGGGACGAGCGCCTGCTGCGGGTCCTGCACTCCCGCAAGGGGCCGCTGCCTGTGCAGGGGATTCGGTTTCCGGGTTCCCTCGCCCAGATCGCCTCTGACCATGGCTGCTCATGGTTGCTGCAGCTGAGCTTGCAGGACGCCAAGACGCTCGCGGAGGAGAGCTGGGTGCGACGCGCAGATCAGGACTATCTGGCGCGCTTGCTCTCGCTCTGGAGCGCGCTGCAGGATCTACAGAGCGAAGGACGACTCGAGAGCTTTCCGCACCGTCTCGACAGGTGGCCGGCTCTGGTCGACCTGGCACCCCGGGGCTTGGCCTCCCTCTGCCCTGACGAGCACGTGGCGGTCGCCGCCATTTGGCGAGGCACCCGGTTGTCCACGGCCCTCGCGTTCCGTCGCCGTCGGGGGCGCATCGATCGGATCGTCGGTCCCGCAGTACTTCAGGAAGCGATGGGGCTCGTGTCGGGGGACTGGACGCGGGACTATCGTTACCTGTCCCAGGCCGTGGAGCGCTCCCTGGGCCCCTTGGGGCTGGGCTTCTTCGCTCAAGAGACGGCCGCACGGGAGCTGAGCAAGCGCGGCGACGCGGCGGCGTGGGCGCGGGCGGTGGCCACGCGGGACGTGATCGTCTCCCCCATGAGCGCTGGCATGGCCCTGTCCTTGGGGGTGGATCTCGGGCGCACCGCGCTCCGGCGGGCCCGAGATTTCGTCAGCGGGCGAGGGTTCGGCGGCTGGATCCCCCATGAGCTCGGGCTCTTCTTCGAATCGGAGGCCCAGCGCCCCGATCTGCGTGACCTGCTCGGAGTGGATGCCTTCTCCCTGCTAGAGCAGGCGACCTCCGCCAAGGGGGATCCCCTGGAAGGTGACTCCTTCGCTCCTCTTGCTGGCGCTGGTGGGTAAGATGCCCGCGTGAGGCCCTGGGGTCGAATCCGCCGCCGGCTCGCGCTGGCCATCGTGCTCACTGCGCTCCTGCCGATGCTCGTCGCCATCGGGCTCGTGGAGACGACCGTGCGCCAGACCTCGGCCCGCTTCTTCGTCCCCGAGGTGGGGCAGCGCCTCGACCAAGCGCTCGAGCTGTATCAGGAGCTGGCGGACGCGATCAAAGCGAGCATGCGCACTCGGGCCACGGCCATGGCCCTCGATCCTGCCCTCCGCGAGGCGGTCGAAGCGGGCGAGGCCGGCGCCGCCCGGGAGCACCTGGAGCGTTACCTCCAGCTGTACGAAGACGCCGTCTCCTTCGTCGTCGTCGACGCCGAGGGAGAGCTCTTCGTCAGCGTCGATCGTGGAGCCCCTGTCGACCCGAGCACCGAGAAACAGCTCACGGTACGCCGCACCCTCGGAGGTCACCCCGACCCGGAGGAGGCAGAGGGCCTCGACGGTTCGGACGGCGCGAGGCCGGACGGCGCGAGCCCGGACGCGCGGGTTCCGGACGCAGAGGGTTCGGACGCAGAGGGTTCGGACGCACAGCGAGGCCCGTTCGAAGGTCGCCTCGACGGCCAGGAGGGGGAGCTCCTCGCGGGCCCGCAGGGTGAGCCTCCCCCAGGGTTCTTTGAGGACCTCATGAGCCCAGCCCGGTACGAGCTCCACGCCGTGTTCGCGACCGCCCGGGCACCCTTCGACGAGCACCACGAAATGAGCGGCTTCGTGGACACGTATCGCCGCATCGAGCAGCGTCGGGAGGCGGACGAGCAGAGCTACGTCTTCGCGTTCGCGGCGCTGCTCGGCATCACGATCCTCGCCGCCATCGGCATGGGCGTCTTCCTGGCGCAGGGGGTCTCGCGGCGCATCGGCGAGCTGGCGCGGGCCACACGTCAGGTCGGCGCTGGCGACCTGCGTGTTCGTGTCAACGAGGAAGGGATCGACGAGCTCGCCGATCTGGCTCAGGCATTCAACCGCATGGTCGCCGAGGTCGAGTCGAGCCGCGCGCGCATCGAGTACCTCCAGCACATCGGCGCGTGGCAGGAGATGGCTCGGCGCCTCGCTCACGAGATCAAGAACCCCCTCACGCCCATCCAGCTAGCGGTGCAGGAGGTGGAGCGACGGTACGGCGGGGAGGATGCTGGCTTCCGGCGCCTGCTCCAGACCACGCGCGAGATCGTCGAGGACGAGGTGGGCACGCTACGCCGGCTGGTGAGTGAATTCTCCGGGTTCGCGCGGCTTCCTCGGGCGGAGCTGGAGCCGGGTGATCTGGCGGAACTGCTGCGCCAACAAGCCGTCCGCTTGCGCCTGGGCTCCGACGATCCTGAGACTTCGCCGGCGGAGTCCACCGGCTTGCCCGCCCACGTGCGCCTGGAGCTCGACGTGTCGCCGGCGGAGGCGCCGGCATATCTCGACCGGCAGATGCTCGGGCGTGTGCTCGCGAACCTGACTCGGAACGCAGTCGAGGTGCTCTCCGAGGGCGCGGGCCCAGGGAGCGAGGACGGGGTCCCACCCGGACGCGCTCCGGGGCGGTTGGCTCTCCGCTTGAGTCGGGAGGGCGATTATTGGATGGTGGACGTCGACGACGATGGGCCGGGCATCGAGCCCGAACGGCGCGGCGCCGTCTTCGACCCCTACGTCACCACGAAGCCCGACGGCACGGGGCTCGGCCTCGCCATCGTCAAGAAGATCGTCGTCGAGCATGGTGGCCTCGTCTCTGCGGAGACCTCGCCCTGGGGTGGTGCTCGGATCCGGGTGCGTCTGCCGGTGCTGGGCACCCCGAGCTCGGAGGCGGCCCTCGAGGCCAGCCGCTTCGGAGCCGCCCCCTCTCCAGCCGTTGCGCAGGCCCGACGAGCCGCGCCCCTCACCTCCAACGTCCCATGAGCCAACGACCAGTCCCCATGAGCCAGAGCAAGACCCTCCAACCCAAGCAAGCGTGGTTCCTCGGCGTGGTCGCGGCCGCGGTGACGCTCATGTTTGCCTTCGTGATCCTGCCGCAGCTGGATCCCAAGGAGCCCTCCCTCGTCGGTCGGCAAGCGCCGGACTTCGGCCTGGAGCTGCTCACCGGCGGAGAGCGGGGCGATCGGGTTCGCGTCTCCGACCTGAAGGGGCGGGTGGTCGTGCTCGACTTCTGGGCGAGCTGGTGCAAGCCGTGCGAAGAGCAGGCGGCCATCATGGAGCAGGTCGCGCAGGAGTTCGCGGGGCAGGACGTGTACGTGCTGGGGGTGGCGACGAGCGACGCGCGCGATGACGCGCGGGGGTTCCTCGCTGCGCACGATGTGACCTACCCGTCGGCGTTCGACGAGGGGAACGCCGTGGCTCAGGCGTACCGTGTGACGGTCTTGCCGACGGTAGTGGTCGTCGACCGAGCGGGGCGCGTGGTCGAGGCCCAGGCGCGCGTCATGAGCCGGCGAGAGCTGACGGAGCTCGTGCGGGCCACCCTCGAGGGCTCCTGAGCCCGCGGAGCGCTCACGGCCGGGACCTGGGCTTGCTCCGGCATCCTTTGTAGAAGGAGCGAGCATGTCGGGATCGATCGGAGACGCCCTCGTGCTCGGGTTGCTGCAGGGGGTCACCTGGATCCTCCCGGTGTCGGCGTCGGCGCACTCCGCCTTGGCTCGACTCCTGTTCGGCGTGGGCGCGGCTCCGGCCGCGCTCGTGTTCACCGTGCAGGTGGGGATTTTGGGGGGGACGGCGCTCGCGTTGCGGCGC
>JAEWOQ010000225.1 GCA_023460875.1 Pseudomonadota bacterium
GAACGCCGCTGGCACCTGCACTCGGAGGTGACCGTCAAGGTTTCCACGGATCTGAAGGGCGGCCGGGGCGAGCGCCTCGCGGAAGGCGCGGAGAGTAGCTTCTTCGTGCGCGATGGGGAGTTCGGAGTGCCGCAATTGTTGTCTCCAGAATTCTCACAGACCCCTGTTAGCGCTGGAAATCGTGCTGGCCACGCGGTGCTTGCTTGGAAGGATCCAGAGCGGACATCAATAACGGCCTTCGTATTCGACGCCGAGACCGCCTCCTGGACCAACGCGACTGCGCTTTCGAACGTTTCGGACGAGAACATGATTCCCAGAGTTGCAATCAATGCGACCGGCGAGGCGCTTGCTGTTTGGCACAACGGCAATCCGAGTCCCTCCTCCGTCGGATGGAGTCGATACAGGAAGCTGGAAGGTTGGTCCTCTGCGCAGACGCTCGACAGGACCAACTCGCCGGGCTCGTGGCTCAGCGTTGCCCTCGATGATGATGGCCTGGCCGTGGGGCTCTGGAGCAACTCCTCGGACGACGAGCCGACCGTCTGGTCGAGCTGGCTGGAGGAGGACTGGAGCACTCCCATCCCTATGGAAGGGGCATCCGGAACTCCCCGAGCTTTCCACCTCGGAACCGAGTTCCTTGCCATTACCCAGCGCGCGTCAGATGACGCCTACGTCGCTCGGCTTGCGGCCCCCAGCGGTTCCTGGATTTCCTCGGCGGTCCTGGGCGGACACTCTATGATCGCAGTGGATGGCACGAGCGCGATCGCAACCTTCCTTGTCGAAGGAACGATGGAAGCTGCGTGGTACGAGAAGGAGGTTTGGAGCCCACCTACCAAGCTTGGAAGCGGAGCGTACCATTGGGGAGAGGTCCACCTTCTCGACCGCCAGGCCATCGCCGTATGGCCAACCAGCGGTAACGGCGTCCGCTGCGCACGGGCAGAAGAGGCGTCCTGGGAAGCGCCCGTAGACCTGGGAATCAGCAGCGGTTATCCCGCGCCGACGACCGTGCTCGACCGAGCCGGCAATGCCATGGTCTTCTGGCCAACCGAGGGAAGCACCTGGCCGGAAGGCGAGAGCATGACGTGGAGGCGATACCGGCGTGGCGCCGGCTGGTCGCCTCCTGACACGTTACCCTACGCTTTCGAAGGAGTCCGCGCCTTCGCGGACTCCCAGGGGAACGTTCTCGCCGTCTTCATGAACGAGGACGGCGTCTGGTACTCGCGCTTCGAGTGAGTTTCCCGACGCGACCCCTCACACGCAGCTGATCTCGAAGGTGTGAGTGTGCCCGCCGCCAGACGGTCCTGATGTCACCTCGACCGCGCCCCCAGAGCGCAGGGTGGCCAAGTGATCAGCCGTCAGCGTCACATCGTGATCGTGGCCATCGGTCAACACGAACGTTATGTCCTCGGTGCTTGCGAGCTCGTCCTCTGACAGTTTGTAACTGTGGGCATGAGGCGTACCGCCGGTCGTGTGCTCGGGCGCGTTGGAGTGCTCCCCCTCCAAGCCACCCATGCACGCGTTCTCGTCCACATTCCCATCCCCGCCCGACGACGTGTCGCCGCCCGAGGCGGTGTCGCCGCCGCTCCCCGGATCCGCGCCGCCAGTCGCGTCGGCGCCGCCAGACGCGGTGGCGCCGCCAGAGGGCGCGCCGCCCGTCCCGCTCGGCGCACCGCCGGTGGCGGTGGTGTCGCCGCCGGTGCCGTGGTTCGTGCCGCCGGTGCTGCTCTCCCCCTCATCGCCGTCCTCGCCTCCGCAGCCCACGAGCTGCACGGCCAAGAGCAAACCTCCACACTGCACGAAGTGACGTCGTTCCATCATCGAAGCTCCCAGTCATCCCCACGCCCGGCGCTCCCATGCGCCCGCGGGATGGTCGCAGGGTCGCTCCACTCGCACTGAAATCGCAATAGCGAATTTCTCTGGGCATGTTCACGGGAACTTTTCGCCGAGCCCGCGGCTCACTCGCCGCTATCAACGGAAAACTCACCAATGAAAGAAAGATGACCTGATTCGCCGCGTCGCCACGCAGTCCGAGGTGGCGCGCTGGACGTCGAGGATGCCCCACCAGCGCCCGGCGCGCCCTCATGGGATCGGCGACGGCTCGTCGACCGGATACGAACCCAGGACGCGCAGGTACTTGGTGGCGCGCCGGACCCGGTCCAGCGCCGCCACCATCGGCCGATCCGTCTCGTGGCCGTCCACCTCGACGTAGAACGCATAGTCCCAGCCCTTGCCCCGGAGCACGGCGGCGCGCGGGAGCGGACGCGACTGCACCCGCCCGAGGTTCAGCCCCCGCTCAGCGAAATGGCGCAGCACCTCGAACAAGGATCCGGGTTCGTCCTGCACCCCAAACAACAAACAAGTGCGGTTCCAGTCCGCGCGCTTGGCTGGGCGCGCGCCGACGAGGGCGAAGCGCACGAAGGCCTCGGGCACGTCGCCCACGTTGCTCTCGAGGACGGCGAGGTTCGACTCACGCGCACAGTCCTGGAGCACGATCGCCCCGGTCATCTCCTCCCCTGCGGCGAGCTCGAGGCACGTCAACGGCGAGGTCACCTCGACCACCTCTACCCCGGCAAAGTGTTCTGCGAGGAAGCGCCGACACGCCGCTCGCGCCGCCGGGGTCACGTAGACGCGCGTCAGCCCCTCACGCGCTCCGCGCGCCAACAGATCGAAGATCACGGAGCTCGACCGCTCACCGACGATCATCAGCTCCGAGCGGGCCAGCGCGGTCACGGAGCTCTGGGCGAGCCCCTCGACCGACGACTCGAGGGGAATGATCGCGGTGACGGCGCGCCCCCGCGCCACCGCCTCCAGGGCTTCCCCGACGCTGGCGCACCCCAGGGTGGGGCTCCCCGGACCGAAATGGCGCCGCACCACCTGGTGGCACAGCCCGCCCTCCGGGCCGAGGTAGGCGACGCGCCCTGGTCGTTCGACACCGCGCAGGGCAGCGCGAACCTCTCGGAGGATCGCCCGGAGGCTCTCTGGGGGCAGGCGCCCTGTAGAGCTGCCCTCGAGCGCCCGCAGCCAGGCCCCCTCGTCGAGCTCTGGGAGCGGCGGGTCTCCCTCAGCGAGCGCCCGAACGCGCAGCGCCAGGTCCGCTCGGGCGTCGAGGAGACGCACGAGGTCTCCCTCCAACTCCCGGGCTTGCCGCTCCAGCTCCTCCCGCTCCCGTTGGGCCCCGCCTGCTCCGCTCATGGTTTGGTCAGGTAACGACCTCCGTGGAGCGAAGAAAACAGAGCCCCACGACCAGACGGCGCCGTGTCGCTCGTCTGACGAGCCCCTGACCAGCCCCCCGCCCTTCCTATGGCGGCGCTCGGGCTGATGCTCAGGCGACGGTGTCGGAGGACTTCGTCGGCGTGGAGCTGGTCGAGCTGGCCGACGCGGTCCCGGTGGATCCGCTGTCGGACTTGGTCTCGGACTTGGACTCCGACTTGGACTCGCTCTTGCTTTCCCCGGCGCTGGAGCTCTTCGCGCCGCTCGAGCTGTACAGGTCCGCGTACCACCCGCCCCCCTTGAGGATGAAGCCACCGCCCAGGGAAATTTGGCGCTTGGCTTCGGCCTCGCCGCAGGCGGGGCAGTCCTTCAACGGATCGGCGCTGATGGGCTGCTGAGCTTCCCACTGGTGGCCGCAGGCCTGGCAGACGTACTCGTAGGTCATGGCGATTCGTCGGGTTGGTTGGAGACGTCAATGTGTCCGGCGCCCGAGCTTGTCAAGGCGGCTGGCGCCAGGGCGTCCCGAGCGCGGCCCGGATCTGGCGGAGGCCCCTGGACTCCTGTTCCCTGCTCGCCCGAGACCCCTGCGCTCCCGAACCCCCTGATCACACGTCCCCCCACCGGCAAAATCCCGTGCGGTTCCCTCACCTTGCACGAACACCCCTCATTTCCCACTTGTACCCATCCGTTCAGGGGCGTAAGACCTCGGGCCAAGGGACGTGACCATACAAGACGTTTGGTGACGCGCCCTGTGATGCAGGTCACCTGCGAGCCCCGGACCAACGCGCGCCGGGCTCGTGGAGGCGGTCGCCGTCCCGCCCTGGTACGATCCAGGGCCAGGCGCCGGGGGTTCTAGATGCACATCAAGAAGCTCGAGATCAGCGGGTTCAAGTCGTTTGTCGAGCGCACGGTCATCCATTTCGACCATGACGTCATCGGCATCGTGGGCCCCAACGGCTGCGGCAAGTCGAACATCGTGGACGCGATCCGCTGGTGCATGGGCGAACAGAGCGCCAAGCACCTCCGCGGCCGCGCGATGGAGGACGTCATCTTCAACGGCTCCGACTCGCGCCCCCCGGCGGGTCTGTCCGAGGTGACCCTCACCTTCGACAACACCAACCCCGAGTACGCGGCCACCTTGCCCCTCGAGTACCGGGACTACCCGGAGCTCGCCGTCACCCGTCGGCTGTTCCGCGACGGCACCAGCGAGTATCTCATCAACAAGACCCAGGTCCGTCTCCGGGACATCACCGAGCTGTTCCTCGGGACAGGCGTCGGCACCAAGGCATACTCGATCATCGAGCAGGGGCGCATCGGGCAGATCGTCTCGGCCCGCCCCGAGGATCGGCGCCTGTTCATCGAGGAAGCCGCAGGGGTCACCAAGTACAAGCAGCGCCGTAAGCAAGCGGAGCGCAAGATGGAGCTGACGCGGCAGAACCTGACGCGCGTCAACGACATCGTGAACGAGATCGAGCGCACCAGCGCCTCGCTGAAGCGCCAGGCGGCCAAGGCCGAGCGCTACCTCGCTCACCGGAGCGAGCTCGACGACCTGGTGCTCCACGACGCCGCGCACCGCCTGCTCGAGTTCACCGTGGTGGAGCGGGTGGAGCGCAGCTCCCTCGAGTCCGTCAGCGCCGAGCTCGTGAGCGTGCGGGAGCGGCTGGAGAGCGCCGACGGGGAGCTCGCCCAGATCCGCGAGGAGGCGGCCCTGATCGAGGCCCGCACCGACGCAGCCTCCAAGCGCGCCTTCGCCGCCGACAACGACGTCAGCACGCTGCAAGCGGAGAACGAGCGCGCCCGCGATCGGGTGATCCACCTCGAGGAGCGCCTGCGGGCCGCCACCCAAGAACAGCAGCAGATCCAGCAACGCCTCGGCGGGCTCGAAGCGGAGCGCGCTGATCTCTCCGAGCGCATCGAGCGCCTGAGCGCCGACGAGGAAGCGCGCCTGAGCGACGCGGCCGCCGAGGATCAGACCCTCGAGGAGCTGCGGCAGCAGGAGCTCGAAGCCAACGACGAGGTGCAGGGGCTACGCCGTGAAGTGTCGACGTCGTCGGCGCAGGCCGCCGCGGCGGAGGCGCGCCTCGACGGGCTCGGGCAGCGCATGGAAGACGCCCGCTCACGGCTCGACGCTCTGGCGACGGAGAAGGAGACGATCGTCGGCGAGCTCGAGAGCCTGAGCGCCCGCAAATCGGCGCTCGAGCAGGCGCTGCGGGAGGCCGTCGAAGGCAAGCAGCTCACCCAAGCAGAGCGCGGCGTCGTCGAGCAGGAGATCCAGCAGCTCCGTGACAAGCGCCTCGAGAGCGAGCGCGCCATGGACGCCGCCAAGAATGAGCTGGGGCTCAAGCGCAACCGCTTGCGAGCCCTGGAGGACCTGCACCGGCGCCTGGAAGGTGTCGGCGCAGGCGCGCGGGCCCTGCTCGGCAAGGGAGATCCCGCGGTGCTCGGCCTCGTCGCCGATCGCATCGAGGCGCCCGAAGAGCTCACCGCCGCGTTCGCGGGGCTGCTCGGCGAGCGACTGCAGTACGTGGTCGTGAGCGACCAGGAGCGGGGCATCGCGCTCCTCGACGAGCTCCGGGCCAGCGGTCGCGGACGTGGTCACGTGATCCCCGCCCGCCCCGCCCACGTCGCCGGCGCGCGGCGCTGGCAGACCGGCGAAGCGGGCGTGCTGGGTCTCCTGGCGGATCGCCTGGTGTATGGCTCTGAGGACGAGTCCCTGGTGCAGGCGCTCCTCGGCGACGCCGTGCTGGTCGAAACCGCGCGGGACGCGGTGGCGCTCGTCGCGCGTCATCCCGGGACCACGGCCGTGGCCTTGGACGGCACGGTGGCGCGGCCCGAGGGTGTGATCAGCGGCGGCGGCGGGGACGACGTCGCCGCGGCCATGGTCGAACAGAAGCGCGAGATGCATCAGCTGCGCGACGAGATCGCTGTGCTGAGCGCGGACTACGACGGCAAGGTCGAGAGCCACAATCAGCTACGCGCGCGCCTCTCCGAGCTCGAGACCGCCCTGGAGCGAGCCCGCAAGGCCGCCCACGAAGGTGAGCTCGCCCACGTCACCTGTGAGAAGGACTTGGCGCGCGCCAGCAGCGACATCGAGCGGGTCTCGGGACGGCAGCGGGCCATCGAGACGGAGCTGGAGCGCCTCGCCCACTCCGTCGAGGAGTCGACCGTCGCGGAGGCGGAGTGCCGCGCCCAGCTGGACGAGCTGCGCGCCCACCTGGAGCACGCCCAGGGCAGCCTCCATCAGGCGGAGGAGCGAGCCACGGGCTGGCGCGAGCGGGTGCAGGCCCAAGCGGCCCTGGTCACCGAGCGCAAGGTGCGCCTGGCCCAGGTCACGGAGCAGACGGAGGCTGCCCGGGTCGCCCTGGAGCGCGTCACCAGCCAGCTCGACGACCTGACGACGCGCACCGCTCGGCTCCAGCTAGAGGCGGAGGAGTGCGCGCGGAACATCGGCGTCACCGCGGCCAAGATCTTCCAGTGCCGTGAGGCGCGCATCGCCGCCGCCGCGGCGGCGCAAGAGGCTCACGCCGAGCTCGAGATCGCCCGCGCCGAGCTCGAGGGAGCCCGCCAGGCTCTGGGTGCCCGAGAGGGCCTCCTGCGGGACTTCCGGATCTCCCAAGCGGAGCTCGACGAGGCGGCGCGAAACCACGAGATGGCTTTGCAGCGCATCGAAATCGGGCTCGACCACCTGCTGTCGAGCGTGCGGGAGAAGTTCCGCGGCCTCGATCTGAAGCGCGTCGTCGGCGACTACCACGCGCGCCCCGCGCCCGACGAGGAGCACCGCCGCCGCATCGACGAGCTCACCAAGCTCATCGACCGCATGGGCCCCGTGAACCTCGAAGCCCAGCGGGAGCACGACGAGGCCGAGCGCCGCTTCAAGGAGCTCAACGACCAGAAGGTCGACATCGAGAACGCCCTGACGGAGCTCGAGCGCGCCATCAAGCACATGGATCGCGAGAGCCGCCGCCGCTTCAAGGAGACCTTCGACTCCGTCAACGAGCTGTTCCAGAAGTCCTTCGTGAAGAACTTCCGCGGCGGCCGCGCGGAGCTCAAGCTCACGGATCCCGACGATCTGCTGAACTCCGGCGTAGACATCATGGCGCAGCCCCCCGGCAAGAAGCTCGGCAACATCGAGCTCATGAGCGGCGGCGAGAAGGCCCTGACGGCCGTCTCCCTCATCTTCGCCATCTTCCAGCACCGCCCCTCGCCCTTCTGCGTGCTCGACGAGGTCGACGCCCCACTCGATGAGGCCAACGTGTCCCGTTACAACGAGGCGATCCGCTCGATGACGGCGCACTCCCAGTTCATCCTCATCACGCACATCCGTAAGACGATGCAGAGCGTCGACGTGCTCTACGGCGTGACCATGGGCGAGCCCGGCGTCTCCCGCCTCGTCAGCGTCAAGGTCAACGACGAAGCCCAGGCCCGCAGCCACACCGTGGCCCCCACCCGCAGCGAGAGCCGCGACGCCCTGGACCAAACCCAGGTCGCCTGAGGCTCACCCGCGGGCGCGGCACACGCCCCTCCACGTCACTGGCTGGGCCCGAGCCAGCCCGATTGGAAACGTTTCCAAACGCGAGGTTGCCAAGCTGGAAACGTTTCCAATGCCAAAGCGGATCCGCACGAAGCGCACGCGCCCGTTGGAAACGTTTCCACCGAGACTTTTCCATCATACCTGACGACGTCCCGCCATGCGGTCACGTCGACGTGGAAACGTTTCCACTCCTAAGCGCTCCGCCGTTGGAAACGTTTCCAAACACGCCAGCCGGGGCATTCTCAGCCACCGAGCGAGCGAGCGACCGACCGAATCCTCGACGCTGGAGTCATTCCCACATCGTGAGGAAGTTCGGCGTGCAGCCGCGCAGGTTGCGCGGATCGTCGGAGCAGCCTTCGAAGCCGAGGTCCAGGCAGTCCATGCGCTCCCAGAGACCTTCCCTGCAGAACACCACCGTCGTCCCCTCGCAGAAGGCCGCGGAGCCGCTGACGCCGTGGGTCGTCTCACCGGGCATGCACTCCGAGCCTAGACCACAGAAGGAGGCTCCGTCGAGCTCTTGGCAGCCGTGCCCTGGCCCACGGCTCGTACAATCCACGTCGTGTTCCCGGCCACCGGTGCACACGCGCAGGATGTCGCCGTCGCAGCCGAGCCCTTCGATCTCGACGTCCGCGCCGTTGTAGCCTCTGCCACCGGAACACGATGCGCCGTCTCCGCGGCACTCCCCGTCGCTGCACACCAGACCGAAATCGCCGCAGGGACGACCGATGACCTCGAAGTCGTCGCCACAGCCGCTGGGGCGTCCTCCTTCCCGGCACGTGCTCGTGTAGTCGAACTCATCACAAAGGACGGAGTCCAGGGGCGCGCAGGAGGGCCCCGCGACGCACTCCAAGCCGACGCTCGAGCAGTCGACGGTGATTTGCAGGCCGTCTTCCCTGAAGTGCAGGACGCTGCCCACACAGGCGGAGGGCTCGCTGCCCTCGTAAGTGCCAAGCGAGTACCCCATGCATTCGGTCACGGCCTCACACCCGCCGCCAGCGTTGGCGAGGCATGCCACCTGCAAGCTGGCGTCCCAGGACCCGCTGAAACGCTCTGGGTAGAGGAGCCGCGCCAGGTTGCGATTGATGCCGTCATCGGGCCAGCACGAGCCGAGGACGACCGCCGCCCGCAGCAGATCCGCCTCACCGACGGCAGGCCCCGGCTCACCGCTCCCACCTCCACCGCTTGCGGTACCTCTGCCCCCGTCGGCGGCACCCGTCGATGCCCCGCCCGCACCCTCGCCCGTGCTCGTCTCCTGGTGACACCCCACCAGGGCGAGCCCCAGCGCGCCGAGCACTCCCATCACCTCAGCCTGCATCGCAGCATGGTAGAGCACCGCCCGCTCCACGACCACGACCTCGTACATCGGCAATGTGTCCCGCGGCTCGCCTGCCGCGTACTCGGCGCGCAGGTGGAAGGTTGGCCACGACTACCCACCGTCGGCCGCACGACGCACCCTCCTCCGCACGTGAGTACGTAGTCGTATCGAGGCCACGGCTACCCCGAGCCCGTCCCCAGATTCAATCCCCTCCACGCAGGCGCCCCCGATCCCCCACCGCCCTTCGTCCCGCACGGCCCGGCACCTCACGGCTGCGAAGCCCTGCTTCCGGAGCCCAGAGCCGCCCGAGCGGCCTCGCGAACCTGCGTCTGTGCGTCGTGCTTCGCCACGTGCTCGAGCGCCGCGCGGAGCCCCGGCCTTCGAGGAAGCCACTGCGTCATGAGAAACACAGCCTTCAGCCGAGCTGCGGGCTTCGGGAGGTCCTTGCCTGCCGCGGCGAGAGCTGCCGCCAACACGTCCGACGGAGTGCGAACCGCAACGGCGTCGAGCGCCGCCATCTGTACAGCGGGATCGGGTCTCTCCAGCTGTCGCGCAATGATCCCATCGACCTCCGGATGGCTCATCAGGCGCAGGGCGTCCACCGCAGCTGCCTGGACCTTGTGGGATTTGGCCTCCAAGAAGGGCCGAACGGCATTGAAGGCCGCGGGGTGTCCGGAATTTGCAATGGCCCGAAGTACGTGCACCTGCACCGCAGGCGTCTGGGCGCGGCCCAGAGCGTCGGTCAGCAACCTCGCTATGGCTAGAGCCCGCTCGTCCTCGCCCGCTTCGCGGATCCGTCGAGCGACGGTGCCTAGCCCATAGAGGGCGTGGACGCGCAGGGCTGGATCCTCGATGTACTCCTGGAAGGCCCGAACGGTCTCCGGCGCGGGCCGTTCGGTGCGCCCAGGCTGAACGCGGCTTCCCGTCGCACCGAAACGTCGAGCTTGCCGTCCTGCATCAAGGAGACCAGCGCTCCTTGTGCCTCGGAGCTCCCAGCGGAACCCAGTGCGTCGAACAGGGTGCGTCGAGCCGGGGATCGAGCCCGGAGCTTTGCCACGACCCGTGTGACGTTCCGCGGGTCCTGCCGGAGGAGAGCCGTCATGGCGCCGAACGCCCGCCCCTGATCCTCGAGCATTGCTCTGCGCGCAGTCACGACCTGCGGATCGACGCTCGCCCCTCGCACGGACTGGTAGAGCTTGTTCGATTCCGGATTCCGAGCCTGCGCTTCGAGCTCTCGGAGCGCGGTGTCGAACGTATACTCGCCGATGCGCGTCGCATCGAAGCGATCGGGGACACTGTGCCGTAGTGCCTCTCCGTTGGAGACGCGAGTCTGGGCAAGAACGCCCTGGCGGTCGAGAGCCCCATCCCCCGCCGGCTCCTGACGCCGAAAAGCGATCTTCAAGGTAGTTCTTGCGAAGATCGGGGAAGTCGCCGTCAACTCCGTCTTGAGTTCTTCGCTGTACTCCAGCCCCCGGAGGCGAGATCCCTTCCCCAATCCGGGAGACGGGGCGGCCTCGATGACGATCCTGCCCGCCGAAGACAGGACGACCGGTTCGAGCTGAGCCCCGGTCTGTCCGAAACCAAGGCTCCCCAGCGGGATGGGCTCGTACCGCAGCTTGCGCTTGGCGAACTCGCCGGCGCGCTCCGTGAGCTGGTACTCGGCGACATAGGTGCCCGTGGCGTCGCGCTCGGCTGCATTCCAGGTCCGCTCAGCCGCCTGCTGCTTTGGGTCGGGTCGGGCGAACTGCAGTGCGGCCGCGACGGACTTCACGATGCTCTCCGC
>JAEWOQ010000226.1 GCA_023460875.1 Pseudomonadota bacterium
AGAAATGTTGGGGCGCGGCGCTCCAGGCGCCGCGCTCGAGGGACGCGAGCAGGTAGGGGCCCATTGCGAGGCGCTCCATGATGGACCAGGACACGTCTCCAGACAGCCCGATCAGCGCGGTCGCGTAGGAGCTCGCGATCACCGACGGTCCCAAGGAGATGGAGAGCCGAGTGCCCGTCGACGCCGACGTCGGCCCGCGCTCGTCGTCGGCGGAGTCACCGCGCGGGGAAGAACCCGGCATGAGGCGCCCCCGCAAGAGCTCCGCCGTGCGCAAGGCGAGCGTGTCGCGAGATCCTTCGACGTCGAGCTCGACCTCGGCGGGCTCTTCGTCCGCGTCGTCGCGCACCCAGGCGCGCACGCCCTCCTCCTCGTCGGGCAAGAACACGACCGCCGCCAGATCGGAGCGCTGGAGCGCGCGCTCGGCGGCGCGCCCGTCGCCCGCCTGGGTCGAGACGTTGAAGCCCATGAGCTCCAGCTCCTCGCCCAGCTGCCGGCTCGTGGACTGCGCCCCGCGTTCGCCGATGATCAGGACGTGGCGCGGCTCCTGGCTGCCCTGCACGTCGCCATGCACGAGGGGCGCAGCGAAGAAGATCAGCGCAGCGACGAGCGCGCGAAGGGAGCGTAGGCGCCGTTCGGATGACGCTCGAGGTACCGCTCTGCCGCGCGTCGACCGCTCGGCGTCCCAGCTTGCAGCTCCACCAGCCTGCCCAGCGCTTGCTCCGCGAAGGGGCCGCGGGGAGCCTCCGTTAGGTACGTCTCGAACCACGTGATCGCCTCGGACCTCGCGCGCAGCTGGTCTGCCGCGACCTTACCCAGCACGAACGCGGTCTGTCCACGCTGGCCATGCTTGCTTCGAAGCACCTGCAGCGCGCTACGAGCCAGCTCGGGGCGTCCCCCGAGGCGCGCGGCGTTCGCGAGGGCCCAGAGCTCCCGCGCGGTGGCTTGCTCGATGGCGTGTGCTGAACCGACCCGATCCACGGCGCGCAGCGCGTCGCTGCGTTTCCCCGCGTCCAAGAGATCTTGCCAGCGCTGCTGCGCCGCGCGCTGGCGCTCGACGGGGGGCGCTGCGCCGTCTTCCGCCTCGCCGTCCGCCTCGCCGTCTTCCGCCTCGTCTTCCGTCCGATCAGCGGCGTCGTTCGCCGCCTCATCGAGGGCCTCGTCCGGGAGCCGAGCCAGCTCCGTGTCGCCGCTGGCTCGCTCGGTGTCCGTCCGCCCCGCGCCGGCCTCCGTGTTGGTCGGCTGGGGCTCCACCTCGATCTTGACGTAGTCGCCCTTGCGGATGGCGCGCGTGCCCTCCACCTGCGGCCCCTCGAGGAGCACCTCGCCCTGGTGCAGGGCGAGCTCGAACACGCCGGTGTCTGGATCCCAGGCGAGGTCGAACTCCGTCCCCGTGACCCGTACCTGGAACGGCCCCGCCGAGAACCGCCACTCCGCCTTGCCCGTGTGCTCGACGTGGGCGAGCGCGCGGCCCCGCGCCAGCACGACGGAGGCGCCTCGAGGGGAGGTGTCCCGCAGCTGGAGCTGCGTCTCTGGGTGGAGCGACAGGGTCGTCCCGTCCGAGAAGCGCAGCCGCTTCGTCTCCGCCGCCGTGCTGATCCAGTCGCCCGAGAGGGCGAGCGAGCGCGACTCCACGTGCGCCGTGAGCGGCTTCGGTTCGGCGAGCCACGACGCGACCCCGAAGACGCCTGCGCCGCCGGCCGCGCAGAGCCCGACCACGGCGGCGGGCACGAGCCAGCGCATGGTGCGCGGCGCGGCGCGGCGCGCCCGCTCGTCTGCGAGGCTCTCCCGCAAGCGCTGGCGTGCGTTGTGCACGGCCCGCGGCGCGTCGGCGCGGGCATCGGAGACCTGCGCCATCGTGGCGCCCAGCCCTTCGAGCTCCTTGTGGTTCATCGTGGCCACCAGGTGCCCCCCTCGATCCAACCCGCGAGGACCGGATCTCTGCTGGCGAGGGTGGAGAAGCGGGACTCCGCCTTGGCGAGGCGGCGCTTCGCCGTAGACAGGGAGACGTCGCACGCGTCGGCGATGCGCGTGAGCTCCATCCCCTCGACGTAGCGAAGTGTGAACACGATCTGCTCACTGGAGGGAATGCGCTGGAGGAGCTCGTAGAAGGCCGCGTACGCCTCGCGCAGCTCGGGGGACACGTCATTGACGAACACGTCCGGGAGCCGCTCGGGTTCGTAGAAGCGCAACCAGCTGCGCGCGCGCCGCCGGCGCATCGCGCGATAGGCGGTGTGAACGGCGATCTTCTGCAACCAGGCGAGGAGCGCGACGGAGTCGCGCAGTTTGTCGGCGGAGACGATCGCCTGCAGGAAGACGTCGTGCAGCAGGTCTTCGATGTCCGTGTGCCGCTCGCGCCCCAACGTCCGCCGCAGCATGCGCTCGATCGCGCCGGCGTAGCGCTCGTACAGCGCGTCGGCCGCCCACTGCTCCGCCGCGACGAGACCGCGCACGATCGCCTCGTCGCTGACGGAGAGGGGAACGACGTTCGATTCCTCTCCCGTCCCGGTCGACCGCGCGGCAGCAACCCGGAGGGACATGACGCGATCAAGGTGCGCCAACGCGAGGCTCTCGTCCACTGCCGAAATGCTCTGTACGCGCTGCGGCGAGCCGCGCGCGGGGGCCGCGTCGATTTCTGAACCGTGGCGGTGGGCCGCGGGCACCTCTCCCCGCACATGGCCAAAAACCCTTTCGACGAACCGAGGGCGACGCGCGGGGGCGCGAGCTGGCGACGGGCGAGGTTCTCCTTGGCCTTCGCGGTTCTGGGCACGTGTTTCGCCGTCGCCTGCGGGAGCGGCGAGCAGGACGACGGCGCCGCGGGCTCCGAGGACGGGACCGGCGGGACGGGGAGCTCGAGCAACCTCGACATCTCGTCGGGCTCCGAGGTTCGTCGCCACGGTGGCCTGGACGAAGACGGCAACTGTCGCGGGCTCGACGTGGGGGACGGCTGCGCCGGGGAAATCTACGAGGGCGAGGCGGTCCCCATCGATCTTTACCTGATGTTCGATCAGTCCGGTTCCATGTCGACGATCGTCGACGAGAGCACCGGCACGACGCGCCTGGAGATCGTGCAGCAAGCGGTGCGCGCGTTCCTGGAGGACGAGGAGAGCGTCGGCATCGGCGCTGGCATCGGGTATTTCGGGCATCAGCCCCTGGGCAAGACGAGCTGCGCTCCCCAGGACTACTCCGAGCCGAGCGTCGAGCTAGGCGCGCTGCCGGGCCAGAAGGAGCCGCTGCTCGCCTCGCTGGCAGCCCGGGAGCCCACGGGCGAGACGCCGACGGGAGCGGCCCTCCGCGGCGCCTGCGCCTACGTGAAGACCTATCGTGACGCCCACCCGGGGCGGGCTCCGGTGATCCTGCTGGTCACGGACGGTGAACCCAAGGCGCCCCTGAGCAAAGAGACCTGTGAGCCCACCCTGGACGACGCCGTCGCCGCCGCCGATGAGTGCCTGAGCGAGCATGGGATCCGCACGTACGTGCTGGGGGTCGGCGCGTCTCTCACCAACCTGCGGGTCATCGCCGAGGCCGGCGGCACGGAGGACGCGTTCTTGGCGGATCTCGACAACGCCGAGCAGGTGCTCGCCAATTTTCGGGCGGTGCGCAACGCGGCGCGGCTCCCCTGTGAGCTCACGCTCCAGGAGGCCAGCTCTCGAGACGTGAACTTCGACGCCTCGACGGTCGCCTACCTAGATCAAGAGTGCACCTACGTCTCGATCCCGGAGGTCGCGGCGGAGACCGGGTGCGACGCCCAGGACGGCGGCTGGTACTTCGACGACCCGCAGCAGCCCACCAGGATCCACCTGTGCGAGGCGACCTGCGGCAGCGTGAAATCCACAGGGCAGCAGCTCTTCTACTCCATCGGCTGCCCGCTCGGCGTGGTCCGGTGAAAAGAGGCGCGGTGAGGAGCGCTGCGGTGAGCGGATACGAGCAGCCCGCCGCTACGAGCGGCACCCAAGAGCAGAGCACCTAAGAGCGGCAGAGACAGCGAACGCGGCGGTGGACGAGCGCGCCGAAACAAGGACGAGGAAGGACGCAAATCATGGCGAGATGGATGGCACGGTCGATGTTGGCGAGCCTCGCGGCCCTGTGCGGGCTCTACGCGTGCGGGGGATCGAGCGATCCCGAGGGCAGCGCGGGCGGGCAGGCTGGGACAGGCAATGGCAGCCAGGTCGGCGGCACAGGGAGCACAGGTGCCGGGAGCGACGGCAGCGGGTCCAACGGCAGTGACGGCTCCTCCGGCTCTCTCACCAACGCGCCGGTCATCCCGGGCGGAGGCGTGAACGCGGGACCGCTGCAGCCCGGGTGCGGACCCGAGACGGCGCAGGAGTGCGCTCCCCCTGAGGGAGGCTGCAGCAGCGACGCGTTCCTCGACGGTCAGGTCGAGGTCATCGACGCGGGGGCGACCTGCTTCTTTGGGGAGGGCCACGACGTGCCGTCCGCGACCGTCGAGTACATCACCGAGGTCAACGCGGGTCAGGAGTACGTGCACCTGCGCGTGATCTTCGATCCCGACTTCGTGGACACCACCTATGGGGAGTGCTCCGCGGAGACCGGCTGGAACTCGAAGCGCGGTCACACGCTGAAGGACCTGTACAAGAGCGATCACGTCGAGCTCATGCTGTACGACTGCGACGACGAGCTCTCGATGCATTTCAAGGTCGACTTCCTCGAAGACGAGATGCCCACGGCGTGCGGCTATGCGTCCGCTGGCGTGAGCGGCGGCGACGGGAAGATGCACGTGGGGAACGCGGATCACGTCCTGGCGGTGTCCACCTCCCTCGATCGCAACATGAACGGCTGCGGCTACTGCGACGAGGAGGGGTCGCCGTGCCCCGGAGGCGACGGCTATCAGGCGAGCGCCGACGCGCCCGAGTGGGATTTCCGGATGGTGTACGAGCTCTGGATCTCCGCCGAGGCCTTCGGCGCCGCGGGCTTCTGTCGGCCGGGCATCGAGTACGTGCACGCGTCGCCCGCGAAGGGCAGCACTGACACGGTCCTCGTGGAGCCTGACGAGTGTCCTCCGCCCGATGGGCCTCCGCCGGACGAGGACTGCCCCCCGAACTACGAGCTCTACCTCGCGAGCGAGGGCGAGTACCTCTGCGCCGGACCCCCGACGAACGGCGAGTGTCCGGACGGCTACGAGCTGGATCTGGAGAGCGAAGGGGAGCGCTGCATCGAGCAGCGCTGATCCTGGGGAGCGATCCGCGGCGTCCGCAGGGGGCGCCGCGGGTCTTCCGCACGTCTTCCGCGCGTCGCGGAGCGCTCGCCGAAGGATGGCCTGCGGTCGTGATGGATTCGTGAGGGGCGGAGAGGTGTCAGGGCGCCGGGGGGAGCTCCTGGGGCTCCTGGAAGCTCCAGGGGAGCGGGCCGTCCGGATCGCGGTTGTGCTCGAGCCAGCGGATCATGGCGCGGGCCCAGCGGCGCCGCTCGTTGAAGGTCGGGTGGATCCCGTCGGGGAGGGGCTCGAGGTTGGGCACCAGCGCGTCCGTGTCGACGTAGTGGCACGAGCCCGAGTTCTCGCGGATCACGTCGAGGATGCCGGTGTGCGGTCGCGCCTCCCACTTCGGGGTGCCGATCCACAGACAGGGCCGATCGCCGACCATCTGCACGATGCGACGGATCGCGCTGGCGCGCGCGCCCGGGTTCGGCATGGTGACCTCGTTGCCGCCGAGGCTGATGATGACGAGATCGGGGTCGTAGTTGGCGAGGAGCTTGCGGAGGCCCATCTCCTCGCCGGCCCACTGGGGGATGAAGGTGGACTCCTTGAAGCGCAGCACGCAGCGGATCCCGCGCTCCTCGAGCTCGCTCTTCAGATCGATGCCGAGGGCGCCCGCGGTGGAGGAGCCCACGTGGAGGACGGTCGTGCCCGCGGGGAGCGGCGCGGGCTCGGGGAGACCTCCTGCGTCCGCTGTCGGGGAGGGAGCTCCCGTCGGTGCTTCTCCGTCCAAGCGCTCCGGTGAGGCTGCGGTGGGGCGCGTGGTGAGCTCGTCGTCGGTCACGTCGTTGGCCATGTCGTCGGCCTCATCGAGCTCCGCTGTGGCTTCCGCGGCCGGTGTGGGGTGGGGAGGCTGGTCGGGAGACCGCGCGGGCGAAGGACCGGGGGGCGTGGAGCAGCTGATGGCCAAGCTCGTGAGCACCGCGAACGTCGACCTCATGGCGCCCGGGCCCATACCACGTCGTGTCCGTCCCGAGGACCTGCCCGCGGTCGAGCGTGCGCCGGCGAAGCTTGGATAACCGGGGGGTAATATAGAGGGGTGGTTATATTGAGCCCGTTGGGGGGACGTGCGGTGCTGGCCCGCGGCAGCGGACGGGGTGCGGGCGCAGCGTCGAGAGGACCCTGGCATGCGTCGGGCGAGCAGTGGCGTGCGTCGGGCGAGCAGTGGCGTCCGGCGGAGGGGCGCTGGTACCCTCCGCCGGCCATGGCTATCGATCTCTTCGAGACCCTGTACGCCGAGCACCGCTTCATCAATCAGGTGTTGGGCGCCTTCGAGAGCTACGCCGAGGCCGTGGAGGCGGGGCGTCCGTTCGAGCGCCACGAGCTCAATCGGTTCGTGTTCTTCTTGTCGCAGTACGCCGAGCTGGGGCACCACCACAAAGAGGAGCACGTGCTCATCCCCGCGCTGGTGGGCTCGGGCTTCGCGGCTCCAGGGGGACCGCTGGAGTTCATCCGTGACCAGCACCGCCATGAGCGTCGCTTGATGCGGCGGCTCCGGCGCACCGCCGCCCAGAAGGAGCCTTGGGGCGCCGAGCACCGGAAGGAGGTGGTCGCCACCGTGCGCGAGCTGGTGCAGTTCGAGCGCACCCACATGGAGAAGGAGAACACCTTGCTGTTCCCCGAGGCGATCCGCCACCTCCACGGGGAGCCGAGGCAGCGGGCGTCCCAGCAGCTGCTGGAGATGCAGGTCGCCTGGGACGAGGACGGCTACGCGGCGTGGTTGCGTGAGCTCGGGGAGGAGCTCATCGCCGAC
This sequence comes from Pseudomonadota bacterium, assembly GCA_023460875.1. GTDB lineage: Bacteria > Myxococcota_A > Polyangia > Polyangiales > Polyangiaceae > NIC37A-2. The sequence goes on from JAEWOQ010000226.1 coordinate 6,966, forward strand.
CATCCGCGAGCCCGAGCGGGCGCTGCGGGCTGACGGGCGTCTCCATCAGGGGCGCCGCGCTCGGGGGCTCGCCGGGGACTACCCCCTGTGACCTCCCGTGGATGGTGCGGGATCGGGGGCAGCGTCGTCCTGCCCGGGGTAGGTGACGCGATCCCCTGCCACCTGCGCGAACGGGGTCATCCGGTGCGGTTGGGCGCGCTTCGTCGACATGACGTGTTGGACCTCGGCGCCGCGCACCGTGAGCGCGTCCGCGACCAAGGAGCGGTGGCAGCGCCAGGGCACTGCTTCGGCGCACATCAGGGCGCCCGGGCCGGGGCGTCGCGCGGGGTCCACCAGGTGTCCGAGGAGCTCGGCGAGGCCCTCTTCGAACTCCTCGGTCTGCATGTGGTCTGCGTAGCCCTGGAAGCTGGCGTTGCGCCACGCGGTGTTGACCGAGTCGCGGCGCACCCGGCGGAGCCCTCCGAGCCGGGGCAGGTGGACGTAGTCGAGGTCGAGGGCGCGCAGAGCCGAGGGGAGCGCGTCGATGTTGAACTGAGGGTTGCGGCGCGAGCGCGGCACCGTGCGGATGTCCACGAGCAGGGAGATCCCGAACGCCCGGAGGAGCTCCACCAGCTCGTCCAGGCTCCGGGTGGAGTGCCCCACCGTGTAGAGCTGAACATGATGCCACGATCTTCTGACCATTTCGTCAGCGCGTCCTCAGTGCTTCCCCAGCGCAGCGCGTCTCTGCGCAGCGCGTCCTCAGTGCTTTCCCAGCGCAGCGCGTCTCTGCGCGATGTCGGTGGTACTCCGATCGTACGAGACGGTCGGGGGCGGTGCCACTCGAGCCCCTGGGACGTGCCGCGTGCGCGTGCGCTCCGGCGGTCGAGAGCGCTGGGGTCGGTCGTGCTCTGTGACGAATCGTGCGGCGGGTCGGACGGTGCCGGACGCTGGGGCTGGGGCTGGCGCTGTGTTGGGGGGGCGGCGCTGGGCGGCGTCGCGGGGGTCTCGAGGGGTGCGCGTATTTGAGTGTTAGTAACTGTCGCGTTGATTCTACAGGCAGTTCATTGGTGCGATTGGTGTCTTTTTTTGAGACGTCGGCTCGCGCGTCCACAACGTCTCTGCATGATTCCGTCGCAAGGGCAGCGTGCTCCGGCGACGGCGCCGAATGTTCATCGGACGCGTCGCGAGCGGTTGCACTCGCTCGATGCTTCGCGTTAGTCAAAGCTCATGAACAGCACCCTGGGGAGGATGGGACGGATCTATCGCGTGCTGCGGCGAGCCCACGGCGTCCGCGTCGCGCCCCTCTTCTTGGCCGTCTTCTTCGGGTTCTTGAGGGTCACCGTCGGCGGCTTCATGGTGCTGGATCGGGTCTTCTTCCCGCGCCTGAAGCGCACCCGGGTGACGCGCCCCATCGTCCTGGTCGGTAACCCGCGGACGGGGACCACGTTCCTGCAACGGTTCTTGTCCGACGCGGGCTTCGGCGCCGGGATGGAGCTGTTCTTGATGCTCTATCCATCGCTCACCTTGCAGAAGCTCCTGGCCCCGGCCTTGCCTCTGCTGGAGAAGCTGAGCCCGGCGAAGTGGCACTCCACCGCCGCCCACGAGACCAGCCTGACCTCCGTGGAGACCGACGACGTCTCGATCCTCTTCCGGTATCTCGACGGCTTCTTTCTTTACGGCTTCTTTTTGGCCTTCGACGAGGAGGACACCCTCGACGAGTTCGATCCCCGGTTCCGCGACACCTCCGAGCGGGATTTCGAGTGGCTCGAGAAGATCTGGGCCCGCAGCCTGGTGCTGCACGGCGGGCAGCGGAACGTGGCGAAGCTGTTCACGCTCTCCACGCGCTTGCCTCAGTTCATGAAGCGGTTCCCGGAGGCGCAGATCCTCTACATGCTGCGGGATCCCGTCGACATCATCCCGAGCACGATGAGCCTCGTCACCGGGCCCCTCGATCGGGCCTTCGGCTTCTGGAACAAGCCGGAGGAGGTCCGGCGCCGCTACCTCGACCGCCTCTACGCCGGGCTCGTCAAGATCCTCCAGCGGTTCCACGAGGACTGGACGGCGGGCAAGATCGACGCCAGCCGGGTCTACTTCGTGCGGTATGACCGGATGATGAGGGAGTTCGAGACGGTGGTGGAGGAGATGTGCGCCTTCCTCGGCCACGAGCTGACCCCCGAGCTCGCCGCGAAGGTCGAGAAGATCGCCGCCAAGCAGCGGGCCTACAAGTCGGAGCACAAATACGACTTGGCCAAGTACGGGCTCACCGAAGAGCAGATCAAGAAGGACTGCGCGTTCCTCTACGAGACGTTCCTGCCCCCGCTGGAGAGCGCCCCCGCCCCAGCCGAGGCGGCCGTCTCCGGCTGAGCCGTGTGCGCTGCGCTGTGCCTGCGCAGCGCACGTAGTGCAAGTGCTGTGTCGCTTGGAGAGCGCTCGCCCGCGCGCCGGGGCGGCGCGGGTGTGTTAGTCAGGTGTGTTAGTCAGGGGCGCTCGTCAGGGCCGCTCGAGGTAGGCGGTCGTGAAGTACTCGTCCTTCGTGTCCGGGGTGAACGCGACCTTCTGGGTCTCGAAGACGGAGCGCCGCCCGTTCTGGACGTTCTTCATCTCCATACGCAGCGTGCGTACGCGCCCCTTCTTGGCGTCGAGGACCTTCACGTCTCCTGCGGTCAGCTCCTTCAGCAGCTTGCCCTGCAGGTCGAAGAAGTGCCCCTTGAGCACCGCGTGCTTCGACTTGCTCACCCAGTACAGCTTCTTCGAGTACCCCTCGCTCTTGCCGATCGCCGGCGTCTTGGGCTTCACCTCGATCACGTAGCAAGCCTCACCGCCCACGCTCTCCTCCTTCAGCAGAGCGTACTCGTAGTCGCTGAGCTCGGGGATGTTCAGGTCGGCGTAGGAGAACTCGCTCCCCATGAAGCTCTTGCTCTTCTCCGAGCTGACGACGCGGCGTGTCTTCCTCAACGCCGGGAGGAACACCCAGGTGTCGTCGGCCTTGTCCTCGTAGTCGAAGACCAGCACCCCCGTGCCCTTCACGTCGGCGGGCTCGAGGAACCGATAGATGCGCTTCTCGGTCTTCCCGCCGTCGTAGAGCTTGGTCGCCATGGAGAGCTTCCGCTCCCGTCGGCTGCCGCTCTGGTCGATGATGACCATCTTCACCACGGCCTCGGACCCATCGAGCTTCCGCGTGGTCGCGACCTTGCTCATGATGGCGCTGGCGTCGGGGCCCGCCTGAACGTCGCCGACGGGGATCAGGATCCCGAGGCCACAGGTGGCGGCGATGGCCACCAGGACGGCTCGCCGAACGATTCCGGGGGTTCGTGTCATTTCATCCTCCTGCTTGGGTTCGTAGTAAAGGTCATGCGTCGTGGTGCCCTCGCGTCGTACGCGGCTCGAATCGGTTTCTTCCGCGCTCCGTCGTGGGGGCAATCTCAGCTCGTGCTCATCGCTTATTGGCGCGGGGGGCTCCTCGGTGTCGGGCACATTGGTGGCGCGGATCAAAATCGGTGGAGCAGGTCGAGCCCCGCCATGTGCGAGAACGCCACGTAGTGCCCCGCGTTGACCGTCGGGGAGGGCTGCCCAGGGTAGGCCGAGTGGCAGGTGTTCGGATCCGTGTAGGGCGCCTCACACAAGCTGCCGGGGGTCTCTTGGTACACGCGCCCCTCCCGCTCGGAGACCGAGACCGGGAGCTGGTGACGGTAGCCGTAGCTCATGGCGAACTCGAAGGATCCAAAGAGGACGGAGGCGCCGAACGCGCCCGTCAGGTGGGTCCCGGAGGCGAAATCGACGTGCGCGTGGCTCGGCCGCGCGACGGCGCTCTCGTAGCCGACGCCCGCGCGCAGGGTGAGGCGGTCGGGGATGGCCTCGTAGTCGCCCCCGAGCAGGACGGCCACCGTGTCTCGCCACTGTTTGTCGATCACGATGTCGCCGATGGACACCCGTTGGCCCGACAGGCTCGCGGACAGGTCGCCGCTCTCGAGGCGGAAATCGGGGACGCGCGACCAGGTCTGGTAGACCACGTCGAGCTCGATGTCGAAGGCGGTGCGGCCGTCACGCTCGTGGAGGTAACGCACGCCCGCGCGAGCGGTCATGGGGAGGGGGAGGGTCAGGGTCACGTCGTTGGCGGGCACGCCGTCACGGGTGAGGGTGACGTCCTCCGTCAGGGACACGGGGCGGATGTCGAGGGTGCTGCGGGTGCGGATTCGGCTGGGCACGACCTGACCAGAGAGGCCCACCTCGAGGAACGGCGCAGGCCGCAGCCAGGCGCCGAGGATCGCGTTGAAGGTGAAGGGATCCGAGCCGCGGACCGTCGACAGCATGTCGAAGGTGCTGGACACGGGGTTCGCCTGCCGCGCGAAGGGGACGGCGTCGACGACCAGGGAGTACTCGAGGTGCGGCACGTGCACCCACTGCAAGGATGCCCCCACGCCGAAGAGGTCTCTCCACTTCCAGGCGGCGCTCGCCGCGTACACCAGGATCCGCGCGTCGCGCTCCACCATCATGTAGCGCTGTCCGCCGCCGGCGGGGAAGGCGAGGCGCGCCGTGCCAGGGGGTGAGTACGCGGACAGGGCGAAGCCCCAGTCTTCGAGGCCGAAGTCCGTCGCCACCCCGATCAGAGGATCGAGGGCCTGCCAGGGGCGCGCGTTGTCGACGCGGGGGAAGGTGGCGGTAGCGGGGACACCGCCCGAGGTGTTGCCCCAGTCCTCCGTCGACGCCCGCTCGAAGGACACCATGTTGTAGGAGAAGCGGTTGCCCAGCTGCAGCGTCCAGCCGCTCAGGCGAGCCAGCCCCGCGGGGTTGTACTCGACGGCGGAGAGATCGTCGGCCTTCGCGGTGAAGGCGCCCGCCCGCCCGGCGGCGCGCGCGCTCTTCGTCCCCGAGTAGTAGCCCTGGGCTTGTGCGGTCGTCGCGAGCGCCAGCACGGCCGCGAAGGCGGTCAGCGCTCCCGGGCGACGGATGGGCGCCGTGAGGCGGCGGCCGCGCGCGCGCCTGGCGGTCCTCCACGAACCACGCTCGTCTCGATGGGTGTGAGTCATATAGGAGAGTGCGAGCGGCCCGGTTTAGGGGGCGCGAGCGGGGCGATTCCAACGCTCGGCGGACGCGCGGTGTCGCGCGCGCCGCGCCGAGGGGTCCGCGTGGAGCCGAGCATACGCGTCGAAGTCGCCGCGTTCGAGACAATCCGCAGCGTCACCGGCGAGTACAGTCGAGAGGAAAAATTGCGCGCGCCGTGGGCAAGATCGAAAAACTATCTTTTTCGAAAAGTCGGCCTGCTCCCGTGACCCAACGGTTACCAAGCTATCGGCGAGTCTGCGTCGTCGCCACGGGAGAGCTCACTCCTCCCGTCGGAGTCGCGTCGAGTGAACCGCGTCGAGTGAACATCGAGGAAGAAAACGCGTGACCTATCTCTCTCCTAAGAAACTAGGCGTTCTCTTGTGTAGTCTCCTGCTCGCGGTGGGCTGCGGCGACTCGGGGGCCGGCGAGGAGTCGGGCTCCGGAGCCGCTCCGGGCACCAGCGGCGAAGCGAGCCAGTGCGGGGGCGAGGACTCGCCCTTCCTGGTGATCGCGAACGAGTCCAACAACTACACGTTCTCCAGCTCGATCGAGCTCGCTGTCCAGAAGGTGGCGCCCCGGACGCTCCTCGAGTTCGACTGGAGCTCTCTGACGAAAAATTTCCAAGGACACCCCGTCGACCCGACGAGTGACATCCAGTCCATGGTGCTGATCGTCTGGAACCTGCCGCCCGCGGAGGTCGCTCAGAAGATCAACGACGACGCCCCGGACATCTCCTCTTATGTCCAGGCGACGGTGCAGTTCGTGACCAACGGCGGGACGTCGGCGCACCTGAGCGACTTCACCGCCTTCGGCTCGGAGGTGACGGAGGAGACCTTCCTCGAGTACCTCGACCCGGCCGTCAACGATCCCGCCACCCACTGCTACACGCTGATGGCGCAGACGGGGACGAACCTGGGTCAAGACGTGCAGATGATCCAGGCGTTCCAGGTCGATCCGGCGGAGACCAGCGCGACGGTGGCGATGAGCGACGACTCCACGCACCTGGAGTGGCAGACGGATCTGGAGGCGCTGACGCCCACCGTCGTGCCGGCGGGCAACCCCGACGTCGTCATCGACTGGTCCGCCATGACGACGCACGGCTACGGGGGCACCTTCGTCCCGAACCAGATCACGGAGATCCTCATCGGGAGCCTGTCCATGTCGGTGCCCGACATCGAGGCGGACTTCTTGAACCTCGAGTTCATCGCCGACAACGTCTGGAGGGGCGACGTGACCTCGGGGACGTCCTTCAAGCTGGGCGACTTGACCCACCAAGAGGACGGCAGCGCCTTCCCGGGAGTGACCGCTGGGGGGACCTGGGTGCTCGGGCTGCTGTGCACCACGTGTACCAACCCGACGCCCTGGTACATCACCACGGTGGAGACCTGTCCTTGACCTCCGAGCCGAGGAGTCGCCCTTGAGCTTGCCCCAGCTGCACCTCTCGAAGCCAGGCGTCCACTTCCCAGAGACGCGCGTCGACAACGCCGAGATCATCCGCCGTGTCCGGGAGAAATTCCGCGGACCCGAGGCGGAGTGGCCGGCGATCCAGTCCGGGATCGAGAAGGTGTTCGCCCTGTGCAACACGCAGACTCGTTACCTCGAGTCTGATATGGACGCCCGCGTCGCCGAGTACGCCGCCGCCGCGGCGCGGAGCTGCTTGGAGATCAACGGTGCCCGGATCGAGGACGTGGATCTGCTGATCTGCGGCTCGATCCCCAGGCAGTATTTCGAGCCCGCGGTGGCGATGGAGGTCGCCGATCTCCTCGGGCTCGAGAGGACGCACGCCTTCGACGTCACCGAGGCCTGCGTGAGCCACATGGAGGCCATCCACACGGCCGCCGCCTACATGGCGCTGCACGATGAATACGAGACGGCGCTCGTGTGCACGGCGGAGCTCACCTACGACTATCTCAGCTACGACATCCAGAGCGTGCGGGACCTCCGCACGAAGTCGGCGGGGCTGACGGTGGGGAACGCGGCGGGCTGTGTCTTGTTGCGTCGCGTTCCGTGGCGTTATGGCGGCGTCGCCATCTGGGGGATCGAGTCGCACACGGCGCCGAACCACTGGCAGCTGTGTCAGACGCCCATCGACGGCACGTTCTCGTCGTCGTCCGTGGAGCTGATGCGGCTGGGGCAGCTCATCCCGCCCGTGACCAAGCGGAACCTCGACAAGCTCGGCCTCGCCGCCGACGACATCGATCACTACGTCTTTCATCAGCCGAGCGAGATCATGGTGCGCAAGATCCTGGAGGACATCGGAGCGCAGCCCGAGAAGGGCGTGTACACGCACCACCTGTACGGGAACACCGCGAGCGCCAGCGTGGCCGTGACCTATCGGCAGCTGCTGGTCGAGCGGGACGTGCGCCCTGGTGACAAGGTGGTCCTGGGGAGCGCGGCCGCGGGGTTCTCGACGGTGATGCTCACCGGCGCATGGACGGTCGCATGAGGCGGCGCGTGGCCGGGGCGTGGGATGCGGGCCCGTGGGGGCTCTGCGCGGCGCTGCTGTTCGCGGTGACCACGGCGCGAGCCGTCGAGCAGCCGGAGCGCGAGCCTGGATGGAGGGCGGAGGCGCAGGCGGAGGGGTTCGACGCCGACGCGGAGGCGGATGGTCGCGGGAGTGGCGGGTCCGGAGGCGGCGAGCCAGAGACGTCTCCCATGGAGGGAGCGGGCGAGCTCGCGGGCGACTCGGGAGAGGACTCTGCGGAGGCGGGCGCGGTGGTCGACTCGGGCGGCGGGCTCTTCGAGGAGAGCTTGGACGCACCAGCCGCGATCGGCGCTGGAGAGTCGAGCCTCGACTTGGGCGGCTATGTTCGGGGCGACACGTTCATCGGTGTGCTCCCAGGGACGTCTCAGCCTGCGGTGCAGGCGGCGTACGGCGAGCTGGCCCTGCAAGCGCGGGCTCGCGCGGGGGCTCACGGAGACGCCTTCGGTGAGCTGCGCATGCGCTACGGACAGCAGCTGAGTGACCGCGACCTCTTCGTCGACCTGCGCGAAGCGTACGTGAACGCGTACCTGGGGCCCTTGGATCTCCGCCTGGGGAAGCAAATCGTGGTGTGGGGGCGAGCGGACGCCTTCAACCCGACCAATAACCTGACGCCGATCGACTTCAGGGTTCGTTCACCCGTCGAAGACGACCGCCGCCTGGGCAACGTAGGGGCGCGGGCGTTCCTGAATTTCCTGCCGTTTCGGCTCGAGGGGGTGTGGATGCCCCTTTACCTGCCGACGACCTATCCAGACATTCAGCTGGACGACATGATCGTCTTCGCGGAGCCGACGTTCCCGTCGCGCCGCCTCGAAGACGGGCTCTGGGCGACGCGCCTGCACCTCGAGGCGGGCTCCTTCGAGGCGTCCGCGTCGTACCTGTATGGGGCCGCCGTGCTGCCGGGGTTCGCGCTCGCGGGCTACGACGTCGGGCCGGAGGCGGAGATCCGCGTGTCCCGCACGGCCTACACCCACCATGTCGTGGGGGTCGATTTCTCCACGGCGATCGGGGAGGCCTTTGGCCTGCGTGGTGAGGCTGCTTATCGAGCGCCCGTGCGCTGGCGCGAGACGCTACACGCTCCGAACCCGGACCTGCAGTACGTCCTCGGGATCGATCGGCAGATCGGCTCGATCAACGTCATCGCCCAGTACGTCGGGCGGTACACCTTCGATTGGCAGGAGCGGCCGCCGCCGGAGAACAGCGATCCGGCGCAGCTCCGGGGGCAGACGGAGCCGCTGGCGCCCGTGGTGCGAGACGCCATCGAGTCGGCGCTCTTCCAGACCGTCGCCAACCGCAACCAGATGCTCTTCAACCAGCTGGCGCAGGTCCAACACTCCGCCTCGCTGCGCCTGGAGTGGCTCGCCCTCCACGAGACCCTCAGCTTGTCGGCGCTGGGTCTCGTGAACGTCACCACCCGGGAGTGGCTGGTGTTCCCGAAGCTCTCGTATCACCTCGCGGACGCCATGACGGCGTCCGTGGGCGCGGAAATCTACTCGGGGCCCGACGGGACCCTCTTCGACATGATCGAGGAGAGCCTCACCGCTGGCTACGCTGAGCTGCGGCTCAGCTTCTGACGCGAGGTTCGAAGAAAGGAAGGCCGATGGACCGTCTCATGGCCATGGTAATCCGTCTGCGCTGGCCCATCGTCGCGCTGTTCACCGTCGTCACGGCGGCCTTCGCGCTGCAGCTGCCGCGCGCGCAGATGGACACGGAGATGAAGAACCAGCTGCCGCGGGATCTCCCGACGCGGCTCAACCTGGATCGCATCGAGGAGATCTTCGGGGGCACGGACATGGCGATGATCGTGCTCTCGGCCGACTCCGTCATCTCGCAGGGGGCGCTCACGCGCCTACAGAAGCTCTCCGCGGGCATGGAGTCCCTCGAGTACTGCCAGCGGGTGGTCGGGCCATTCACGGCGAAGGACCTCCAGGGAGACTCCTTGGGGCTGACGGTAGAGCCCGCGATCCCGGCGATCCCCCAGTCCCAGGCCGAGCAGCTGGCGCTCCAGGAGCGCCTCACCCAGAACCCGCTGGTCCATGGCAACCTGATCTCGAAGGACTTTCGCCACGCCGTCGCCCTCTGCTTCCTCTCCCCTGACGCGAAGGACGCGGAGCTCATCGACGCGCTCGAGCTCATCATCGAGGCGACCCCGGGGGAGGGGGAGGCCCTCGTCGGGGGCATGCCGGTGACGCGGGTGAGCCTCACCCGCGATATGCAGAAGGACATGCGGCGCCTCTTGCCCGCGGGCTTGCTGGTGATGCTCGCGTTCCTGATGGTCTGTTTTCGCCAAGCGCGCGGCGTGCTGCTCCCGGCCGCGATGACGGTGATGGCGATCGTCGTGGCGATGGGGCTCATCCCGCTGCTCGGTTGGAAGATCCATACGGTGACGGTGCTGTTGCCGGTGATCCTGATCGCCGTGGCCAACGACTATGGGATCCACATGGTCGCGCGCTATCAGGAGGACAACGCGCCAGGCAACCAGCTCACCCCGCGGGAGCTGGCGCAGCGCGGCGCGACCGAGTTGGCGTTTCCGGTCCTGGCGACGGGCGTGACGACCATGATCGGCATGCTGTGCCTGTCGTCGCACCTGGTCGTGCCGGCCAAGCAGCTCGGTGTCCTCGCCGCCGTCGGCGTGTGCTTCGCGATGCTCGGGAGCCTGCTGTTCATCCCTGCCGTGCTGTCGGTGCTCCCCAAGGCCAAGCCGGTGGTCGACTTGAGCGGGGCGCAACGCGAGACCGGCTGGCTCGGCGAGAGCCTGGCGTGGGTGGCGCGGGTGGTCCCCCGCCACCCGAAGCGGATCCTGGTGACGGCCGCGGTCGTCTGCGTCGGGGCCGGGGCGTTCACGACGAGGATCACCGTCGACACGAACCCCTTGAGCTTCTACCAACAGGAGGACCCGATCTGGCGATCGACGCACCTGTTGAACGAGCACCTCGGAGGCTGGGCGGGCCTCTCGGTGGTCGCCGAAGGGGACATCAAGGACCCGGAGGTCCTCCGGGAGATCGACGGGCTTGAGCAGCACCTGAAGAAGCACCCCTCCGTGGGCACGACGACCTCCATGGCCGGCGTCATGCGCAAGATGAACCAGGTCATGCACGAGGGCGACGCCGCGCAGGACGTCATCCCCGAGACGAAGGAGCTCGTCGCCCAGTATCTGTTGCTCTACACGATGAGCGGCAGCGAGGAGGACTTCTCGAAGCTCGTCGATTTCGATTATCGCCACGCCCAGGTCATGGCGAAGGTCACCGACAGCGGCACCCAAGCCGCCACGGACGTCGTCGCGTACACGAAGAGCTACCTCGCGGAGCGCCCGGACGGCCCCCTGCGCTTGGTGGGCGGGCTCCTGGACGTCATGGCAGAGCTGGTACACCACATCGTCTGGGGGCAGATAGAGAGCCTCGCCTGGGCTGCGGGGCTCACCCTACTGGTGGTGGCTCTGCTGATGAGGTCCCTGGCGGGCGGGATCCTCGCCGTCGCGCCGCTGCTGCTGGCGCTCGCGATGATCTTCGGTGTGATGGGCCTCACGGGGGTCGAGCTCAACCTGGTGACGGCCCTGCTCTCCTCGATCATGATCGGCGTGGGGGTCGACTACACCATTCATTTCCTCTGGCGCTATCGAGACGAGCGCGCAGCCGGGGTGGAGCCAAGCGCCGCGGTGGCGAAGACGCTCGCGACCGCGGGGCGAGGGATCATCTTCAACGGCGTGTCCGTCGTGATCGGCTTCCTCGTCCTCGCGGTGTCCGGGTTTCAGCCGGTGCGCTTCTTCGGGCTCCTCGTCGCGCTGTCGATCTTTGCCTCTCTCGTCGCGGCCCTCGTCGTCGTGCCCGCGCTGGTGTTGGTGTTTCGGCCGCGCTTCCTCGAGCCCCGCGGGGGCGAGGCGCCTCCACCGAAGGAGCTTCGGGTCCCGGAGGAGCACAGGGAGGCCGAGGCGGTCTCATGAGGAGCGCGCTCGTCGTCGGGCTGGGGGCGTCGCTGCTGGGTTTGTCCGGGTGCAGCCGAGACCCGGGGGCGAGCGCAGCGGATCTCGCTCCGGGACAGATGGGTGGGAGTGCGGGCGCCCCCTCGGAGAGACAGCCTCTGGCGCTCATCGGGGCCCCCCTGGTGTTCACCCCGACCGCGAGCTCCTTCGGGGTGAGCGCGGTGGTGGGCCGCGGGGATCCGGGGGACCTCGCGCTGTGGCGCCGCGCTCGCGGGACAGAGCGCTGGATGGGCCCCTGGGCGCCAGCCAACCGTGCGCCCGACGTCGCCGAGTGGAGGCTCCGTGGGCTCGAGGCCGGTACCGAGTACGACTATATCCTGGCGGCGGCGTCGAGCGCCGGCGCGGACGGCGAGCCACGCGAAAGCGACGTCCTCTACTCGGGCCGCGCCGTCACCCAGCGCGCGTCCGGGGAGGCGTTCAGCTTCGTCCTCATCACGGACACACACATCGACCCTCGTGAGGTGAGCCCCGGCGACTGGTCCGCGTCGAGCTACCAGGAGCAGGTGTTGCTCGAGCTGGCGCCGCAAATCGCCGCCGAGGCGCCGGACTTCGTGGTGAACCTCGGCGACATGCTCGATTTTCACGTGCTCGGCTTCAACTCTCCTTTGCCGGAGCCCTCGTGGGGGCGCTTGGGTTACCTGAACTACCGGCGTTGTCTGCGGGACGTGATCGGGCACGCGGCCCATTTCCCGGTGGTGGGCAACTGGGAGGGCGAGAACGGGAGCTTCACGGCGGAGGAGATCGCCAACGCTCGAGGGCAGAGGCTGCTCTACGTGCCCGCGCCGAACGCCGAGACTTATCCGGAGGGCGGGAGCCAGGACGAGGACTACTACGCGTTCACCTGGGGTGACGCGCTCTTCGTCGTGCTGAACGTCATGAGCTACACGGAGGAGTCGCTCCTGCTCGATGGCGTCGGCGACCCGGAGGCGTGGACGCTCGGCGAGCCGCAGCTCCGTTGGTTGGAGGACACCCTGGAGGGCGCGACGTCGAAATGGCGCTTCCTCCTGATTCACCACGCCGTTGGCGGCGCCGCGGGGAACGCCGCCAACGCCATCTACGGCAGAGGTGGTGGGCTCGCCGCGAACGTCGGGGAGCAGGCCCACGTGCACGATCTGATGGTGCGCCACGGCGTGCAGGTGTTCTTTTACGGACACGACCACGTGTTCACGGACATGGTGGTGGACGACATCCACTACACGTTGCCGGGCAGCGCCGGAGCCCCCTGGAAGTTCACCGCCGCCGAGACGGGCTACGACGAGTATTGGCCCGACTCGGGATACGCCCGCGTGCACGTCGCGGCGGAGTCGGTCGACGTCGAGCTCCTCTCCATCACTGGTGAGGTGCTGCTCCGCTATGACCTGAAGTGATCGGTGCGCCCCCGCGGCGCGCCGGGGGGGGGTGCGCCGCAGGGGGTCGGTGCGCCCTCGCCCGCTATGGGCCTCAGCGGACGGGGCCTCAGCGGCGGGGCCTCAGCGGCGGACGGGGCCTCAGCGGACGGGGGGGCCGTAGAGCGTCGGGCGGAAGTTGGTGTAGCCGAAGGCGTTCGCTGACAAGGAGCGGACGAGCTGCCCGTTCGAATCCACCTCGTCCATCTTCCCGACGATGCTGAAGGTCACCAAGGTGTTGCCATTGGGCAGACGCTGCACGTCGCCCAGCTGACCCGTGTGTGTGTTGCCCGAGGCGTAGTTGAAGGTCTGCTGGGCCGTCATCGCCGTCGTGTCCAGCTGGAGCTCGATGGCGCGGGAGGCCTGGCCGTTGGAGTTGTTGTTGAAGAACAACAGGCGATCCGGTCCGATCAGGTGGTGTCCGTGCTGCGCGTTCCAGCTCACGTCGCCAGTGAAGTCTCCGTGGCTCCCGCCGATCACCCAGTCCAGCTGCCCGCTCGCGGAGACCTTGATGATCACGTCGCGATAGAGCTCCGAGACGGTGAAGCTGTCCTCGCTCTCCGAGTATTGGATGGCGTTCGCGTGACACAGCTCGCTCAGCTGACTCTGATAGTCGAAGCTCGAGAGCGCGTTCCAGAGGTCATAGACCAAGGTGTTCTGTTCGCCGTTGGCGTCGATCTTCCGGATCGCGTCGCAGGGGCTGTTCGCGCCGGTGCTCCCCTCTTTGGCCAGATACGCGACCCCGTTGTCCTTGGTTACGGTGAAGTCGTGGTGGCTCGTGCTCAGCTGGAAGGTCTCCGACGTGGAGCCATCCATGGCGACTTTGTAGATGGTGCCCTGACCGTTCGTGCCGGATACGTTGAGGTCGCGGGCCCACATGTGCTTGCCGTCCCACGACATCCGGGCGCGGGTGATCCCGGTGAACCCGAAGCCGCCCGAGCCGACGCTGTAGGCCCACACGAGCTGCCCCTCGTGATTGACGATGTAGACCCAGGAGCCCTGGAGGCCCGTCGTGGTGACGATGAAGCCCTCCGCCGCTGGGGCGGCGCTGGGGCCGGGCTGGGACGTGAGGTTGCTCGGTCCTCCGTTGGGGAGGTTGCCCGTCTGGATCGTCTGAGCGGCGGAGAAACACACGTTGTTCCCCGCGAACGCCGCGATCCGGTAGTGGTAAGTCGCGTTCTGGGTCATCCCGAGGAGGAGCGTGCGGTAGCTCGGCTCCGTGAGATCCACCGGGGCCTCGTAGATGTAGCTCTCGGTTGGTCCGAACTGGATCACCGCTGAGTCGACGCCCTGGAGATCGGTGCTGAACTCGACGACGCCCACGGTCGCGATGTTCGCGCTCGGCTCGGAGCGGAGGACGTTGATGGCGCAGGTGACCTCCATCTTACCCTCGGTGGCGGTGCCGCCGGTCCCGACTGGGCCCCCGCCTCCTCCGATGGGAGCGCCGCCGGTGTCCCCACCGGGCGCGCCGCCGGTGCCTGGAACCGTGCTGCCGCCCGCGCCCGGCGCGTTGCCGCTCCCTTCGCTCTGCTGTTCTCCAGTCCCGTCCTCCGGGCCACAGGCCAGGGCGAGGCTCACGACGCACAGCGCGGCGCCCGCGCCGCGGAGCGCCCCGCCGACGCGGCGACGAGCAGCGGGAGGTTCCCCGTCCCACGTCGGCCCGCCCAGCAGCGCGGTCTCGTGATCACCGCTTCGCGGCGAGCCGTGCTGATCGCGCGCTCCCCCCGATGTCATTCTTCCGTGACTGTGGATATCCATTTGCGCCATCCATCCCCGAGAGCCGCGACTCCCTACCAAGACACAGTTGCTCCGGTGTCTTGGTACCCGTCGGGCCGCGCGAGCAGGCGGCTTTTCGTCATGGGGCGCTCGAGCGACGCTCAGCGATTGAGCAACAGCGTGTTCGCTTCGTCACGAGCAGCGCCGTTGGGATAGTCGTCGAGATACCGCTGCGCGGCGCGCTTGGCGCGCGCGAGGTGTCCCCCGTCGCGCAGGCATCGAAAGCGCAGCACGACCGCCTCGTGGCGGAGCGGAGAGCGAGGATAACGGGTGATGAGCTGATCGAGCAGCGCCACACAGCGGGCAGAGCTGCCCTGCTTCCTCGCGGTGAGAGCTCCCTGGAGGAGCCCGTTCTCCTCGGTCAAGGTCCCCTCGACCGTCTTTCCCGCGCGCTCCTTCGGAATGGAGGTGCGCGCGGGCTCT
Organism: Pseudomonadota bacterium; assembly: GCA_023460875.1. GTDB lineage: Bacteria > Myxococcota_A > Polyangia > Polyangiales > Polyangiaceae > NIC37A-2. The sequence continues at coordinate 22,033 of JAEWOQ010000226.1, forward strand.
TGGGTGTGAGCGGGGCGCTGCAGCGAGGAGCGCTCGGTTCTGGAGCGGTCGCGGCGGAGTGACGAGCCCGGCTCCGACGCTCGTCGTGCCGTCTGGGAGGGCGCCTGAGGGAAAAGTTCGGCTGCGGGTAGACGGGAGGACCAGCGGGCGCCCGCCTCGAGCCGGAGCGAGCGCTCTGCGCTCTCGACCGAGACGCTGCCGGCGGTGACGTCGACCGCGGTCCAGGAGCCAGCGGCGTCCGCGTGGGTGGTCACGGAGAAGCGCGTGCCCGTGACCAGCACCCGAGCATCGTTCGTCTCGATCACGACGCGTGCCCGTCGCGCAGGGTCCACGTGGAAGACGCTCGTCCCTCGATGGAGGCGGAAGAGCTGCTCGGTCGCCTGGGCCACCAAGACCGTGAGTCGTGTGTCCGAGCTGAGCTCCACCTGGGTGACTCCGTGCAGCTCTGCCCGGCCGGAGCTCTGCGCCGTCTCGACGACGTCTCCGGCTCGCAAGGAGGCGACGCCATCCACCAGCTGCGCGGCGGCGTCGCGACGCAGGAGCAGGTGGTCGCGCGCTGCGCCCTGCAGAGCGTCGGCGGCCATCGCTGGCTGCGTCGTCACGCGCTCGAGGGCCGATTCTTGTACGCCGGAGGCGGGCAGCTTCGCCGAGGTCTCACTGGAGCGCTCGAGCAGGGACTTCGCGCCGACCAGGCAGAGGGCGACTCCCGCCGCGGCCAGCAGGATCGCTCGGGTGCGCGCGCTGCGCTGGCGTTGCTGGCGTGCCGCCGCGAGGACCGCGGTCAGCCGAGCGACGCCGCGCTCGGCCCGCTCGTGAGCGAACTCAGGGGACACCAAGGGGACTGGCTGCCGCCCCAACAGCCTCAGGTTCTCTCGGACCCGGGCTTCGTCACTCGAGCGGGTCACGACTTGCGTCTCCCACCTTGAACCACGCCCAGCCGCTTGTACAGCTCCTTCCGGCCGCGCACGAGCCGCGATTGGGCGGCTGCGACGGAGATCCCCTCCATGACGGCGATCTCCGCCAGCTCGTGTCCCAGGGCGTCGTGGAGGAACACGGCCTGAGCGCGCTCGGGCTTCATGCGGGCGAGCTGCACCCGCAGCCGCTCGAGCTCGGCCCGCGCCAGGCTCTGGCACTCGCCGTCCGAGCCGATGACCCCGCCCTCCGGGGGGTCGTCGAGCGTCGGCACGACCACCGCGCGCTCTCGCCGTCGGGCGCGGAGCACGTTGAAGGCGACCCGGGAGGTCACCGCCGTAGCCCAGGTGCGGAGACTGCAGGCGCCCGCGTAGGAGCGTCGAGACAGCGTCAGGACGATCTGCTCGAAGGCGAGCTGGATCAGATCCTCGTGATCTGGCTCCCGGCGCCCGAAGATCCGGTACAGGGTCACGTCCACCGCGTCGACCAGGCGATGATAGAGCTGATCGGGGATGGCGCTATCACCCCGCTGCACCGCCTCCACCAGCTGCTCGTCCGTCAATCTTTCCAACGGCACGATCTTGGAGTGAGGAGGATCGGAAGGAGCGCTCGTCGTCCCATCGCGGCTGTTCCCGCCGTCCAGCATGACGAGCGAAGGGCGGCGTAGTCGGTGGGCGGAAACTTTCATCGATCGATCCTGGTGAGATAGTAACCAGTGGCCCCTGCGAGCAGGCAGTTCTTGTCCGCGAGGCGCATTCCGGAGCCGATCGAATCGCGCGGGAGACTGGGCGATCATGGTAACCTTTGGATTGCGATGCACGTAGCGACTTTCGTCAGAGCGGTTGCGCGGGGGCCTGGGGGGCTCGAGCCCTTGTGCTTTGTGCTGCTCTGCTGGGGGCTGGTGGCGTGCGGGCACGAGACCCTCGAACTGTACACCTCGGATCCAACAGCGGCGCAAACGGGTGGCGATCCGGGAATGTCAGATCCTGCGCCGGTCGCGGACCCTGCGGACACGCCATCCGAGGGGCCGGGCGGAGCGATGAACAGCCCCGATCCTCCGTTGGAGGAGGCGACCTGCTGCGACGCCAGCCGCGTCGTGTGTCAGCCGGGCGCTCTCTATTGCCTCTATTGCGCCGGCGCCGACGGGTGCCCGTTGGGCCTGGCATGCGATCCGCTCACCAACCAGTGCCTGGCGGCCTGCACGACCCACTGGATGTGCCCTGACTATGCCCCCCTCTGCGACGACGCGCGGGGGATCTGTGTGCACTGTTTTGGAGATTTACACTGTCCTCCCGAGCATTCTTGCGTGCAGGGGTTCTGTTTGAAATGCTCTGGAGCGTGCCCCTGACCAGCGAGGCCGGCGGGCGGGGCCGAGCTCGCCAAGAGCCCGAGATCGGCTCAGCGTAGGTCGACGGAGAGCGCTACGAGGCCTCCACCGAACGGCGCGGGCACGTGGGCGACGTAGTCGCCGTCGACGCGCACTGTCGTGTCCCCGAAGCGCGCCCCTCCCGCTGCGGCGATCAGCGCCGAGACTCGGTCCACCAGATGTTGGCGCAGCGTCAGGCTGGCTCGCATTCCTCCGATGAACCGCCCGTCGCTCCTGCCGTCGGCGTTGCTCTGCACGGAGACGTTCTCGATGAAAGGACCAGCGCTGAGCTCGAGCCAGGTCTCGCTGGCGACGGGCCAGGCGGCGCCGGCTGCGGCGCCTACCGACCAGAATCGGGTGGGCAGCACGCCGTCTCTGAGCGCACTGTTTTCGGGCGCCCCGTTTTCGGGCGCCCCGTTTTCGGGCGCCCTGTTTCCGAACGCTACGGTGGAGAACGTCATGTCGCCATCGACGCGCAGCAGGAGGCCGCTGGAGAGTCGAACTCCGACGGCGAAGCCGGGCCCATAGCGGATCGTCCCCGCCGGGCCCGTACCGAACAGACAGCCGCCGTCCAAGAACATCGAGGGACGCGCCGCGTCGAGGCTCGCGTCGCCTTCCGGGGCGGGGGATCCTGGGGCGACCGCGGAGGTCGCGTCAGACGGAGTCACCTCAGCGGGATCGGGGGCGGGAGGAGCGCGGTCCCCTGCGATCTCGTCTCGCAAGGAGGCCTCCAGGAGCGTCCCGGTGACGAAGCCAGCGGCGCGACAGTGTTCGATGAAGGGATCTTCTGGAGAGAAGGACAGGAGACGCTTTGCCACACGACCTAGCGGGCGCTCCTCCACCTCGACGCGGATCGTGAGCTCCCCGCTCCACGAGACCACCGCGACGACGCTCGACGGCGCCTCCGCGGTGCGGACGCGCTCACAGTGCTCCGGTCGGGCAGCCTCGCTGCAGGCATCCAGCAGCGCGCTCTCGCACTCCACCTGGAGCACGTCCTGCGTTGGAGGCATCTCGATGTAAACGGGAAACATCCCCACCGCGGAGTATATCAACAGAGCCCGAGACCCGGAGCGATGAACGATTTGCCGAAGGGCAGGCCGTTCATCCCGACCAGGAAAGAACCTACATGGAAAGAGCGGGGATGAATGGAGGGCTCACGAGGCCGCGGAAAGATCGGAGGTGAGCTTTCCTCTCCGTCGCAAGGTGGCGATCACCAGCTCCACGGCCTCCTCGGGGGGCTGCTCGAGGGTCCGAAGGTGGATGTCGGGCGCCTCGGGGGGCTCGTAAGGAGAGTCGATGCCGGTGAAGTGCTTGAGGCGGCCCTCCCTTGCCTTGCGGTAGAGTCCTTTGGGATCACGACGCTCGGCCTCGTCCAAGGGCGTGTCCACGAAGACCTCGATGAACTCTCCCTCGCCCAGCGTATCACGGGCCATGGCCCGCTCCGCGCGGAATGGAGAGATGAACGAGACCAGGACGAGCAACCCAGCGTCGACCATGAGCTTGGAAACTTCCGTGACGCGCCGGATGTTCTCGACCCGGTCCGCGTCGGTGAACCCTAGATCCCTGTTCAGGCCATGGCGCACGTTGTCACCATCGAGCAGGTAGGTGTGGCGCCCTGATAACACCAAGCGTCGCTCGAGCAGGTTGGCGATGGTGGACTTGCCTGAGCCGGAGAGGCCGGTGAACCAGATCACGCAGGGCTTCTGCCCCTTGAGCTCGCTGCGGACGCGCTTGCTCACGTCGAGCGCCTGCCAGTGGACGTTCTCCGAGCGCCACAGGGCGAAGCCAAGGGTGCCCACCCCGACGGTCTTCCCCGAGACCCGGTCGAGCAGGGTGAAGGCGCCGGTCTCGCGGTTCTCGACGTGGGGGTCGAAGGCGATCGGCGCGTCGGTCTGGATGTTACAGGCGCCCACCTCGTTCGCGTCGAGCTGCTTCGCGGCCAGCTGCGCGAAGCTATCTGGCGCGACTTTGTAGCGGGGCTCGGTGACGGTGACCCCCACGGTGCGAGGGCCGATGCGCATCGAGTAGGGGCGCCCCGGAAACAGCGGCTCCTCGTCGAGCCAGACGATCGTACAACGAAAGCGGTCACCCACCTGCGCCGGGAGTGTGGCGCTCGTGATCAGGTCACCCCGCTGGAGGTCCCCTTCCACGTCGAGCGACAGCGTGACCGCCTGTCCCGCTCCCGCCTCCCGGAGCTCGCCCTCCGCGCTCGACACCGACTGAACACGGGCCCGTACACCAGCCGGCAAGACGACCACCGCGTCGCCGGGGCGCACGCTCCCGGTGGTCACGCAGCCCGCGCAGGCGGCGGTCCCTCGCTTCGAGTCGCGCACCCACTGCACGTAGAAGCGGAACGGCCGCTCCAGTGCGGCCTTCACGAACGCAGCGTTCGCGATCAGAGGACCGCTCTCGCTCGACGTGAGGCTCTCCGTGAAGGATGTGTCGCCTGCCGCGTCGGCGCCCAGGGGGACGCACGTGAAGCTCCCCGCCGCCTCGCTGTCGAGCTCCGCCGCGAAGGCGCCGACCTCCGCCTCGATGCGTTCGAAGACGGCCGCGGCGTCGTCGACGAGCTCCAGCCCCGTGACCGCGATCACCTGGTGTTGGATCCCGAGGAGCCTGCAGAGATAGCAATCGCGGCGCGTCCGGTGGACGACCCCGACGCGCGCGTCGACGAGGACCACCGCGGCGTCTGCGGTGAGCGCCGCCGCGACCAGGGCGCGGAGCTCCTCCGTCTCGGGTACCACGAGGGGCTCAGCGCCCCCGTGCTCCTCCAGGAGCTGGGTGGCGCGGGTCCGATCCCCGGTGCCACACACGACGACGCGAGGGCGCTTCGCGCGGAGCCCTCCAGTGACCAGGGCGCTGGCCTCCACCCCCACTTCTTCCACGTGGTCCATCCGACGAGCCCCTTTCTGCGTGGTGATGGCGCGTGTCGGTCTCGTATCGAAACGAGACACGTTTACGCCGCGAAGTGAATCTAATCCCTCGGTACCCAGCTGACTACCCTCGATCGTGATCAATTATTTTGTGGCTATATCGAAGAAACTAGCCTGATGAATTGTCGTGTAGACACTATGACAAAGGCGGCTTGTGCGGGCGTCGCTGTGTGAGTGCACGATTGCAATGGCACCGTGAGCCATCTGCGCTGGTGCGCATCGTGCGCACCGTCCAAACAGGCTCAGCCACCGGGTCGCGCCGGGCACGGAGGGCGACGCACAGGAGACTCGGCCCGACGCCCCTAAGCCAGGGTCCGCGCGGGCGCCGCCGCTGCCCGTTGGCAGGGGGCTCTCAACGCCCTGTCAGAGATCGTCGAGGGTCTCGTCCGATCGCCCTTGTCCGAGCAGATCGTCGAGGGTCTCGTCGGCGGTAGGTGCGTCTTCGGGGTGCGCTGGCGCGTCATCGAGGAGGTCGTCGAGGGTCTCGCCGGAGAGGTCCTCGAGCGTCTCCGTGCTGGCCGGCCCCTCCGGGTCCGACGGAGACGGGCCGAGGGGTTCGTCGGCCGTCGTGAGGGCGGACATCTCGATGTCGAGCGCCCCCGAGAGCCTGGAGCTCCAGGTGGACAGCTGGGGCACGTAGGTCGTGATGCCCAGGGTGACCAGCAGCAAGAGGATGAAGGGCAGCACCGCCGGGTAGACCTGAGTGAGCGGCCGCTTGAAGCGGAAGCCGGAGATGAAGAGGTTGAGCCCGAAGGGGGGCGTCAGGTAACCGATCTCCAGGTTCAGGAGGAAGATCGCGCCCAGGTGGTAGGGGTTCACGCCGAAGTGCTGCGCGATCGGCACGATCAGCGGGACCACGACGACGATGGCCGAGAAGATGTCCATCGTCATGCCCACCAGGAGCAAGAAGACGTTCAGCACGAGCAGGAACGTCCACTTCGACCCGATGAACGTCTGCATCGACTCGAGGATCATCTGGGGGACGCTCGCCTGAATCAGATACGCGGTGAGCCCGATGGCGGTGGCCAGGATGATCAGGATGGCGCCTACGAGCACGACGCAGTCGACCGCGATGCGCGGCACGTCACGCAGCGCGATGTCCTTGTAGATGAAGAGCTCGACCACGAGGACGTAGAGCGCGGTGAAGGCGGCCGCCTCGTGGATCCGCAACATCCCGCTCATCAGGCCGGCGATCAGGACCACGGGCAGCGCCGCCTCCCACTTCGCCCACCAGAGCACGGCAGCCGCTTCGCGCGGGTTGAACGGCGTCCGCTCCACTTGCGCGCGTGCCCCGACCACGCTGCTGTAGATCGCCAGCACGAGGAGCATGAGCAACCCCGGGAGCAGGGCCGCCATGAACAACCCCTCGATGTCCACGCCGCCGACGACGCCGTAGAGGATCACCGGTACGCTGGGCGGGAACAGCACCCCCAACGATCCGCCGGTGGTGACCAGTCCGAGGGAGAACCGCTCGTGGTACTTCTCTTGAATCAGCGCGGGGAAGAGCAGCGCGCCGATCGCCACGATGGTGATGCCGCTCCCACCGGTGAACGTGGTGAAGATCGTCGAGGCGACGAGGCAGACGATCGCGAGGCCGCCGTGTGCCCAGCCGAACAGGGCGCGGGACACCCGCACGAGTCGGTCGGGCGCTCCGCTCGCGGCGAGGAGCACGCCCGCGAAGGTGAACAGCGGGAGCGTGACCAACAGCGGAGAGTCAGCGAACTTCTCGCTGAACATGTCGTTGGCCGCGCCGCTCAGGGGCGTGTCCGGCAGCGTCCAGAACAGCCAGAGGG